>JANMIF010000354.1:0-78767 GCA_031375695.1 Planctomyces sp.
ATTCTCACCGGACTGCGTGTCGTTGCCGAAGCCGCCGTTCAGCGTGTCATCGCCGTCGCCGCCGAACATCAGATCGTTGCCGTTGCCACCCAACAGCGAATCGTGCCCGAGTCCGCCGACGATCGAATCATCGCCATCGCCACCATCGGCTTTGTCGTTTCCGAGTCCGCCATCGAGCGTGTCATTGCCGGCACCACCGTTGAGGCTGTCGATTCCCGTACCGCCGAGCAGCGTTTCTTCGCCGGCTCCGCCGAGCAGAGTGTCATTCCCATCGCCGCCATCCATTTGCAATCGCACATCGCCACCCGGATTGCCGACGGACGACAACAGATCATTGCCCAGTCCGCCGAGGACGCTCAGCACCGCGCCACGAGCCAGCGACAGATCGCCGATATTGACGATGTCCGCGCCGTCACCGGCATCGATCACGATGGTGTTAAACGTCAGATTCACCGTGACACTACGCGTCCCTTCGGACACGCGCACATTATCGTCCACGACCGTGACGTTCACGGTGTTGGCAGCTGCGCCGGTCTGTACTCGCAGCGTGTTGTCTCCGGTGACGTCCGAGATCGTGTCATTCCCGCTGGCGTCCCCTTCCCAGATATGTACGTCGTGACCGGTGTCGCCGACCAGGATGTCGATGCCTCCTTGGCCATTGAGCGTGTCGTCGCCGGACTGACCCAAAAGTGTGTCGGCCCCGCTGCCACCCAGGACACTGTCATTGCCACCGCCCGCTTGAATGTCGTCGTTGTCGCCGCCGCCATTCAATAAGTCGTTGAAGTCACCGGCCAGCAATGTGTCGTTCCCCGCACCACCCAACAAGGTGTCATCCTGCGGACCGGGCAAGGCTGGCGGCGGTGGTGGTGGCGGTGGTGGTGGCGGCAAGATCGTTCCGACCGACCCAGTAATTCCCAAAACAACCGCGTTGGCTAAGCCCGCCGCGTCACCGGGATTAATTTCAAAGAACAGCGGTTGACCCGGTTGGATGTCATCCGCCGACGGGCCAGGAGTAATTCCATTTTCGAGTGGCGTCGTCGTCTTGTTAATGGCTCCTGTCAGAATGGACAGTCCTTCCAGTTGCGGGCGGGGCGTTGACGGCGGGGTGTAAAAGCCGATCGTATCACCCAGTCCCACCACTTCGATCCCGTCGGCGATCAACGCGTTCACGGTCGCTTGAATCAACGCGCCATTCGTTGGTGCGTCGCCCAAGCCACCTCCTTGAGTCAACTGAATACCCGGAACCGTGACCCCTCCAATTCCCGTGTAAATCGCGGCGGAATCGGTGGCCGACAGCGTGAAGGGAGCATCTGTGGCCAATAACACAATATGCCGCGCGCCGGGCCGGAATCCGACCCCGTCCACTGGCGTTGCCGGGACCGGGACTGTGGGCGGCAGCACATTGTTGGCGAGGTCCGGTTGGAAAGTGCTGTAGTTCGGCACATCGCCAACGCCATTCCCCTGTGACGTTTGAGTTGTCGCCGGACCCGCCGGACCGCTATCCGTCGTGTCGCCGTCCTGATTGCCGTCGAACCCGAGTCCGGTCGCAATCTGGAACAGACCTTCGATGGCACTTTCTGGTCCAGAGCCACCAAATCCAGGAGCCGAGCGATTGAGTGCGGCATCGATCGCCGCTTGGAAGTTCAGCGTATCGTCGGTGATGATCGGTTGGTTGAGAATGAACGAGTGATCGAGTCCCGATGCGGAACCTCCGTTCGCATAGTCTTCAAACCGAGTGATACCGAAGGCAAAATCGCCGCCGGGGTAAAGTGCCTGAAGTTGGGCGATGATGCTCGGAAAACTGGTAACCAATGTCGGCCCGGCCTGTTGAAAACTGCCGGTGTCATCGACCAGCAGCAACACGTCCAAAATTGGCGGCGGTGGAATAATGTCGTCATTGATCAAACGGACTTCGGCTTGGCCATCGTTCAGCCGGGCATTCGTGACCCCAGTCAGGTTTACGAAGAATGTATCATCGGTCTCAACGGTCGTGTCGCCGCGAATCGTCACGGGAATCGTCTTCATCGTTTCGCCCGGCGCGAACGTGATGGTTCCGGTGGTGCCGTCGTAATCGTTTGCGGCGATCGCCGTCCCCCCCAAATTCGTGCCGTCCGAGAACGTCGCAAAGTTGGCCGTGACCGTCACTGAACTGGGTACAACCAGTCGCACGACCACATTGACCACGTTTGTGACGTCCCCTTCATTCACCGTCAGATCGTCAATGACCAAGCCAGCCACGCGCGTGTCCAACAGATCGTTACCGTCGCCACCCACCAGCGAGTCCGCGCCGCCGACCCCGAACAGCGTGTCATCCCCCCCTTGGCCCAACAGAGTGTCAAACCCGATGAAGCTGTTGGCAGCCATTTCAAAATCGTCGTACATCGTGTCGTTGCCGGCCCCTCCCAGCAGACTGTCGTTGCCATTGCCCCCTTCCATGGTGTCATCGGCCGTGCCGCCGTTCACCGTGTCGTTGCCGTCGCCACCTTGCATTCGATCACGTCCGCCATCGCCGAATAGACTGTCGTCGCCCGCTTGGCCATCAATGATGTCGTTGCCAGCTTGACCAAAGACGGTATCGTTGCCATTGCCTCCCAGCAGACTGTCGACAAGCTCACCGCCTCGAATCAAATCGTTGCCGTCGCCCCCATCAACTGTGTCGGCACCACCGTCGCCGTTCAGATTGTCATTGCCCCCATCGCCGAAGATCGAGTCTTCTCCGTTCCCTGCGAACACGCTGTCGTCGCCGTCGCCCAGACGGATCGTGTCGGAACCGTTCCCGGCATCGACCGTGTCGTTGCCGCCAGCCGTTTGAATCGAGTCGCTGCCGTCACCACCGAGTACGCTGTCGTTGCCGCCACCCGACTGAATATCGTCGCCGCCGTCGCCGCCCACGAGCGTGTTGTTTCCAGCTCCGCCAATCAACGTGTCGTTGCCATCGTTGCCCGACAGGCTCTCGGAAAACGCATCGCTGCCGTTGATCAGGTCATCGCCATGATGGCCGCTGATCTGAATGCTAGTAAGCGACGAAAACGCCGCCGCCGTCAGCAACCGCAAGTCGATTGTGTTGGCCTCGTCACCACCGTTGATTTGAATCGTTTGGATCGAACTGGCCGCAATCGTGCCCAATCCCACGAACGGCTGCAAGACGTTGCCGTTTTGCGCTGCTTCCAGCAGCAAGTTGCCGTTCAACGAACTCAGTCGCACGTCGTCGTCGCCGGTCATCGTGATTTCCAACTGCGAACCGCTGAAAATCAATGCCGAAACCGTCAGCAATTCTTTCGACTCCAGCAGTTCCACCTGGCGGGGAACCGAATGAACCATTCTCACGTTTCCACGACGCGGCCAGTTTCGCAACCAACAAGAAATACGCACGGTAAGCCTCCCTGCCGATTGTGATCGATCGCCATGAATTTGCTTTGTGGCTGTCCAGCGCAGCTCAACGGGCTGATTGTGCTGGAGGAATCGAACAGACCGGTTCTCTGGAAGTGCTATCGGCCCGGAAAATCCCGATGCGCAAATCAAATCGTTGGCCTCGGCACAGCCAGATCGAGTGATAGGCCGGTAACAATCGGCAATGTTTGACAGTTTCGAAGTACTGCTGACATTGTGGCCGCGATCAATAGGGTCTGTTCATCGCTACGAAACTGCCGATCGAATCAACACGGCTGCCATCAGCATTTGCGGAATCCCAATCCCCACAACAGTGATCGCCCCGGTGAATTGCCGCGACACCGGATTCTCAAATCCGCGTTTCAGGGCCACGAAGGTCACCGTGTGAGTCGCGATCACGCATTGATCCACACCGTGTTGATCGACGCTGATCGGTGTTCCCAAGTCGCAATCCAACCCAGACGGCAAATCGACCGCAAACACTCTTCGGCCCGATCGATTGATCGCCGCAATCGCCGAACAATACGGCTCGCGAATCGCGCCCACCGTCCCCGTGCCAAGCAACGCATCAACGACCCAATCGGCCTGACTGCATTCATGCGTGATCTCTGCCGGATCGACCTGCTGGCCAAGAACTCGCCTCGGCGTCCCCGCCAATTCGAGTATCCGCCAATTCGCCGCCGCATCACCCGCCAACTCTGACGGATTCGCCAACAACAGAACACGCACGTCGACGCCAGACGATTCCAAATGCCGAGCCATCACGAAGCCATCACCCCCGTTGTTTCCCTTGCCACAACAAATGACAACCGACCCCTGAACCCCCAATCCAATCAAACACTCGGCCGCGCCGCGCCCGGCGTTTTCCATCAAGACCAACCCAGTCATCCCAAATTCGCACACGGCCCGCTCGTCAACCGCACGGACTTCTGATCGAGACAGACTGTGATGAGCCATGATGATTTCCCGTTGGTTGCGATGATTCGACGTTGTGTTACGATCCGTGACCGAAAATTTTGAAGTGGGGCGTACTCCGATATGTTGTTTTCTCTGCGCTCTTCGCCCGTCTGCGGTGCAACTGGCTCCATTTTGCATCGCAGACGGGCGAAGAGCGCAGAGAAAACGTAAACATCAATCTGATTCCCGATAAACGAGCCATCGACCCCGAGTGCATCCCGGAGAACAGCGTGATCGAAGTGTATGCGGATCGCTGGGCCTTGATCACCGGAGCCTCGTCCGGCATCGGAGCCGAATTCGCCCAGCGTCTGGCTGCTCGCGGAATGCACCTGGTTCTGACCGCTCGCCGACGTGAACGACTCGAAGCGCTGGCCGCCGAACTACACACACGGCACGGGACAAAAACCGAAATCATCGCAGGCGACCTCAGCGATCCCACCGAACCCCAACGCATCTGGGACAGAATTCAGGCCAAGGGGATCACGATCGAACTGCTGATCAACAACGCCGGCTTCTCGTTTGTCGGGACCATCGAAGAAACCGACGTCGCCCAAATGTCGCGGCTGATTCAGCTCAACACCGGAGCACTCACCGAACTGACCTATCAAATTCTGCCCGGAATGTTGCAGCGCGGGCACGGCGGCATCATCAATTCGTCGTCGGTCGCCGGGTTTCAGCCGGTCGCTTACATGCCCGTGTATGCCGCGACGAAAGCCTTCAACTTACATTTCAGCGAAGCCCTGTGGGCCGAGTGCCGAGACCGCGGAGTCACCGTACTGGCGCTCTGTGCCGGAGCCACTCAGACCGAGTTCTTTGAAGTAGCCAAAGTCCCCGAATGGCTAAAAAAACATCATTCGCAGACTACCGAACAAGTCGTCAAAGCCGCCCTCAAAGCTCTCGAACGAGGCAAACAATTCGTCGTCCCTGGCTGGCGAAATCGTCTGATCGCGTTTGGCGTCCGCATCGCCCGACGCAAGGTCGTCGTCCTCCAATCCATGCGGTTCTTCCGACCTAGAAAGAAAAAGGACAAGCATGACAAGTGAGCCGGAGTTTTTCACGTAGCCGAAGTCGTGAGACTTCGGACGGCGGGCAAAAAAACCTCCAAGCACTCACAAGTTCGACTACGGCTTATCTGTCATCACGTTCTTCGCCACACCGATGAAGTCCATCCAATTCGATCGCTTCGGCGAACCAGCCGATGTCTTGCAACTTCGTGATATCCAGCCGCCGCAACCCAAGCCTGGCGAAGTCCTCGTACGGATGCTGCTCAGTCCGATCAACCCGTCCGACTTAATGACGATTCGCGGCGTGTACGGCAAGCTACCGCAACTCCCCTGTACACCGGGTTATGAGGGCGTCGGCATCGTCGAAGCGTCCGGCGGCGGTTTGCTCGGCAAGCTGATCGTCGGCAAGCGAGTCGCGCTGCTCAACGGCATCAACGGCAACTGGCAAGAACGAACCACCGTGCTCGCCAAACAAGCGGTACCACTGCCAAGTGCACTTCCCAACGAACAAGGGGCCACGTTTTTCGTGAACCCGACCACTGCCTTCGCGATGACTCGCCGCGTGCTCAACGTGCCCGCTGGTGACTGGCTGCTGCAAACCGCTGCAGCAAGTGAACTCGGAAAAATGGTGATTCGTCTCGGACATCGCTTCGGATTCCAGACGTTGAATGTCGTCCGTCGAGCGGAGCAACGAGCCGCGTTGCTCACGCTGGGTGCGAAAAATGTCATCGTGTTTGATCCGATCCGGCAGTCGCTCGAAGATCTGCGAAACGAAGTTCACCGCCTAACCGGCGGTCGAGGCGTCCGCTTCGCCATTGACCCCGTAGGAGGCGCGACCGGCTCGGCCGTCGTGAAGTGCCTCGCGCCGGGAGGCCGACTGCTGGTTTACGGCACGCTCTCTCCCGAACCGCTCAGTTTTTCCCCGCGAGACCTGATGACTCCCGGTGCCTCGGTCGAGGGCTTTTGGCTGGCACGCTGGATGCCGAATTTGAGCCTGTTCGCCAAGATCAAACTCATCCGCACCGTCTCCTCGCTGATCCAAGACGGCACGCTGTCATCTAGCATTGGCGAGGTCTTTTCGCTTGACCGAGTGACCGACGCAACTCGTGCCGCCGAAGACTCAGGCCGCTCCGGAAAAATCCTGTTGCGAATTGGCGTCGCGTAAAACGAAACAACCGCGCCGTCGATCTGAAGCCGAAGTCGTGAGACTTCCGTCTTGCGAGTCTGCCCGAACTCTCACGAGTTCGGCTACTTTTTCGGCCACTTCAGATGCCGATGCAAGAACTCGTACGTCGCGACACCGTTGATTTTGTGCGGGCCGATGAAGAATTCAATCTCGGTTTGATTACCGATGCCGAGCTTGTCGTAATGACGTTTGACCTTGGAAAACTCCCAAGCGACCCATTCGTCAGGAGCCACTCCGTCGTCGTGGCCGCGCTCGACCATGAACGGACGCGGGGTCATCAAATACGACAGCTCCGCGTAGTTGGCGACGTGGCCCATGTTCCACTCGAAGATTTCGTACTCGTTGGTGAAGACGTAGCTGTAACCGTCTTCGTCGGACGTGTTCTTCTTGACCCATTCGTTGTAGTCGGCTGAGCAAATCGAGAGGCAATATCCTGGTTTGCCCGGTTGCGGCACGAGCATCGGCGGGACGCGAACCGCTGTCTTGCCACCATACGACAACCCGTAAAACGCCAAACGATCCGCATCGACGAACGGCAACGAGGCCAGCCATTCGAGCGTTCGCTCATGTTGTGGGATGATGTAGCTGAACAGCGAGCGTCCCAGTGGGTTTGACTTCCGCTGCAACGTGCGGAATGCGTCTCGTCCGCGATACGGATTCTGCGGTGCGTAGGTGATGAACCCGCGTTTCGCCAACTCGGACGAGAACGCCGAGTAATACTTGAAGCCATCTACGTCAGTCCGAATCGTGTCAACCGGCAAACCTTCCAACCCGTGTTGGCAAACAACCACCGGGCGTTTCTCGCCCGTCTTGATGTCATTCGGAATTAGCAGTACCCCCTGAGCAATCACATCCGGGTAGACATCGAGCATGACTTCATAGGCTTTGTACGGCATGTCCGGTTCAACGTTTTTGAACTCGCGCGTACGCGGGTTGAGCGGCATAGTTGACGGCGACAGCTTGCCAATCAGTTCGGCATATACCGACTCGCGCAATTCGTCGGCCGACTTGACCCAAGACTCGACCGAAGTTCGATTCCCCTTCGACCAGACTTGGTCGCGCACTTTGTTGCTGAGCCGCAGCAGGTTCTGTGTGAAGACAGTCATCTCCTTGATCTGACTTTGCTGTCGAACATTCGGGTCAGTGAAGATCGAAATGTTTGCCAAGTCCTTCCCTGGCGACAGCATCGAAACATTCAAGCCGGTCGCAAACACGGGCGCGGTCAGATCGCCAAAGGCCGGGCCGTCCCCTTCGCCACTCGCGCGGAAGAAGAGTTTGTCAGCCGCCTTGAGCTTTTCGAAATGCGGCCGCGCCCGATCAACCTCAAGTCTCACCGAACCCAAGTTGCAGGTTTGAATTTTTCCTGGAGCCGCCCCGCCCCGCCGTCCTGGCTTTGGCGCGGCCGGACCTTTGGTTTCCGGAACAGCGGCGGCTTCGATTACCAACAACCGCGGCGCGATCATAGCCGCCAATTCCGCATCGCCGAACTCCGTCAACTGTGACCAGACGTTGCGATAAATCGGCTCGTCCCAAACGGCTTCACGCTGCTGGAAGTATCCCGACACATACACGGCATTAATTCGCGGATCGGCCGCGCCGGAGAACAACGCCAGCAAACCACCTTCACCGACACCCGCCACGCCGATCGGCAAATCGTTCTTCTCGGCCACGTTTAGCCGCGTGAAAATATCGACTGCCGCCAACACCTTTTGAACTTCGTAGCCGATGACATGTCGACCCATCTCGAACGCCATGCGATAAACGTACTCGCGATGTGGCTGATTCGTGAATGCCACATATGGGCTGCCCGAAAACGTGTCGTCGCGGCTGATCAACATCGGCACCAACACCTGCACGCCCGACTCCGCCAACCGCTTCGGCAACTGCGATTTCGGATCAACGCCCACCACAAGACCACAGATTTGCTCCGGCGTCCAATCAGCGTCGGGCAGCACGATCGCACGGGCTTTGACTTCTTTCGTCGGTTGCAACAACAGCCCTTCGGCCGTGATCCCGTCAAGCACTCGCCAACGCACCGCATCGACTTCAATCAGATCGTTCGCAGCCACTTGCGAGCTTCTTTCGGTCGTCGTCAACAATTCAATCGCCGTATTCGCAACTCGCGCATCGACCGCACCGATGATCTTCAGTAAACGGTTGCGATTCCCAGCAATGCTTTTTTGGTACACCTCGGCGGACGAATAGTCTCGTTTCCACTTCGCCTCGCGTCGATTCGGCGAATCGGCCAACTCCCGCAAGGCGAACCGATCAATCCCGCCGACCATGTATTGGTCCAGTGGCTCGGCGATTGTCAGCGTTTTTGTGTTCGGCAGAGAACCCACGTCCTGGCCGTGGCCACTCGCGGAAATCCCGGAAATCAGAATGCACCCCGTCAACCACTTGAGAACGCCGGAATTCATCGAGTGCAACATGAAGGTTCTCCCTAATTGATGTGTTGTGCTGTCAATTGCTGATAACGAAGTGGGCATTGCACCGGCTCGGGTCGCATTCATCAAGTTTCAGGGTGATCAAAGAAAAACGCCGCGACAAATGCCGCGACGTTCAATGAACCAATTCGTTCGAAATCGAAGTTGCAGAATAAGTCCGCGTTACTCCTTTTTCTCTTCAGGCTTGGCGTCTTCTTCTTTTTTCTCTTCGGGTTTGGCGTCTTCCTTCTTCTCTTCAGGCTTGGCGTCCTCTTCTTTTTTCTCTTCGGGCTTGGCGTCTTCTTTCTTCTCTTCGCCGCTCGGATCGGCCGCTCCCGGAAGTGCGGGCATTGCCGGCATCACCATCTTTGCGGGATCTGGTACAGTCGTCGGTGTCGACGTGCCGCCACCATCTCCACAACCAATGGCAAAGGCCGTCAATCCACATCCTAATAAGGCTACTAACTTCTTCATGCTGTTCCCCTGGTTATAAGTCAGTCTCACCGAAGTCTGGCTTGCGGGCCATGCCGCCTTCCTCAACCTGATCACTTCGGATTACGGACTCAGGATACAGAGCCGTTCAAAAAAATTCCCACCAATGAGGCTACCTCGCGGAAACTTTCATCGGCGGGAATCGATTTCTGCACCTGACGGCACTCCTCTGGCGATTCAGCCAGGGCCTGAGATTGTTGTTCGGGCTTACTTGCTCTCTTCCTTGGTCGCGTCGCCCCCTTCTTTAGTGGCTTCTTTGACAGACTCTTTCGCGGCATCAGCCTCCTTTTTGACAGCATCCTTCGCATCTTTCACCGCTTCGTTGGTCGCATCGACAGCGTCCTTTGCTGCCTCTTTAACCGCCTCTGTTGCGTCGTTGGCGGCATCCTTGGCCACTTCCCCCGCCTCTTTGGCCGCTTCAGCAGACTTTTGCATCTTTTCCATATAGGACTTGTCCATTGCTGTCGGTGCAACGCTGCCAGTCGGCTTCGCACCCTCTTCTCCGCAACCGATGGCGAACGCCGCCAATCCGCATCCCAACAAGGCAGTGAGCTTCTTCATGTTTGTTCCTCTGGTTTCGTTTGTTTCCCCCGAAGTCTGGTCAGCGACCCATGCCGCGTCCCTTTATGTGATGTGGACACTTCGGAATATCAAAGCCAGGATACCGAACTGCTTGTCAGAATTCCCGTCACGGAGTGATGATCCGGGGAAAATTTTCCAACGAACTGCAATCGCCAAAAACACCGGTCGTCTTGATCAATGTTTCGAGCAGCGAAAAAACCCGGACAAATCCGGGTTGTTTGTTCAAATGAACGATCACGATCACAAACGCGAAGGACTGCGACGCAGCCCGCAACGCCCGTTGACTCAACGACGATTCGGCAAAGCCGACGGATTGAATTCAGGGATGATCGGCATCTGCGCGGATCGTGACTGCGAGGGTGAGGGAGTCGCCGGAACCACGTAAGGGTGCGAGCCGCGCTGTTGGTCAATCGCTGGCTGGATTGCGGAAAACTGCGCCGGATCGCCGAGCCGCGGGCCGATCTGCGAAGTCGGCATGCTGTTCATCGCAGGAGCCTGAACCGAAGCGGGGCTAATCCGCTGTTGCTCCGCTTGGAAATCGCGCCAGGCTCGCAACCGAGCCATCTCCGATTGATAAGCATCGGCCTGCGAGACATGAGCTTGCACGCCCGGATTCATCGCCGCTCGGTCTTGATACTTGTGCCACCACTGTTGCGAATAGGGCATTCCGTGCGGTTGTCCCCAGCGGTAGGCGAGGTCGGCTTGCGAGAAGACGTGTTTGTAATTGTAAGGCCGGTAAAAGTGATAGCCGCTGTACGGAGAAATTTCTTGGAAATATCCGTGCATCCAAGCTTCCTGGCTATCCCAGGGCAGCAGTGTGTCACCGTTACTGCCGCTGTAAGGATTCAGCCCCATGCCGGTGGAATAGATTCCACCGCCAGCCCCGCCACCTGCGTAACTGGCTCCTCCGTAGTAGCCGCCACCGGAATAGCCGCCACTCATGGGCGCTCCGGCATACGAACCATTGTCATAGCCACCAGATTGACAGGTCGGACAGCCGAAAGGTCCGCCTCCTAATGCCACCACGACCATCATTGTCCATAAGCTGCTTGACATCTCAACCTCCCTGGCTGGCTGCGGAACGGAGCGCCGTCCATTTTGAGAAGCGACTCCACGACCTTGGGTCTGATTATCGGCACGGACCTGGCGATTCCCCGCCTTTCCCAAGAATCCTAGATTGAGCATGACCAGTATGTTCCCTACCTCGCCGCAGATTTTTCCCAGATTCCCAAATTGACAGTTGAATATGGCGGGATCATGGTTTCGGTGGCCGTTATCGTCAGCCCCCAGCAGGACGCACTAACGCTTCGGGTTAGTCCCGCCTTGAAAACCGAGCCTCACAATGAAAAGGAAGACTTATGCGAACGTTTTGGCTTCAATTCGTTGGTTGTTTGACTCTCGTTGCCTTTGGAGCGAGCAGCGTATCGGCGGCTGTCCGAGCCACGCCGTACCGCTATCGCGCGGTGGAAACTCGAGTCGCACAGTCTGACACGCGAAACGAAGTGGTCCCACCGCGAGTCCGCGATGGTGTGCCCCCGCCGTCTCCGCCGCGCGAGCCGGGTCCGCCTGCTCCTCGTTTCGAACACGATGTTCCACATTACCCGCCGCATAGGATGGATCCGCCGCACATGGAGAATCCACCGGTCATCCACGAATCTCAAGGCAGTACCTGCTGTAACCCTGCTCCACAGGCTTGCAGTTGTTCTGGCTCTGTAATGCAACCGGCTACCGTGGCGGTGCAACTTCCACCCCCAGTGGATTCCAGTTGTTGCAGCGACGGACATCACTTCCAGCCGAATGAGTTCAACCCGATTGGGTCAATGGGCGGCTTCGCCACGAATACTCCAGGGTATGGAAATGTTGGCGGCCTGCATCCGGCGTACTCGACCGCGTTTCCGAACGGCTATTATCGGAGCGGAGCCGAAGCAGGGATGCATCACTTCCCGTATTACAGCTATCGCCGCCCCTGGTACTTCCCTGGCCAACCGAGCTTCCACCGCGATACTGACTTGGTTTGGTAAGTGCTGTAACTTGAAGCGAGCGGGCTCACTTCAAAACAATTGACATTCAGCATTCCGAATGTTGCGAAGCGACTGCGCCTGCCCTCGCTTCGAGTTATTAACGAAAATCCGAACGACGAAACCAAAGCCCTGGTCATCCGACCGGGGCTTTTTCGTTTCCGAGAACAAATGCTTCGGCGGAAACTGCCGTTCGGACTCATTCCGCAAATTGCGTGCGACACGCAACTCGTAAAAAACCGGCTAATCAAGATCAACTCGCAGGCTTCATCTAACCGATACAAACTTCCGCGTTCCCTTTTGAGGGTTCGCTGTAGGCAGAGCGTGGAACGTGACCGAAATGAAAGGATTCCTTTCGTGTCACGGCTCACAAACCCAACGTTCTGTAGAGAGACGTAGTTCCGGGGGAGCAGTGCGAGATCGCACGAGGAGAACGTCGGATGTGTGACACATTCCAAGGATGGCACCGAGGCTTAACAATTGGGCGTCGGTTCATGGTGTGGACAGTGCTGACCGGACTATGCCTTGGTGGCGGGACAGCAACGGCTCAGTTCAATATCCAACAGGCACAGCCGATCGTTGATCCTGCACAAGCTCTCCCGAGCGGCTATTCCGGCTCGTATCCACTGGGAGCAACGCCTGTTTCATACGGAACCTCCAAGAAAAAAGATGCGCGGCCACTGCCGTATCACATCGCGGAGATGCCGCAGCCGGAGGAAGAGTTGGAGGTGATTCATCACCGCAGCCAACTCATCATCACCCGCAGCCGGATCACGCGTTGGGCAATCGCCGATCCTTCAATCATCGACATCTTGCAGTACAGTCCCACGGAAATCTCCGTGATCGGACTGACTCGTGGCAGCACGCATCTGACGATTTGGTTTGAAGGGGAGCCTAGCACCAAGCCGCTGATTTACCGCGTGGAAGTGATTCGCGACCCGAATCTCGAAGATCGTCGTCGCGAGGATTTCGGCAAGCTGGAACGTGACATTCAAGTCCTGTTTCCGAACAGCCAAGTGTTTCTGATTCCTCTCAGCTTTCGCGTCATCGTGAAAGGCCAAGCTCGCGACCAGGAAGAGGCAGCTCAGATCCTGCAAGTGGTTCGCGCCGAATGGCTGGCCCGTGGCTTCGGCGGATTTGGCAACGGCAACGGCAACGGTTATGGCGATGCCGGCGGCGGTGACGGGGGTGGAGGTGGTTGGGGTGGAGGCGGTTGGGGCAACAACAACAATAACAACAACAACTTCGTCATCAATATGTTGGAAGTTCCAGGCGAGCAACAACTGATGATCCATGTACGAATCGCACAGATTGATCGGGCTCAACTTCGCCGCTTCGGAATCGATATTGCCGGACTGTTCAATAGCGTCTCAACGGCTGGTCATGCGATTGCCGGTACGATTAGTCCGGCTTCGGGGCTTTCATCCCTGAGCGGCATCTTTGAGAATGGCGAAGTCGGAATTTTGCTCGATTGGCTGGCCTCGAACCGTACCGCGAAGATTCTGGCAGAACCATCAATTACTGTGCTGAGCGGCGAAGCGGCCAGCTTCATCGCGGGTGGCGAATTCGCCGTCCCGACAATCGTCGGTGTCGGTGGAGCTCAAGGGACCACGACGACGTTCCGTGGCTTCGGCACCTCGCTGATCGTCACGCCAACTGTCATCGACAAAGATTTGGTCCGGATGCGGATCGTGCCGGAGTTCAGCGCGATCAACTCCAACAACACTTCCGGTGGAGTTCCCGGCCTTGACACGCGACGAGCCACGACGACCGTGCAACTCCGTGAAGGTCAGACGATCGCTCTGGCAGGTTTGTTCTCGCATCAAAGCTCGGTGGAAGTCACTCGGATTCCGTTCCTGGGCGAACTGCCGTTCATTGGTCCGCGATTGTTCAACGCCAAACAGGCGAATCAGGGGGAAACGGAATTGCTGTTCTTGGTCACGCCAGAAATTGTGCGGCCCATGGAGCAGGATGAAGTTCCGCCGGTTCCGGGACATTATGTGACTCACCCAAATGATTATGAGCTGTATCACTATGCCATGACCGAGGGTGCTCCCGACGAAGGGGTGTATCAGTTGGCGCCGTATGGTTGGGGACCGGGCATGGGAACCGAGATCGGCTATCGTCCGTATAACCCCCAATTGAATGGTCCGTTCCCGCCGGGACCGCCTAATGGCATCATCGGTGGCAGCCTGCAAACTGGTGGAGGTGCTTACGGTGGCAACATGAACGGCGGTTACGGTGCTCCGATGGGGTTGCCTCCGGGAGCCACTTACGGCCCGCCGACCGGCCATGCTCCGATCATGCAAGCTCCCCCATCGCATGGTCCGACACCGGACCCGTCGGTGCGGCGTGCTCCGAACGGACGAAATAACCAATTGCTCGGACGCCAGTCCGCCGGTGAAATCGAAAGTCCAAGTTCTAATCGTTCGGGTTGGAACATGTTCCGACGTAACAACAGCGGACCGGTTCAACCGGCGGGATACAGCGCTCCGCGAGGTCGATAGTTCGTGATTAAACCTCGGTGTGTCGGCGACACACCGAATGCCGATAAACACAAACAATGTGGTGAAAAAGACGTTACACGGGCGGCTCGCCTGTGCTTTTCAACGCGAAAATCGAGCAGGCAAGCCGCCTACTCGTCTTCGCTGCGACCTAAGGAGGGGAACATGAATCGCTTTCACAGGCAAATTTTGCCGCTGAGCTTGCTGCTCGGCGCGTCGTCAGTACTTTCCGGCTGCTGCTGCTTTCCGTGCTTGGGGGGAGGGGGGCTTTTCGGGCGTCGTTCGTTCGCGATTCCCAACACCTATCCACTGGGGAGCACAGTTCGAGCGCATTATCACCAAATGGAAATGAACGGCGAGGCGGTTGATTTCTGCATCAACCGCGTTCACTTCGTGTTCAACACCGCCGAGCTAACGTGCGACGGCAAAGATCACGTCATGGAAATCGCCGCGCGGATGCGCAGCAATCCGTTTCCGGTGATGGTTGAACGTTCGGAGAACAACTCCGATCCAGAACTAGATCAGCATCGTCGTAACACGATCGTGCAGGTTCTGACCGACTTCGGCAACGGCGACGCCGCCAACCGCGTAGTCGTCGGCCCTGTCTACGACAAAGCCCAGAACGGCGTCGAAGCCGAGTCACAATGGTACAACTTCATCGGCTTACGTTCTCGCGGTAACAACAACAATAACGGCGGCGGCGGCGGTGGTGGTGGCGGCGGGTTCGGTGGTGGTGGTGGTGGTGGTGGTGGCGGTGGCGGTGGCGGTGGCGGTGGTGGTGGATTCTAGTCCTGAAGCAAGCGACGTTGTGGGATAGGTTTTCAACCTGCCCGTGACGTCGAGCACCGTTTCCGAAATTGCGTTTCACTCGATATCTGAATTGGCGCATCGCCCGGCCTGTTGTAAACCTGCCGCACGGCTCGCAGAACTAGCACATTCGGAGCATTCGGCAGTCCCCGCCGCACCTTCGTCGGTTTCCCAGGTGTTACGGTCCGGGGTTGATGTGCCGACGCATGGGTGGCCGATGATTTGTTCATCGGCAAAATCTGCCGAAACTCCAAGCCGGTCGCCAGCCGGTTGGGACGCATCGCTCTCGGCTACCGCGATCCACGTCGGATCGTCCTGCCTTGCTGGGAGTTCACTTTTCACCCAACTTTCGGAGTTCGATCATGGTGAAATTCTCCATCGCTTGCAGTCTGTTGACGCTCGTGTGTCTGACCGCCACCGCACACGCTGAGCATCCGCGATTCTGTGACCCGGTTGCCATTCAGCTTCAATCACAATGCGAATGCGGTACGCTGCTGCCGTATCATTTCGCGCTCGAGCGTGCGGAAGACGCAACGCGTGCCGAAGCCAAAGTGACGCAACTTACCGAAGAACGGAACGAGCTGCAGACTCAATTGGCGAACCTTCAGAAACAACTGCAACAAGTCGTCGCCGAACGAACGAAGGCCGAGCAGGAGCGTGATCAGGCTCGTGACGAAGCGCTCACTGCGGCGAAAGTCGCACGGGAACAACAAGATCAAGCCATGGCTGCACGTGAGGCGACCGAAGTGGCCAACAAGGCCAAACAGCAAGCCGAAGAGGCAGCAGCAAAAGCCATTGCCGAAACGACTCAATTCAAGGCGGAATCAACTCAACAAGTTGCTATCGCGAAAGTGGAAGTCGAACGAGCGATCGAGCAAGCTCGAAAAATGGATGAAGAACGTCAGCAAGCGGTTGCCGACCTGAAGCGAGCTGAAGATGAAATGGCCGAACTTCGACTCAAGCTCGACGTGCTGGCGACGGACGAAAAGAAAAAAGCTCAAGACAACACGAGCGAAGTCCAACAGTCCGATGAATCCGAGTCAACGACGCAATCCGAGTGAGATAATCACAGCTCGTGAGCATCGAAACGATTATGAATGGTCAGCCCGGCGGATAAGAGTCGCCGGGCTGATTCATTTCCCGCTTGCTTGCGTGACTCACTGGGATACGGAAAGATTGCCATCCGTGGCAGCGCTTTTTCCCATAGATGAAATTTGAGGTATTTCATGCAGACACCGGTTCGCAGATTCGTCGGATTTGGCCTGCTTGCCGGACTGCTCTTCACTGTGGCAACAACACGGGCCGACGACCCGACTCCGACCGTTCGGCCATTTCGCAACGTGATTTACATCACCTGGGATGGCTTTCGATGGCAAGAATTGTTCGGCGGAGCCGAGCAAGTGCTGATCAGCAAAGATGCCGGGGTCGCCGATGTCGAAGGGGTGACGAAACGCTTTTGGCGAGAATCACTCGAAGAGCGACGTGAAGCCCTATTACCGTTTGTGTGGCAGACGATCGCCACGAAAGGTCAAATTTTCGGTGACCCGGAACAAAACGCGACGGCCACCTTGCAGAACACGCATAAGTTTTCTTACCCCGGCTACAACGAAATGTTCGTCGGCTTTGCCGATGACGAAGGGATCAAATCGAACGGCAAGATTCCGAACCCGCATCTGAATGTCCTTGAGTTCTTGAACGGTCGTTCCGGTTTTGAGAAACGGGTCGCGGCGATTGCGACGTGGGACGTCTTTCCATCGATCCTCAATCAGTCGCGATCCGGGATTTACGTTCAGGCGGGGATCATGCCGATCCCCAGCGAACGGCTGACTGATCGCGAACGATTGCTCAACGAATTGATCGACGACACGGTTGTGCTTTGGCCAGACAACCAGATTGATTCGATCACGATGCAGTGCGCGCGCGAATACTTGCTCAAAGAAAAGCCGCGAGTGTTGTTCATCGGCCTGGGCGAAACCGACGAATGGGCTCACGCGCGTCGCTACGACCGCTACCTACACGCAGCACATCGAGCCGACGCCTTCACTGCCAACTTATGGAACTTGCTGCAATCGCTGCCGGAGTACAAAGACCAGACGTCAATCGTCCTCGGATGCGATCACGGCCGAGGCAACACGATCCGGGATTGGACCGATCACAGTGCCAAAGTCGAAGGAGCCGAATTCATTTGGTCGGCCGTGATCGGCCCCGATGTTCCGCCGCTTGGAGTCCGATCCGACGTCAACATCACGCTCAGCCAAGTCGCTGCCACGCTCGCGGAACTTGTCGGCGAAGATTTTCTCACGGTCAGTCCGAAATCCTCGCCCGGGTTGCCAACTCAGAAATGAACCTCTGTCGAGAAACGATCAAGCAACGAACGTCACTTTAAACCCAATTACGCGTATCCTTGTGATCGCTACGCCAAGACCGGCAGCGCTCAACCGTAGCTAGACTCGTGAGAGTTCAGGGGGTGTTGATGCCGCGATCCCAGCGTTTGGATGTTGTCTGCGCAGGCGGCTCGCCTGTTGGTGTTTTGGGATAGTTGGCCGTTAATTACAAGCGGGCCGCCTGTGCTACGCGACTTAGCCGATATCGAAGCGAATGCCTTGTGCCAGCGGCAGATCGTTGGAGTAATTGATCGTGTTGGTTGCGCGACGCATGTACGTCTTCCACGAATCCGATCCGGATTCGCGTCCGCCTCCGGTTTCTTTTTCACCTCCGAAGGCTCCGCCGATTTCGGCTCCGCTGGTTCCGATGTTCACGTTGGCGATGCCGCAGTCGCTGCCGGCGGGTGACAGAAACAACTCGGCTTCTTGCAAGTCGCGAGTCATGATCGCACTGGCCAGACCCTGCGGTACAGCGTTGTGCATTGCGATTGCTTCGTCGAGCGACTCGTAACGGAGCACATAAAGAATTGGTGCGAAGGTTTCTTGATGAACGATCGGTACATCAGGCCCAATCTCGACAAGCGCCGGGCGAACGTAAACGCCGCCGGCCGGAACTCCGTTTGTCATGCGATCACCGCCGCACACGATCCGGCCACCTTGCTCAACCGCAGACTTCAGCGCTGATTGCATGGCGTCGAAAGCATGTTCGTCGATCAGCGGTCCGACCAGCACGCCGTCGTCGAACGGATTGCCGATCTGCAGTTGTCCGAACGCCGCCGCGATTCGTTTGATCAATTCATCTGCTATGCTCCGATGGACGATCAGCCGCCGCAACGTCGTGCAGCGTTGACCTGCCGTCCCCGCCGCCGAAAAGACGACCGACCGTAACGTCAAATCGAGATTTGCCGACGGCATCACGATCATGCCGTTGTTGCCACCGAGTTCGAGCAGACTTCGCCCAAGCCGGCCAGCGACTCGCTGCGCGACCGCACGGCCCATCGGGACTGAGCCTGTTGCAGATATCAACGGCACGCGCGGATCATCGGTCAGTGCCTGTCCGACGTCGGCTCGTCCGATCACGACTTGGCTCAAGCCGTGCGGCGCATCAGGAAACGAAGCAGTCACACGGTCGAAAATTGCTTGACAGGCCAGCGCGGTCATTGGCGTTTTCTCCGACGGTTTCCAGATGACCGGATCGCCGCAGACGATTGCCAGCATCCCGTTCCACGCCCAGACTGCCACTGGAAAATTGAACGCCGTGATCACGCCGACCGGCCCCAGCGGATGCCACTGCTCCATCAACCGGTGAGCTGGCCGTTCGCTGGCAATCGTCAGCCCGTGCAACTGCCGGCTTAGTCCGACTGCGAAGTCGGCGATGTCGATCATTTCCTGAACTTCGCCCAACGCCTCTTGTGTGATCTTGCCCGCTTCCCAAGTGACCAGTTCCGCCAGCACCGGTTTGAACCGCCGCAGTTCTTCGCCGAATTGCCTCACTAACTCGCCACGTTTCGGAGCGGGGACGAGTCGCCATGTTGTGAAAGCTTCCGCCGCGTTGGACACTGCATTCGCAACGCCACCAATCGTTGCTGCACGACATTGTCCGATCACGCTGCCATCGATCGGAGACCGGACAACAACGACGTTCGATGCTGTTGAGTTGCCTGTATCCGACAGAATCAACCCAGCCGGTAATTTGGAAATTTCCAAACGGTCGAACAACTGACAAATGGCTGGTGGCATGATTCAACTCCTCGTGGTTACACGGACGGGACTAACTGGCAGAAACATGTGAACGAACCTCGGCTATTTTCTTTTTTCTGCCCCCATCTTTCTGCCATTGCCTCGTTCGTGACCTCATAACACCGCCCGCACGGCGCGGCTGAGCCGTTGCATACCATCTCGCAGATTTTCAGGCGAGAGGACTCCGAAACTGAGCCGCATGTGGTTGCTATGCCGCGATTCCGGAGGGCCGCCGAAACACAACTCGCCGGGGACGTACATGACCTCATCGACATCCGCCGCTTGGCGAAACAACGGCGAATCAAAACCGGTTGGAACGTGCGGCGGCAGTGTCATCCAAACGTACAAGCCACCGCGCGGATGAACCCAACTGACTCCTGGCAGATCGCCGAAGAAATCGTCCGCCGCCACCAGCATCACATCGCGTTTTATTCGATACGCCGCCCGAACGTGTTCCACGTGCGAGGCGAATTTCCCGGAGTCCAGCAATTCGGCCAATAGATGTTGATTGAAGTTGGCCGATCCGAAATCTTGATTCCCTTTCAGATCGTTGATCGCCAACCGTAGCTCGCGCGGCATCAGCCCGAAGCCAACTCGCAGGCCCGGCGAAAAGCTTTTGGAAAACGTCCCGGCATGTATCACCGTCTCACCGTCCGTGTCGAACGACCAGATGCTCGGCAGCACGGGACCGTCGTAATGCAACTCACGATACGCCGCATCTTCGAGGACGAGGATCCGTTGCCGCTTCGACCAGCGCTGCGCGATCGCGACCACTTCCTCTCGCCGTTCCAGCGACAGGCTGATTCCGGACGGATTTTCAAACTCGCTGACGACGTAAATCAATTTAACCCGCGAAAGCTCACCCGCCGCATCGATCCGTTGCAACTCGGCTTCGAGCGTGTCGAGCCGTATTCCATGCTCATCGGCCGGCAGTGCGATCGTCCGAGCACCGACGCCGTTCAAGACTCCGAGAAATACAAAATACGTTGGTGCCGCGACCAAGCAGATATCCCCTGGATCGAACAATGCGTCAGCCAGCAACGCCAGCAACTGCTGCGAACCGGTCGTGCAAACGACATCGTCGATTCCAGCCGATCGCAGATCGCGCGGAGAGGCCGATTCTTCGAGCCTGTTGTGATATCGCGCAAGTTGCTGCCTGAGCCGCAAGTCGCCCTGAGTTGTGCCGTACTGCAACGCCTGTCGTGCCGCCGCATCATTCGACAGGACTGACTTCACCGCTTCCAGCAATTCCTGAACCGGCAACGACGCCGCATCGACCAGCCCAGCCGCCAGCGACAGGACATGCGGACGCTCAACACCCTGCTGCATCAGAAAACTAATCGCCTGTTCGGCCCCGCGGCGGCGGCGCTGACTGAGTGAGTTTTGCATGTTTCGTGTTTCATGACGGATGAAGAAGAGTGGTTTGCGTGATAGGCTAAACCGAGATCATCCAGTTGAACACATTGCCGAGTCACCCATGACGATCTCTGAGTCAATCGCCGCCGTCCCGTGCCTCGCGGGCGAACGTTGGTTTGTTCCTTCCAACCGGGCAACCGGTGCGGTCTTCAATCCGTCGCGCGGCGAAGTGATTGCTTCTGTGCCGATGTGTGGAGAGGCCGAAGTCGATGCGATCGTGCAGGCTGCTGCCGTTGCATTCAAGACGTGGTCGCAAACGCCGTCTCCTGCGCGAGCAGCGAAGATGTTTGCGTTTAAGGCCACGCTCGAAGCGCACTTCGAGGAACTCGCGGCCATCGTAACGCGCGAGAACGGCAAGACACTGGAGGAGGCTCGCGGTGATGTGCGGCGCGGGATTGAAGTGGTCGATTTCGCGTGCGGTATCTCGCATCTCGCCAAAGGGGAAATGTTGCCGCAATTGGCGGACGGCATCGACGGGGCGACGATGCGCAAACCGATAGGAGTCTGTGCCGGGATCACGCCGTTCAATTTTCCGGCGATGGTTCCGCTGTGGATGTTTCCGATTGCCATCGCGTGCGGCAACACGTTTATCCTGAAGCCGAGCGAAAAAGTGCCGCTGACCGCCGTTCGATTGGCCGAGCTGGCTCTTGAATCGGGACTTCCGCCTGGTGTGTTGAATATCGTTCATGGCGGACGCGAAGCAGTCGATGCGTTGCTCGAACATCCCGGCCTCGCGGCGATCAGCTTCGTCGGTTCGACGCGTGTGGCCGAGCACGTTTATGTCACCGGCTGTCGGTACGGCAAACGAGTTCAAGCGGCTGGCGGTGCGAAGAACGTGTTGGTCGTGATGCCCGACGCCGACCCCGACGCGACGACGCGAGCCATCATGGGAGCGGCTTACGGCTGTGCCGGGCAACGTTGCATGGCGGGATCAATCTTGATGGGAGTGGGCGATGCGGCTTCGCAAGTGCGTGACCGAGTCGTTGCGGCAATCGACAGGCTACTAATCGACGACACGTCAGCCAATCCGAAAGCCGAATTCGGCCCTGTAATCGATGCCGCCGCTCGCGATCGTATTCGGCAGGCGATCAGGCTCGGTGAACAATCGGGCGCGCGACTCGTGCGCGGCGGCACTGAACCGATTCGGGATCGCGGCTTTTTCGTCGCGCCAACATTGTTCGAGCAGGCGACTCCCGACATGCCGCTCGCTCGCGAAGAACTCTTTGGTCCGGTTCTGACAATGCTGGCTCCGTCCAGTCTCGACGAAGCGATCGCTTGGGCCAATCGGAGTTCATATGGCAACGGAGCGGTCATCTTCACATCCAGCGGCGGAGCGGCTCGGCAGTTCGCTCGCGAAGTGCAGTGCGGCATGATCGGCGTGAACGTCGGCGTTCCGGCCCCGATGTCCGTATTTGCCTTCTCCGGCTGGAACCGTTCGTTCTTCGGTGATCTGCATGTGCAAGGGATCGAAGGGGTGATGTTCTACACTCGTCAAAAAATCGTATTGTCGCGATGGGACAGTGCGTACCGAAGAACGCAAGGTTGGTGATGTGATGACCTCTGCCTTTCACGTTCCGCCAACAATCCTGGTCGGTGGCGGTATTCGCCGTGAGGTCGCGGCGCAGATTCAGCGATTCGGCGCGAAGCGGGTGTTGCTCGTAACCGATGTCGGCATGATGCAGCTTGGTTCGGCTCGCGAAATTGCGGGGTTACTCGAAGAGGCCGGGATCGGCGTCACGATTTTCGATGGCGTACAGCCGGACCCAACCGATCGGAATGTGACCGAAGGATTGAAGCGGTATCGCGACGCCGATTGCCAAGCGTTGGTCGCGGTCGGAGGTGGATCTCCGATTGATGCGGCGAAGGCGATCAGCGTGTTGACGGCGAATCTAGAGCCGCTCAGCCAGTACGTCGGATATCACAGGATTCCGCAAGCGGGTTGTCCGTTGATCGCGATCCCGACGACCGCCGGGACCGGCAGCGAAGTGACGAAAGTTGCCGTCATCACCGACACCGAGCGGGATGTGAAAATGATGCTGCTGAGCGTGAATTTGCTGCCGACTGTCGCGCTGGTCGATTACGAATTGACGCTGTCGATGCCAGCCGCGTTGACGGCGGCGGTCGGCGTTGACACATTGACTCACGGGATTGAGGCGTTCGTGTCGCGGAAGGCAAACGGCATGACCGACCCGCTCGCGCTGAGCTGCGTTCGACTGGTCGCCGAACATTTGCGAACGGCATATCGCGAGCCAGGCAACCACGCCGCGCGAGCCGGCATGATGTTGGCCGCGTGTCAGGGAGGCATGGCCTTCGCCAACAGCAGCGTCTGTTTGGTTCACGGCATGAGCCGCCCGATCGGCGCGTTGTTTCATGTCCCTCACGGTTTGTCGAACGCCGTGCTGCTGCCGACCGTCACGCAATTCTCAATCGGCTCAGCGACTGATCGTTACGCGACCATCTCGCGGCAGTTGCGTAGCTGTGCGGCTGATGCGTCCGATGACGTGGCGGCAACGTCGCTGATCGAAGGCTTGGAACAACTCAACTCCGACCTGAATGTCCCGCGTCTGCGAAACTGCCAAGGGGTCGAAGAAGTCCGCTTCCGCAGCCTGCTCACCAAAATGGCCCACGACGCGCTCGCCTCTGGCAGCCCGCAAAACAACCCGCGAGTTCCGACGGTCGATGAGGTTGTCGAGTTGTACCAAGACGCTTGGTAACTTGATCGCGAATTAAAGTTCGAGCAGGATCGACGACTCCCGGTTGGCATGGAGAGGCCTCACGGTTTGAAGCTTAGTGATGACTGTGAGCCTCGTCGGGAAATTGGCCGGAGCGAACTTCGTCGATGTACTGGCGTGTCGCGCGAGTCGCTTCCGTTCGGAGTTCGGCGAAGTGTTTGACGAACTTCGGATGAAAGCCGTCAGTCAGGCCGAGCATGTCGCAATTGACCAGCACTTGCCCGTCGCAGTCGGGTCCGGCCCCGATGCCAATCGTCGGGATCGCCAACTCACGTGTGATCTCGGCGGCGATTTCGCGCGGGATCAATTCGAGCACGATCCCGAACGCCCCGGCCTCTTGAGCCGCTCGCGCGTCGGCCAGCAAGCGTTGTTCATCTCGCTGGACCTTCATGCCGCCCAGCTTGTGAACCGATTGCGGCTTCAAACCGACATGGGCCATGACAGGGATATCGGCTTCGGCCAAAGCGTTGATCGTGCGTGCTTGATTCATTCCCCCTTCGAGTTTGACGGCGGCGGCTCCGGTTTCTTTCAAGATGCGGCCGGCATTTTCAATCGTCTGAGTCGGGCTGACTTGAAACGACAAAAACGGCAGATCGACAATGACGAGCGCATGCTTCACTGCTCGCGTAGCGATCTTGGCGTGATAAATCATTTCATCGAGCGTCACGGGCAGCGTGGTTGGGTGCCCTTGCACCACCATGCCGAGACTGTCGCCAACCAGAATCGCATCGACCCCAGCAGCGTCGAAAATCCCTGCCCACAAAAAGTCGTAAGCGGTCAATACCGCCAGCTTCCGGCCTTCGGCCTTCGCCTGAACAAATCGCGGGACGGTCATCGGTTTCAAGTTGGTCGAGTTCATGGCCGTCAGTATTAGGATTCTGAATCGAATGACAAGCCGTGACATCCGCCAACAACCGGTCTCGCGGATTCACTTGAACCAGAAATTGAACAGTAGGGAACAGAGCAAACCGAGGAGAAATTCTGTTGACTCTGTTTGCTCCTGCTCAAATCCTATGCCATTTGAGTGCCGCATCCTGCGCTGGCGCTACGAGCAAAAAGCCACAAGTGTTGCAGATTGCGGCAGTCAGATGAGAGAACGGGCGGAGGTTTTGGCCGATCAAAATCCAGTCACATGCAAAATCTGCCGATGAAACAAGGCGATTGGAGTTTTTTCAAAAAAAAGTCTATTAGGCGCAAGGACTGCTATTGCATCGTCTCGCCGTGGTGGCAGGCGTTGGCCCGCAACTGACTACTCGGCAAACCCGAAGACGCTGTGAGCAGCTCGTTGTTGCTCACAGCGTTTTTTGTTTTTACGTTGCGCGTTACGGTGCTCGCCCTGCGGCCATGACAGTATTCGAACTCGTGAGAGTTCGGACCTGGCCGACAATCCAAACAACCGAAGTCTCACTGCTTCGGCTACTGGAGTGGCTATGTCCGAAGCACCGTCCCGTCCGACTGGCGTCCGGCATCTGATCATTTTGCTGCTGACGATGATGTCGGTGCTGCTGTACCTCGACCGATTTTGCGTGTCGTTCGCCGGGGACTACATCAAGGAAGACCTCGGCCTGACTCAGACGCACATGAGCTGGTTTCTAAGCGTTTTCTTTTGGTCGTACGCGCTGTCTCAAGTCCCGGCCGGCTGGCTGGCGGATCGGTACGGCGCGCGATTGATGTTGACGATTTACGTCATCGCCTGGTCACTGTTCACAGCCCAAATCGGGATGGTCGGAGGCTTTGCGATGTTGCTGGTCGCACGGCTCGGTTGCGGGATTGGCCAAGCCGGGGCCTATCCGACATCAGGAGGCGTCATCAGCCGCTGGGTGCCGCTGTCAAAACGGGCGACGGCCAGCTCGTGGGTTGGACTTGGCGGTCGAATGGGCGGAGCGATGGCTCCTGTTCTGACCGCATTCTTGATGGTCATGTTTGTGCCGGTCGGTACACCCGTGGAATTCACGGCGGCCGATGTACTGAACGAATCCAAGTTGTCCGACAAGTTGATGTCGCGCGACCCAAAGCTCAATGATGCCGCCAAGCAAATCGTTTCGTTCGTCGAGTCGGATCAACAACCGCTGGCCGCGCTGAATGTGTTGCTGAACCGCAGTGATCTGTTCGACGAAGCGGCCTTCGCGAAAGTGAATCTGCCACGCGAAGGAATCAGCTATGCGAAGCAACTCAAAGACGGCGAATTGCTTTCGTCAGATCAGTCACGGCGATTCAACCGGCTGTTGATCGAAGCCACGTTTCCCGGCGAGATTCGGAAGTTGTACGGTCGAGGCTGGCGGCCGGTGATGATTGTTTACGGGTTGTCTGGCGTGATCGTGGCGATTGCGATTTGGTTGGCGTTTCGCAATCGGCCGGAAGAGCATTCGTGGGTCAACGCGGAAGAACGAGCGGCAATCGAAGTGGGTCGGCTGGCGACTGCGGCCGATACGGCGAGCAAAGCCGGGCGATTGCCGATCAAACCCCTGTTCACCAATTTTGGGTTGTGGTGCAACTGCGCGAATCAGATCGGGACGAACGTCGGCTGGGTGTTTCTGGTGACGTGGCTGTCGCGGTACTTCATCGAGATGCACAACGTCCCGATCCTCGAACGGAGCGTGCTGGTGATGATGCCGAATTTGATCGGCATGTGCGGTGGCTTCTTCGGCGGTCGGTGGGTTGATTGGCTGTTGCCGCGCATCGGACTGAAATGGAGTCGCAGTTTGCCGCCGATCATCACGCGGTTCATGGGAGCCGCCGGTTACGGCATGTGCTTGTACTTTGCCGCTCAGCCAGTTGGATCGACGCTCAATTCGCCGTGGGCGTTTACGGTGGCGTTCTGTTTGATTTATTTTTCCGTGGACCTCGGTCAGTCGGCGTTCTGGGCTTACGCTCAAGATGCTGGCGGGAAGTATGTCGGTTCGATCCTGGGCTGGGGCAACATGTGGGGCAACCTCGGAGCTGCATTCGCCCCGCTCGTTTACAACTACTTGCTCGGCGAAACTCCTGGCGTCGCCGAATGGAATAATCTGTTTTGGCTCGGCTTGTTCGCATTCGTCTTTGCGGGGCTTGCGACGTTCGGCCTGGATGCGTCTAAGCCAATCTTCACGGAATCGGAAGACTTACTAACCCAAAGCGTGAGCGCGGGTGAACGCTCTACATGACGATGAAGATGGTCCGAATTCATTGGCTTCATCGGCCCTTCATTCCTTTGACAAGATTCCTAAGGCATATCAACAGTACCCCTTCAGTCAAAGGAATGCGGTTAAAGGAATGAAACTTCTCACCAGAAGAATCGAATTGAGGTTGTCATGGATCGCCGTCAGTTTTTGAAAAGCAGTAGCGCAGGATTGGCTCTGAGTTCGTTTCTTCCCGTGCTTCCCGCCGCGTTCGCGGCCGAGCCGAAGCCGAAGCGCGTCGGGTTGATCGGGACGGGCTGGTACGGGAAGTGTGATTTGTGGCGGCTCGTTCAGATTTCGCCGGTCGAGATCGTGTCGTTGTGCGATGTCGATCAGAAGCTGTTGACCGAGGCGGCCGACATCGCTGAGCAGAAGCAGGTCAGCAAGAAGCGTCCTCGGCTTTATGGCGACTATCGGAAGATGCTCGCGGAAAAAGACCTCGATATTGTCGAGATTGCGACTCCCGATCACTGGCACGCGCTACCGATGATCGAAGCGGTCAAAGCGGGGGCTGACATCTACGTTCAGAAGCCGACTAGTGTGGACATTGTCGAAAGTCAGGCAATGTTGGCGGCGGCTCGCAAACATGGCCGAGTCGTGCAAGTCGGCACGCAACGTCGCAGCACGCCGCATCTCGCGGAGGCGCGGCAACTGATACAGGACGGAACGCTCGGCAAGATCGGGCTGATTGAGATTTACTGCTACTACCACATGCGGAACCGCACAAGTCCTCGCGAGAGCGTACCGCCCGAACATTTTGACTACGAGATGTGGACCGGCCCCGCCCCGCTGCGGCCATACAACTCGATCGTCCATCCGCGCGGCTGGCGAGCGTTCACGGAATACGGCAATGGAATCGTCGGCGACATGTGCATCCACATGCTCGACATGGTCCGTTGGATGACAGGACTCGGTTGGCCGAAGTCGGTCAGTTCCACCGGCGGCATCTTCGTCGATAAAGCCGCGCTGGCGAACATCAGCGACACGCAATCGGCAACGTTTGCATTCGACGGCGTGGATGTCGTCTGGCAACATCGGACTTGGGGAACTTCGCCCGATCCGAAATATCCGTGGGGCGCGACGTTCTATGGCGACAAAGGAACGCTCAAGGCCAGCGTGAACAGCTACGACTTCACGCCGCTCGGCGATGGCCAGCCGATTCACAAAGATGTGACTTACGAACTGGATCAATTCCCCGAAGACAAAACGGAAAAGGATTTGGAGAAACACGTTGCCCCGGCGATTCGTCGTCACATGCAAAACCTATTGGACTGCATTGCCACGCGAGGCAAACCGGTCGCCGATATCGAAGAAGGGCACATCTCGACCGTAAGCTGTTTGCTCGCGAACTTGTCGATGCAACTTGGCCGGTCGCTGACTTGGAACGCCGCAAAAGGTGTGATCGCGAACGATGCCGATGCCAACAAATTGCTCAGGCGGCCGTATCGCGGACCGTGGGTGCATCCGGAAGTTGAGTTGAGTGCAAAGTGACGAGTGCAGTCTGCACTCGTCACTTTGCACTGTAGCGCGTACTTTGCCGCGCTATCGCTTCACGAACACGAACTCGCTGTTCCCCAGCCCTTTCGTGGCAACGAGCGCCAGCAATTGAAAGCCGCGCTGTTTGTGAAAATGAATTACTTCGTCGGCGCTCGCCACTTCAAACGGCAGGCCGCCGATCCAGTCAATCCAATCGTGGAGCGCGTTCATCCCGCGGACTTGACGATCCCGCGAGAACTTATTTTCCCAGCGGATTAGACTGGCCACGCACGTACGCACGAAAAAGTACGGAACCCACATCGCCAGCATCAGCCAGCGGCCGAGCCAGCCGGAACAGTAAATTTGTTTTACTCGCAGCCACATTCGCGACTTCCAGACTTGATCGTTGTAAATCGCGATGAACAGGCGCCCGCCGGGAGCAACTCGATCCGCCGCGTGTTCGATCGCTCGCCACATCTGGCCCGTGTGATGCAGCACGCCCCACGAATACACGACGTCGAATCGGCCCAGCGATTCGAGATACTCGCGGTCCAGCACGCTTCCCTGCTGGATCGTCCAATTCGGATCGCCGTCGAAGTACCGGCGCTTCAACTCTTGAGTGCAGCCGACGGAACTGGGATCAAAGTCGAACGAATGCACGCTCGCCCCCAGTCGCCTCGCTGCGAGCGAGGACAATCCGCTGCCGCTCCCAATATCCAAGAATCGCAATCCGTCAAGCCGTTCAAGCTGCAAAAGCCGTTGCAAATACCCGATGGCGAATTCAATCCGCTCGTCGGTCAGCAGTTTCAAGAAGCTTCGCCAATTCTTGCCGAACTCAAACCGCTGCCCCGCCGAGATCTCGCGACCAAACTGATCGGCCAGGTCTTCCTGCAATTCTGACGTATCAATTGATTCACGGTCGGAATGTGCCACGGGTACACAACCTCATTCAACGAAAGTTCAAAAAAATAGCCGAGTCTTCAAAAGACTCGGCTGTTGAGTTCAGGTTGACGCGTCGAAATTACTGTCCGCCTTCTGGGATTCCAGCCGGCTGAGCGCGCTCCATCAACAGCGCTTTGCGGGACAACTTGACTCGATTTTGATCATCGACTGCAATGACTTTGACTTCGATGATATCGCCGATCTTGCACACGTCGTGAACTGACTTCACGAAGCCTTCGGCCAGTTCGCTGATATGGCACAGACCGTCTTTACCTGGAGCGATTTCGATGAAGGCTCCGAAATCCTTGATCGAGGCGACCTTGCCGGAGTACACGCGGCCGACTTTGATCTCGGCTGTCAAAGCTTCGACGGCGGCGAGTCCCGCTTCCAGGCAGGCGGCGTTTTTTCCGGCGATCGTAACCGTGCCGTCTTCGGCCACGTCCAGCGTCGTTTGCGTGTCTTCCTGAATCGCGCGAATCGTCTTGCCGCCGGGGCCGATCAGCAGTCCGATCTTTTCCGGGTCAATCTTGATCTGATGCAGGCGCGGCGCGTCTTTCGAGAGTTCGGCGCGTGGGCGACCGATCGCCGTCAACATCGACTTAAGCAGTAAACGACGAGCTTCTTTCGCCTGAGCCAGCGTGTCGCGAATGATCGGCTCGTTGATGCCGTCGATCTTCAGGTCAAGCTGGATTCCCGTGATCCCTTTGCCGGTGCCGGCGACTTTGAAGTCCATGTCGCCGAAGTGATCTTCGTCACCCATGATGTCGGTCAGCAGCGTGTATTTGTCGCCGTCTTTGACCAAGCCGATCGAGATGCCGGCAACCGGCTGCACGATCGGGACGCCCGCGTCCATCAGCGACAACGTCGCACTGCATACGGAAGCCATCGAACTCGAACCGTTGGACTCCATGATGTCGGAGATCAGTCGGATGGTGTACGGGAACTTTTCAGCGGCAGGAAGAACCCATTGAACCGAGCGTTCGGCCAACATGCCGTGCCCGATTTCGCGGCGGCCGGGACCCATGATCTTGCGGCACTCGCCCACCGAGTACGACGGGAAGTTGTAGTCCAACATGAACCGCTTTTCGTATTCTTCGACCGGGCCGTCAACCTTTTGCGTGTCGCGACCGGTCCCTAAAACGACTGTCGCCAGCGATTGCGTCTCGCCGCGGGTGAAGACCGCCGACCCGTGAACTTTCGGCAACACGCCGACCGAGCAGGAGACTTGTCGCAGGTCGCCCGCCGCCCGGCCATCCAACCGTCGACCTTCTTGAATCAGATCGCGGACGACGCGTGATTCGATCGCGCTATAGGCCTCGTTGAATTGCCGAGGCGTACCGGTCGTGGCTTCGGCACCTGCCGGGAAGTATTTCGCCTTGAGTTCCGTCTTGATCGCGTTGTTGCCGGCGTGCCGTTCCTGTTTGATCGGCGAGGCCATGCCGGTCTTCAGACGTGAGTATGCCTCCGATTGCAACAGCGTCGTGAACGGGTTGTCAACGCGCGGCGGAGCGGGCGTTTTGGCTTTGCCGATCTTCGCACACAGCTCTTCTTGCAACTCGCACAGTTTGGCGATCTCGCGCTGAGCCAACAGAATCGCGTCGAGCATTTGCTCTTCGGACAGTTGATCGCCGAAGCCCTCGATCATAAGCACCGACTCTTTGCTGCCGGCGACGATAAGGTCGAGCTTGCTAGTTTTCATTTGTTCCCGCGTCGGCATGACGACGAAATTGCCGTCGTGTAAGCCGATACGAACCGCTCCGATCGGTCCGTTGAACGGGACGGGAGCCAACATCAACGCGGTGCTCGCCCCGTTGATCGACAGCACATCGGGATCGTTTTCTCCATCGAACGACAACACGTTCGACATGATCATAACTTCGTCGTAGTAGCCTTCGGGAAACAACGGGCGGATCGGGCGATCGGTCAATCGCGCAGTCAGAATCTCGCGAGTCGACGGCCGAGCTTCGCGTTTCAAGAACCCACCGGGGAATTTTCCCGCACACGCAAATCGCTCGCGGTAATCGACGGTCAGCGGAAAGAAATCCTGATCGGCAAACCGCGGCGGACCACTGACCGACGCCACAAAGACCCACGTTTCCCCGAATTGCACAATCACGGACCCGGCCGCTTGCTTGGCCAATTCGCCGGTTTCCAACTTCAAAACTCTGCCACCAATTTCGCGTTCGACTGTTACTTTCACGTTCTGTTCCTACTTGTCTGAGAGATTTTTTCTGGGTGTCGAAACAACATCGACGCCACATTAGCTCAAAGCACGAGCGAGGGCGTGCGCTCCGAAAAAAAAGAAAATCCGCGTCTCGTGAGACTCACAACGCTTGCTTCGTGAAACGCTCGCCCCGACCCCAGCTTCTTGAAGCCCTCGCCTCGCTTCAGGTTAGTGAGGTTCACGCTGTGTTTGGCCAAACCACGTCGCCTCGCGGCGGAGGGCTACTTGCGCAACTCAAGCTTTCCGAGAATTGTCTGATAGCGATCAGTGTCCGCTCGCTTGAGATAATCCAGTAGCCGACGTCGGCGGCTGACCATCATCAGCAGCCCGCGTCGCCCCGCATGATCCTTCATATGACCTTTCAAGTGGCCGGTCAGCGAGTTGATCCGGTCCGTCAGCATCGCGATCTGGACTTCCGGAGACCCGGTATCCGCATCCGACCGGGCATAGCCACGAATCAACTCCGTCTTTCGTTCTTTGTTCAGAGGCATTTCACTTTCCTACAAATCATTTTTTTTCGAGTTATTCGCAAGTGGGGCGTACTCTATCAACCCCCCGCTAAGAATCAACTTCGGAGCACACGGTCAACTCATGATCTCGTGGATTGGCTCAGCCCCTTCGACGCCGACCAGCTTTTGGTCGAGGCCTCCGTAGAAATACGTCAGGCGGTCGGGGTCGAGGCCGAGTTGAGACAGCATCGTGGCGTGCAGGTGTTTGACATGGAACGGCTTTTCGACTGCAGCACTGCCGAGTTCATCCGTTGTGCCGACCGAGATGCCTCCTTTCACGCCGCCGCCGGCAGCCCACATCGTGAAGCCGTAGGCGTTGTGATCGCGTCCGGTTCCTTTTTCGTATTCGGCGGTCGGCTGCCGCCCGAACTCGCCTCCCCAGACGATCAGCGTGGAATCGAGTAGCCCGCGAGATTTGAGATCGGACAAGAGCGCAGCGATCGGCTGATCGGTCTCGCCAGCGTGGAGATCGTGGTTCACTTTCAGGTCGCCGTGAGCGTCCCAGTTGTCGTCGTTGTGTGCTCCGCCGGAATAAATCTGTACGAACCGGACACCTCGTTCGACCAGTCGCCGCGCCAGCAAACATTGCCGAGCCACCGTGCCGCAGCGTTTGTCGTTGAGTCCATACATCTCTTGGATGTGCTGCGGTTCTTGCGAGAAATCGACCGCCTCCGGCGCGGACGATTGCATCTTAAAGGCCAGTTCGTAGCTGGCGACTCGCGCGGCTAGTGCAGAGTTGTTATCCAACCGCGCGGCATGATCGTCATTGAAATCACGCAGTGTATCGAGCAGTCGGCGCTGACTGCTTTCGGACAATTCGGCCGGCCGAGACAAGTCGAGGATCGGCGTCCCCTGAGACCGAAAGATTGTGCCTTCGTACTGCGCCGGCATGTAGCCGCTCGACCAGTTCTTCGCACCACTGATTGGACCGCCGCGCGGGTCGAGCATTACGACAAAGCCGGGGAGATTTTCATTTTCGGAACCAAGCCCGTAATTCACCCACGAGCCGAGGCACGGAGAACCACTTTGCACTTTGCCCGTGTTCATCTGCAACATCGCGGAACCGTGAATCGGCGAATCGGCCGTCATCGAATGCAAAAACGCGATGTCATCGACGTGCTTGGCGAGGTTCGGAAACAGCTCACTGACCCACTTGCCAGATTGCCCGTGCTGTTGAAACTTCCAGCGGGGTTCAACGATGCGTCCCTGATTTTTGTGGCCGCCGCGGCCAAAGGTCTTAACCGTAATCGTCTGATTGTCTCGGCCGATCATCGTCGGTTTGTAATCGAATGAGTCGATGTGGCTTGGACCTCCGTACATGTACAAAAAAATCACGCTCTTGGCCGGAGCATCCCGATGCGGCTTTTTCGGCGCGAGCGGATTCGCAAACTTCGGATTGGCCGCTTGAGCCAAAAACGAGTGATCGAGCATCCCCGCCAATGCGACTCCGGTGAAGCCGGCTCCTGTCTGCCACAGAAATTCGCGGCGCGTGCGGTGGCAAAAGTTCTGGGTCATCGGCTAATCCTGGCATTGAATCCGTGTCGTATGCGGCTCACGTACGCTTAACTGTGATTTGTCTCACACTATGTTGTGATCTTCGTCAAGTTTTGTCCACAACGGACTGCACGCGAGCCGCGTGGGCCACACGAACTCGACGTGCAAGCGAGGGCGAACGCTTCACCGCGTTTCGCCGCGAAACGAGTCGAGTAACGGTTCGCCCTCACTTGCGCGTCGGGTTCATGTCACTTGCGACCACCCAAAAACAAAATTGCTGAAAAAACGAATTGACACGTTTTGAAGTTTGCAGCTATCAACCCCGCCCTTGACCAGCAAAGGCTGCCGAGTACTCCCTTCCGCGCCCGATTCCGGGTGATGTTTCCCACCAAGTTCTCGTAGACCTCGCGAGACAAAATCCCTCCCCAATCAACTTCTCGTCTTGTGGTCGGTTCGTCGACCTAGGCCATTTCACGCCTGTTTTTCACGGAAACTGCCATGCACTCCAGCCCGTTTCGTTCGGACTCTACTTCGGGGTCAGCCGCTGGCCGGCGCTCGGACAATTGCCGCGTGTTGTTGTGTGTCGCTGACACGCCGCTCCGCGAACACCTGGAACGTCTGACTACGGAAATCTGTGCGGTCGATTCGACGACGTCGATTGATCGGGCGGCTCCGCTGTTGCTTCGCGAAAACGTCTCGCTGGTGATTCTGGATGAGCAATCGTTGCCGTCATCGGGCAGTGCGGCGGACACGTCGTTACGCCTGTTGCGAGATTTCTCGAATGCGGTCGCCAATAATCGCGGTCAGACTCAAGTGTTGGTGTTGTCTGTGAGTGGCGAATCGGCTCGGCTGCCGGGTGCTTTGCGATCGGATGAGATGGCCACGCGGACGACCGTTTTGAATCCGCTGGGATTGTCGAGCGACTTGTGGCGGACGTTGATTTCGGTGTCGCTGCAACATTCGGAAACTTTGGTTCGCCGTGAGGCCGCGAGGTTGCCGAACTTGACCAATTCATTGCGTGAAGTGCTCGGTAGCGGAGCCAGCATGGCCAAGCTATTCGACACTGTGGAGCACTTGGCCGAGAACGACATCCCGGTTTTGATCTGCGGCGAGCCAGGAACCGGAGCTAGCTTGATCGCGAATGCGATTCACGACAACGGGCCACGGGCCGCGCAGTCATTTGTTCGCGTTCACAGTCGCACGTTGGTTCTCGAATCGCTCAATGAGTTGCTCTGCATCGATTCGCTGCCGTCCGAAGAGGCGGCGATCACGTTGCCGTTGAACACGCCGCCACATCCGGTTGGTGGCACACTGTTCCTCGACGAGTTTGATGAATTTCCGGTCCTGTTGCACAAGCCGCTGTGTCGCTTTTTGGAACGACAGCGCGAGTTGTCTGAAGGCTCGCAGGGTCGGCACCAAGCGACCGTGCGAGTTGTCGCGGCCACGCATCTGAATCTGGAAATTCCGCGACGACAAACGCTCGGACTCGAAATCCTTACACGCGCCATGAACGCCTATCGCATGATCGTGCCGCCGTTGCGCGAGCGATTGGAAGACATCGCGCCACTGGCCGAACAATTCTTCGTGCGCTGGGCATTGCAAGTCGATCAACCGCAGCCGCGACTGACTCGCACTTCGCTCGAATGTCTGAAGGATCACCTCTGGCCGGGCAATGTTCGCGAGCTGTACACCGTGCTGCGAAACTCCGCGAGCCTCGCCACCGAAACCGAAATCACGGCCGATCAAGTTCGCCCGTGGTTGGCCAAATCGCTCGAAATCGAAGCGGCCGAGATTCCGCAATTGACGCTGGCCTCAATGGAGCGGCAGCTCATCGAAACGACGTTCACACGCTTCGGAGGCAACCGTGAAAAGACCGCCGCCTCGCTCGATATCGGTTTGCGAACGCTGTCCGGAAAGCTCCGCGAATACGGCTATCCGCCTCGCGGTGGCCCCGGATCGAATCTAAAAGCGGCGTGACGCGCCCATAAAAGTAGCCTTCATTGCTCCGCGTGAAAAAAGCCGAGCTACCAGCGACGCGAATCCTTGGAAAACTAAACTTGACTTGGAAAATAACGTCATTGGCCGTTCGGCTACCTTCACGCGGAATGATGAAGACTACTTTTGGCGAGCGCTTCAGATTTGAAATACAGCCGTCACGGACGACGGCATTCCTGACAGGCCTGATTGGCGGCAACTCATGGACGACTTGCAACGCTTGGCCGCACGAATCACGGCAAGGTGGGAGCGATTAACTCGCTCGCAGCGCATCGTGGTGATTGCGTTATGTGCAGCCGGCGCAGTCGGGATGTTCACGCTACGGCATCGTTTGGACGCCACTGACTGGCAGCCGATCGCAACGGGCCGCGAGTTCTCGGCCAAAGAAATCTCCGCGATTCAAACCGCTTGGCGGCGTCAGGGTCTGACCGGTTCACGGCGAGACGGAGGAATGCTGAACGTCCCGAAAGTCGAGTTGGCGAAGTATCAATCCGCGCTGCCACAAACGGTCACGACAAATGCAGACTCGGCCAGCGAATGGGACAAGCAGCTCAGCGGCGTCAACGCATTTACTTCGAGCGAACAGCTTGAGCAACGCAAAGACAACGCTCTGCGGAACGAACTGCGTCGCGTGCTCCGAGCGATCCCATCAATCGCCGACGCGGACGTGATTTGGGCACGAGGCAAAAGCCGTTCGGCTTTCAGCGGCCGAGGCAAAGTCACGGCCACAGTCAACATCACGCCGAAATACGGACATGATCTCACGCCTGAGTTAGGCCAATCGCTGCGTTCGGCGGTCGCCAGCATGATCGCCGATCTGAATCCAGCGGATATTGTGGTGCTCGACCAATCGACCGGGCTGGCCTTGCCGGATGAGTCCAATTCCGCCTGGACCGCGCGGCTGCAACAACGGCAACTCGAACGATCGGCCAAACAACTCGAACAACAACTCTTGACGGCGCTGGCTCACGTCGGCGACGTCAAGGTTCAAGTTGTCCGTAGCCGAAGTCGTGAGACATCGGAAAGTGATGATAATTGGCGTGTGTCGGTCTCTGTTCCAGAAACGCACGCGGCACAGTCCGCGATCACGGAACTGCGTCGTGAAGTGACTTCGCTGTTGCCGACCGAGTTCTCGAAATCTGACATCCGCATAACCACACATGTCAGTGAGTTAGTCAACTCCGTCAATCAAACGCCGTCGTTCACCGCCTGGCCGCATATGATCTGCGCTGGATTTGCCGCCTTTTGCCTCTTCTTCGGATTCAAGAAAAACTCAGGCGAGCCGGTGGGCAATGTCAACCGGACGAGCGATCAACAATCAGGTGATCAACAATCAGGTGATCAACAAACGGTCGATCAACAATCGGTCCGAGAACCAATGCCCTCCGGCTTGCTTAACCCGTCTCACACGGAACTCGACAAGTTGCAGGCGACGTCAGCCCAAGCACTTGCCGGCGCGTTGCGACACGAGCGGCCGCAGACGATTGCGGTCCTGGCGACTCGGCTGCCATCGCGACTCGTCTCCGACACGCTCGCGCGACTGCCAGCGGAAACGCAACTCGAAATCATTCGCCGATTGAAATCACTTGGCGACGTCCCCGAAGAACTTGTGACCGAAATCGCTAAGACTGTGTGCCGGCGACTCGGAATGAATTCAACGTCAGAGCCGTTGAATCGAATTGCCGCCGTCCACGCTGGAATATCTTTGCCAGAAAGGGTCGCCGCATGACTGCCGCTCCCGGCCAAATCGTGAAATTCGACCCGCATGGCCCTGCTCATTCCAGCCAGCGATTGCGTTTGGTCGAATTGGTTGAGACAGCGCATTCGTCCATCGGACGCTCGACATTGCCTCCGCTTCCCGTTTCGCAATTTCAACCGCTAATGAGCTCCGTAAACCGGTCGAACACTGCCAGCGTGAACTCGGCCACAAGCAACAATCTATCGGACAGCGCCGCCGCCGTCACAGCCTTACGCGCAGCGGCTGACGAACTGCGATCGCAGCGCGATACGTGGCTCGAACATTGTCAGCACGAAACCGTGCGGCTCGCGATCGCGATCGCCGAACGTTTGTTGCGTCGCACGTTGACCACTCAACCGGAATGTGTCGCGACGTTGGTACGAACCGCGCTGGAAGCAACCGCCGGTGCGCAAACTGTGCGATTGCGACTGCATCCGGCCGATGTCGAACTTTTGGAGCCGCACTTGAGTTCGCTCGGCGGCGAGTTTTCGGCTAGCGTCGAACTCGTTTGCGATGACACATTGTCGCGAGGCGATTGCGTGGCCGAAACGACCGGTGGCTCGGCCGACTCGCGCGTGACGACAATCCTGGACCGGATCGCCGAAGAACTTCACGACGGAGCGGTGTGATGCTGTCGTTCGCTGATCGTGTGACCGAACTAATTCCCGTCGGGCTGAGCGGCCGAGTCACGCGACTCAACGGACTGACCGTGTCGGCAGCCGATTTTCCTGCCCCGATCGGAGCTTTGTGCCGCATACAACGTGGATCGCAAGCGCTGGCCGAAGCGGAAGTGATCGGCTTTCGCGAACGTGAAACGATGTTGATCGCGCTCGACGCGGTGTCGGGCCTGCGTCCCGGTGATACGGTCGTGCTGCGACAATCCGCTCCGCGAATTCGCGTCGGTGAGGCGATGTTAGGCCGCGTGTTCGACGCGCGCGGCCGAGTGATCGATTCCGGTCGTGATCCTGTTTTGCCGCATCGACGTGAGCTGCACGGATTGCCTCCTGCCGCAATGACTCGCCGCCGAATCGCCGAACCATTGTGGACCGGCATCCGGTCGATCGACGGATTATTGACGTGCGGCAAAGGTCAGCGAGTCGGCATCTTCGCCGGCAGCGGTGTCGGCAAAAGCACGTTGCTCGGCGAACTGGCTTGCCGCAGTCAAGCCGATGTGAATGTTGTCGTGCTGGTCGGCGAACGCGGTCGCGAGGTGCGTGAATTCGTCGAAAAGAATCTCGGCCCCGACGGGCTGTCTCGCAGCGTGGTCATCGTGGCGACCGGAGACGAACCGGCTCCGCTCCGATTGCGAGCGGCATTGCTCGGCACGGCGGTCGCGGAATTTTTTCGCGATCAAGGTCGCGACGTGCTATTACTCGTCGATTCGTTGACCCGGTTTGCACAAGCTCAACGCGAGATCGGCTTCGCAGCGGGCGAGCCGGCTGCGGCACGCGGCTTTCCGCCAAGTGTCTTCAGCCTGCTGCCGAAACTTGTCGAGCGCAGTGGCTGCGGCGAACGAGGCAGCATCACCGGCTTGTACACTGTGCTCGTCGATGCTGACGACATGAATGAACCGATCGCCGATGCCGTTCGCGGGCTGCTAGACGGTCATTGGGTTTTGTCTCGCTGCTTGGCCGAGCAAGCTCACTGGCCGGCAATTGACGTGCTGAGCAGTATCAGCCGCGTCATGCCCGACGTCACTTCCGCCGCACACCGCCAACAAGCCGATCGACTCAAGCGATTGCTGGCAACATACCGGCATCACGAAGATTTGATTTCGGTCGGTGCCTACGTCGCTGGCTCAAACCCGCAGGTCGATGTCGCGATCCGCCAACAACCCACGATTAACAATTTTTTGCAACAACCGATCGGTACCGCCACCGACTCGGATGAGATTTTGAAACAACTTTTCCTTGCGCTGGAGTGACTCGCTTCACCGTACCGGTCTTCTCTGCGCTCTTTGCTTCTCGGCGGCAAACCAACTCGTTTTTTACCACCGAGAAACAAAGAGCACAAAGTTCATGCAAACATCTATCCGCGCCCCCATAAGCAATCAATGAATTTCCCGAAATCATGGCTAACTCGCCCCGCTGGCTGACAATTCTGAATCAAGCAAGTAAACATCGCCGTGATGTAGCGTTGCTGCAACTTGGCAAAAGTGTCGCTGAGGCGGAGGCGCTTCGTCGCGTCGAGCGGGGCTTGAACCGACAACTCGCCGACGATTCGATGAGCGACGACAGAGACGGGGATACGGCCAAGCTCAATCTCGCACGATTGCATCAGCGCCGCGAGCACCGCAATGAAGTGCTGTCGTCATTGTCAGACCTTAAGCTTCACCAACAACGCAGTGCCACGACGATCACCCAGCAGCGTGACACAGTTCAACAACACACATCGGAATCTCGCAAACTCGAACGCCTCGGCGAGCGGATCGCGGCACAGCAAGCGACCGCACACCAGCAGGCTGAAAGCCGCATGGCCCTCGAAGAGTTGTCGGTCCGATAATCCGGCGGCGGAAAGACAAAGTGGCCCGCAGAAATAAGGTGTGAAGTAGACGGCCATTCTTGCTGTTTCTGCGACGGCCAAGAAGGGCCGTCGCTACAGATTTTGCGGGCCCATTAAGCTCGACTATTGGCATCGACTTCGGCGCCGGCGACTCTGATTAGTCCGTTTTCCCAACTTCACAATTGTGTTTCACGGGCTCTCCGCGTCGCGCCGCAGTTATCTACGTTTGCGTGACGATTTCGGAATTGCCGATTGCAGCGTTTCCGCCAATCGCTGGATGTGCTGGACCGCCAGGAAGACGAGACCGAAGCCGACGAGGCCAGCTCCCGTTACGGCCATCAGAGCGTATTTGGCTCGCGATTCGATCAGGACCAAAACGCCGATCGACAGCAGAGGCAGCGATGCCGCCAGCAGTAAGAAGAACCAGCTTTGACGCGACACACGCTGCAACGGTGCACGATCCGCTTCGGTCATGGTCTCCAGTCGGACGAGCGCCGGATAAAAGGCTCGCAGTGACAGCAGGGTCATTAGGAAAAACGGGTACGTGGCCCCAATCAAGCCGCACAACGTCAGCGACACGAAAAAGTGGACTTGATGTTGCATCCCGAACTCCGACACACCCGACGCCAGCGCGATCGGATAGGCTAGCCCCGCGAGCAACCAGAGCGCGAGGATAATCGTCGACAGGACGCTCCCAAGATTCAGGCAGGATCGCCGCGCGGCGAGAAGATCATCGTCCCATGCGCGAGTTCGTATTCGCAGAATGGTCGGAGTTGGCGTTACGGGCGATGGGGCCGGAACCTCGGGATTCCGAATTGGCCGAACATCGGTTTCAAGAATCGTGACGATCGCCCTTTCGGAAATCTGCCGTGCCAGAATTTTTCCGCGGACATCGTCCGTGGCCGGTCGTGTGGCCTGCAAATGTTTCGTCACTCGGTAAATGGACCAGCAGATCAGCCCAATTCCGATCGGGAAGGCCAACAGGTTGATCGTCGTTTGCACACGCATGAAGTGATCGCGGGCGTTGCCGAGTCGATCGATGACTTCCCGTTTGTTGTAGACGTAGTTGAAGACCGACGCGAGAACACTCGGCAGCGCCGTCAGTACTCCGGCCACGACCGGCCACTGCCGAGCGAATCGCAGCCAGCGACCCGGCGGCGCGGCGAGCAATCGCTGTGTCTCTGGGGCGAGGCAGATTTCCAAATGTCGTTCGAGTTCCCAGCCGGACTGAAACCGCTCATCGGGATCGGAGGCGAGGCAGCGGAGCAAAACCTCGTCCAAGCCGGAGCAGCCGAGTTGCACGGCCTCAGTCAAGCGGCGCACAGCCTCGCCGCCCGGCCCCATGCGGCGGCGCGAAGCCAACTCCTCAAGCGTGCGGCTCCAATCAAGTGAGACAACTTCATCGCTGAACGGTCGAAAGCCTTCGCACAATTCCCACAAGACGACTCCCAGTGAATACAAATCGGAGCGGCCGTCGAGCGTCGCCGGATCGCGCGGGTGTGTCGGGTGGGAAGCGTCGAGTTGTTCGGGGGACATGTAGGCTAGGCTGCCGCCGAAGTACGCGGCCGGAGTTGTTCCTTCGACTTTCGAGCTGAAGCTGATGTTGAAGTCGGCCAGCTTGGGAACGCCCTCGGCGGTGAGCAAGACGTTCGCGGGTTTCAGATCGCGATGCAGCACGCCGCGACCATGTGCTGAATCAAGTGCTCGTGCCAGTCGCACGCCGATCCAGCAAACGACTCGCGGCCACGGCATGTCGGTGAGCATCACTCGCAGCGAGGACTCAGACGACGATTCGCCGCGCTGGTCCAAAACTCGATCAATCGCCGCCAGCATCGTCGTACCGGTTCGTTGAGCGATCGGCGTTTCACGCACGGCGACCACGATTTGTTGCAACGTCCCGCCCGGCGCATACTGCATGTACATCAGACGCAAGCCCCGATCGGGCAGCACGCGCTGATCGAAAACTCGAACGATATTTTCGTGATCCAACTGAGCCAGCGTTTGCGATTCGGTCCCTTTGTCGGCCGAGACTTTCAGCGCGACGAGCCGCTGCAGCGAACATTGCCGAGCCAAATAGACGCTGGCGAACGCCCCTTGTCCCAGCCGCAGCAAGATGTCGAAGTCGTCGATCCGCTCGCCCGGTTCCAGTTCGGGAACTCGCCGCTGAGCCGCTCCGAACATCGCGGTCGAAATCATCGCCTCGCCGACGCCGAGCAAGTTGGCGAGCGCCGCCGCCTCGCCCGGAAATCGCCGGAAGTATTCCGCCGGTCGAACGGGGTCGCCCGCTTGCTGGCGGATGTGAAACTCTTCGTACAGCAAATCAACCGGCACTGGCTGACTGAGTTCCGGCACTTCGGCAAAGTAGTCCTCGACCAGACGAGGTTGCTGCTGTCGCGACCAACGATATTCGAGATCGACCTTCACCAGTTCGATCGCAATCATCCGCCGCAGTTCGGGCAACAACAGGTTCAAGAACGGGGCGACCTCCGGCGGCGAGCCGTTGGTATCCCAGGCCAGAATGAATTCTTCGAGCACTCGCGACAGCTCGTCCCATGTCTGTTGCGATCGATCCAGCGATAAGCCTGCGACCGGCATAAGATCTGTCACAAGGTGTCTCCGGTGTGGCGTGTGAAGGAGTTTGTCCATCATGGTGGCATTTCGCAATTGTCGGTTTAGAATCCAACCGTCCCTGGAACGAGCCGAGCTGGATCGTGCGCGGGCGGAGGCCGAACGACTAAAAGTTGAGTGGTTGGCGGTACGGCTTAGCGCGGAGGGAATTGAGCCGCAAATGTGGCGAGCGATGTGAGCCTGTGGATGTGAGGTTCGCCGTGAGCGATGCCGGCAAGCGATCGTCTGGGTTGCGGTTGCGTCGTCGTGCTCCAGCGGTGGTCGTGGTGATCGCGTTCATGTGCGGCGTGCTGGCCGACACTTGGCTAACCTGCTCAGGTTGGTTGTGGGCGACCGTTAGCGGTGGTGCGCTGTTGATCGCATTCCTCAGTTGGATCCTGTGGCGCTGCACATTTGCAAACAGCCACCGTGTTTTTGGCTTTCTGACTCTCGGCGCATTGCTGCTGTCCGTAGCGGGAGTGGCGGCGATGCGGCATCACGATGTCGCATCGGTTGCGCGAGACGATGATCTCAGTTTGTTTGCAACCGATTTGCCGCACCCGGCGCGCCTCATCGGCACCATTTCCGCCAGACCACAGTTGATCGATAGCGTATCGGACGAGACTCACGAAAGTTGGAAATCGTCGGAACGGAGCATCATCACCGTCGCGTGTCGGCAATTGTTTGACGGAACCGAATGGCGGGATGTGTCGGGGTCAGCACGAGTCGACGTTCGCGGGCTGACGACTGGCTTACGAGTCTGTGACGAAGTTGAGGTCTTCGGCCGATTGTCATTACCGACAGGGCCAAAGAACGTTGGTGAATTCGACTTCGCGGCGTTCTTGCGGCATCAGGGCGTGCGATCCGTGATGCGTTGTCGTTCGCCGGAGAGCATGGTCCTGCGACAGCGGCCGACGGATTTGATCAGCCAAATGCGGCGTTTCAGTGTAGCGACGCGTGAGCAATGCGAAGAGCGATTGAAACGCGATCTGCGAAGCGACACGGTCCCGGTGGCGATCGCATTGTTGCTTGGCAGTCGCGCGCGAATGCCGGCCGAGCAATACGAAGCGTTCACGGAAAGCGGCACGATGCATGTACTGGCGATCTCCGGCTTGAACGTGGCAATATTAGCGTTGTTTGTCGGAGGCGTCTGTCGGCTGCTGAGCGTTTCACAGTGGCTGACCGGGATCACGATCCTACTGTTAGTCGGCGGCTATGCGGTGATCACGGATACCGGTCCACCGATTGTTCGGGCATCACTGGTCGTGTTTTTGGCGGCGTTGGGTTGGCCGTGGGATCGGCCGAATCATGGTCCGAATTTGCTCGCGGCAACTGGGCTGGGTGTGCTGTGCATGAACCCTCCGGATTTGTTTAATGCTGGAGCTCAGTTGTCGTTCGCGGCGGTCGCGGTGATTCTTTGGCAGGCCCGGCGAAGCACCAACCAAGCGGTGATGTCGGGGACGGATGTGAGACCAGTTTCACCGGAAATGGCCTTGGCAGTCGTCGACAAGGCATTAGACGAGTTGATTTCGGCACGAATGCCAGTGACTTGGCCTCGTTTGTTATGGCGGCTGTGCTGGCGGGCGATTCGCGAAACCACCGGGATGTCGTTGTGGATTTGGGTCTTCACGGCCCCGTTGGTCGCGCGGCAGTTTCATCTCGTATCACCGGTCGGGATGTTGGTGAATATCCCGCTGCTGCCGGTGGCGAGCGCGACGTTGTGTTGCGGATACTTGTTGATGTTGGTCGGATTTGTCAGCGACACGTTGGCGAGTTGGCTGGGCGAGCTGTTTGATGGCTTGCTGTTGCTGATGATGTGGATTGTGGAAGTGGCGGCGAAGTTTTCCTGTGGACACCGCTACGTTCCGACCCCGCCGACTTGGTGGCTGCTCGGAACGTTTGTGTTGCTGACAACGCTGTTTTGCTTTCGCGGTTCGAGTGTTGCTCGTTGTTTGGGCTGGCGCTGGTTGTGGGTGTGGGTGTTGATCGGCATGGTCTGGCCGCTGTGGCCGCGTGAACCTGGGCCGTTGCGCTGCACGACTTTTGCGGTCGGCCACGGATTGAGCGTGTTGATCGAAACACCATCGGGACGGACTTTGCTGTACGACGCAGGCTCGATGCGCGGATCACGGCGTGTGGCAGATATCGTGCGCGGGACATTGTGGCATCAAGGCCGATATCGGCTGGATGGGATGGTGTTGTCGCACGCGGATTCGGATCACCTCAACGGCGTACCCGACCTATTGCGAAATGTTCCCGTCGCCGAAATGTTCGTATCACCGCAATGTGTCGATCGTTCGCAGCCGGCGGTGAATGACGTGCTATTTGCGGCGCGGCGGTGTCGAGTCCCAATTCGATTCTTGTGGGAATCGGACGCGATTGAGTTGGGCGACGGCATTGTTTGTCAGGTATTGCATCCGCCGGCCGACTTGCGACTGCGGTCGGATAATGCCAACAGCGTGGTGTTGGCAATCACGTTTGGCGGTCGGCGAATTCTGCTGACCGGCGATTTGGAGAAAGACGGGCTGGCGCGATTGCTTCGCTCCCCTGCGGTTACGACCGACATTCTTGTGTCACCGCATCATGGCAGTTTGGGGGCGAACACGACCGATTTGGCTCGTTGGTCGTGCCCCGATTGGTTGATCGTCAGCGGCGATTCGCAAGTCAATTGCAAAAAGTTGCGTGAACGATTCGGACCCAGCACGCTGGTTCTGAATACCGATGACGAAGGCTCAGTGACATTCGAGATCACAGCGTCGGGCGAAATGAGCTGCGAAACATTTAAACGTGGTCCGCGAAGATGACGTGTCGCAACGACACCTCACATCGACAGCGCGAGGCTGTCAGTGGCTGTCGCTGAATTCGTGAGAATTCCGGTGTTCACCGGCCTTGGGAGAATCCCAGACGGATGTTGTTTTGAATTCCGCAGCCGAGATATTCTGGCAATGGTGGGCATTGATCGCTTACAAGGATGATCTGTTGATGAGATTCCGTCTCGCCGAATTGTGGTGCTGGAGTGTCAGGAGTTGTTGATGATCGTCTTTCGCCAATACCGCGAAACGTTCCTGCTCTTCGGTGTTTGGTTGGCGATGCTCACGGCGCACGGCGCTTTCGCACAGGCACCGCCGATCCTCAATACGGTTTTTCCGGCCGGTGGGCAGGTCGGTCAATCGGTGGAGATGACGGTCGGCGGTAGCAATCTGCCAGGACTTCAAACCCTGCAATGCAATGTTCCCGGTGTCCGGTGCGAGCGGTTGGAGCCAAGCCGCTTTCGACTGACGATTCCGCCCGATACTCCGCCGGGTTTGTATGATTTGTGGGCCGTGGGGGACAACGGAATCAGTGCGCCGCGGACATTTGCGGTCAGCCAACGAGCGGAACAGTTGGAGGTTGAGCCGAACGAGACCGTTTTGGCAGCGATGCCGGTTCCGTTGGAGGTCGTGATCAACGGGCGGATCGAGAAAGTCGGTGACTCGGATCATTTCCGCTTTGAGGCCAAGCGAGGGCAGCTCGTCGTTGTCGAGTGTTGGGCGGAGCGGATTGATTCTCGTCTGCGCGCGGTGCTGGAAATCTTCGACGCCAGCGGCCGGCGGCTGGCGGTTAATCGGGGCTACTTCGGGATCGACCCGCTCATCGACTTTCGAGTCCCGGCCGACGGCTCGTATGTCGTCAAGATCCACGATCTGACTTCGACGGGAAGTGCCGAGCACTTCTATCGGCTCGACATCGGTACCGGACCGCGCGTGGCGTTTACGGTGCCGAGCGTCATTCCGCGCGGCCAGGCGTCGCGAGTCACGCTGTTTGGCTGGAACTTGGCTCAGGCGAGCGGGGCGGCGTTAGCTCCCCGCTCGCCAATTGTCTCACAGTTCAACGGTTTCGATCGCGTCGAAGTCGAGATCCCCGCGTCTCTTGCCGAACCTTCCTGGCCGTTGCCCGTGCGGTTGCAGCCGGCACAAGCGGCGTTCACAGAAGAGGCGTTTCCGTTTCATTTTTCCGGCAGTCATGCGCCGGTGTTGATTGGCGTGACTGACGTACCCGTGGTGTTCGATCGAGCTGACAATCATTCGCCTTCGTCGGCTCCGGAGATTGTCGTTCCGTGCGAAGTGAGCGGGCAGCTTGTCGCCGCTGATGAACGTGATTGGTTTGCAATTGCTGCTCGGCGCGGCGAAGTGTTCTACATCGACGCGCTTGGACAGAGGATTCAGTCGCCGGTCGATTTGCAGATCAGTGTTCACGATGCCACAGGTCAGCGGGAACTGGCGAAGTTTAGCGACGAGCTGCGAAACATCGGCGGCGCGTTTCCGACGAGTCATCTCGATCCGACGGGGCGTTGGGTTTGTCCGGCTGATGGCCGTTATCTGGTTGCGATCCGAAATCTGATGGGCGGGCAGCCCGCCGATCCACGCCGAATATATCGACTCAGCGTGCGGCGTGAGGAACCCGATTTCCAGCTTCTCGCCGTCCCTCGTCGCGATGATCCGGCCGGGTTGAACGTGCGCCGTGGTGGTCGCGAAGTACTCGAACTGCTGGCCTTTCGACGGCGTGGCTGCGAGGGTGCGATTCGCGTTTCGGCCAAGGATTTGCCTGTCGGAGTGGAGTGTCCCGACGTTTGGCTTGGCCCTGGCGTTGATCGTGCGACCGTGGTTGTTTCCGCAGATCAAAACGCGACGGCGGTCTTCGGTGAATTGAAACTGGAAGGGGTCGTTGATGAGGCCGGTCTCACAAGTCGTCACTCGGTGCGTGGTGGCACGATCATTCGGTCGGGAACTCCGAGTGGCTGGGGGCGAATCACTTCGCAGATCCCACTGGCGGTTGCCGGTGACGCGCCGCTGCGGATCACGGCCGATGGTCACGAAACGCTGGACCATCATCTCTACGGCAAGCTGAAAGTGCGGTATTCGCCCGGCGGAGTCTTGGACGTCGCCGTCCACATCGAGCGACGCGACATTGGTCATCAAACGCCCGTGAAGTTGATCGGAGTCGGACTTCCGGAACTGATCCACAATCAAACGGCGATCATCCCGGCCGGGCAGCCGAAGGGTTATCTCAGTTTCTATCTTCCGCCGACGTTGCCCATCGGACATTACTCGCTAGTCGTTCGCGCCGAGACCACGGTCCCGACGCCCGACAAGAAAGCAGAAACGGTGGCGGTCATGAGCAATCCTGTCACCTTTGATGTGCAACCCGCCGCGATTTTTGTGGAAGTCGATCCCTTTGCCGTGACACGGGCAAAGCGAGGCAATGTCATTCAGCTCGGTTATTCCGCCAAGCGACTCAATGGTTTCATCGGCAAGATGCACACCGAGCTGGCCGCACCCGGTCGTGTGACCGACATCGTTGGTCTGCGCGGGCGCGGTGAGACGTTCACCGGTCAAACAGAGAAAGGGACGCTTCAAATTGTCATCAACGACGACGCTCCGCTGGGCCGACAGTCGTTCTTGAGACTGTTCACCGTTGGGGTTGTCGAAGATGAGCCGACCTATTTCGGCAGTAGTTTTTTCCCGTTGGAGATAGTGGAGTAAACGCTCATATGACTGGGATCATGCTACAGTTTTCATCCGCAATCTGGCTTTGCCATCCGCAGGAAATCTTCCGGAGCAAACATCCTGCAGAAGGCAAGGCCGAACGACGGATGAAGAGAATCACTTCCATGACCAATCTCAAACATATCGCCTGGCAACTGCTGACGCTGGTGGTTGCGTGCGCAATTTCACCAGGCAACGCGTCTGCGGCTGACGGGCCGAACACGGCCGTTCGTTTCGGAACCGATGTCGTGCCAATCTTGACCAAGCTCGGATGCGACAGTGGCGGTTGTCACGGCAAGGCGACTGGGCAAAACGGCTTCAAGCTCTCGTTGTTCGGGTTTGAGCCCGAGTTGGATTACGATGCGCTAGTCACGGAGGCTCGCGGACGGCGGCTGAATCTTGCCGATCCGGATCGCAGCTTGTTGTTGCTCAAGGCCACGTCGCGCGTCCCGCACGGGGGCGGGCGGCGGTTGATTGAATCCAGCGATGACTATCGAATTCTGCGCGACTGGATTGCTAAGGGAGCAACCGCGCCGCGCGATGATGATCCCTGTTTGGTACGCATCGAACTTTTTCCACGCGAGCAAATTCTCTCGACGAACGTGTCGCAGCAACTGCGAGTGACGGCGTTCTTTTCCGATGGGACGTCACGCGAGGTAACTCGTCAGGCCATTTACCAATCGAACGAACCGGGCATCGCCGCCGTCGATGCGGAGGGGTTAGTGAAGACCGGTTCGCAGCACGGACTGGCGTCGGTGATGGCTCGGTTCGGAGAACAGCTTGCCACGTTTCATGCGGCGGTACCGTTTACCAATGATCCGGCCAAGTTGGCCGCCGCGCAGGAGCAACTTCGTGGGATCAAATTCCAGCTTGTCCCAAATTCAATCACGAACGACATTCTGGAAGTTTGTACTACGGATCGTCGCTTACTCGCTCAGTGGCAACGGCTGGGAGTTGTCCCGTCTGCGCCGGCCGACGACGCGACTTTTCTTCGCCGTGTGACAATCGACATCTGCGGCACATTGCCGACGAGCGACGAGGTCGTCGAGTATCTGGCCGACACGCGCAGTGACAAGCGTTCGCGGCTGATCGACCGGCTGTTGGAGCGGCCGGAGTACGCCAGCTATTTCGCGCTCAAGTGGTCCGACATCTTGCAGAACCGGGGCGCGGGCTATTCGACTAGTAAGCAGCGCACGGGAACAACGCTGTTCGCCGCGTGGATTCGCGATTCGCTGGCGGCCAACAAGCCGTATGATCAATTTGTCTCCGAAATTCTCACCGCCAGTGGCAGCCAAAATGAAAATCCGCCAGCGATCTGGTATCGCACCGTGCGGAAGTCGCCGGAGTACGTCGAATCGGTCGCGCAAGCGTTTCTCGGAATCCGCGTCCAGTGTGCTCAGTGTCATCATCACCCGACCGAACGCTGGAGCCAGTCGGACTATTTTGGACTGGCCGCCGTTTTTTCTCGCGTTGGTCGCAAAGGAGGCTTTGCCGATGCGGAAGTGCCGACCGACGAGATTATCTTTCTCAAAGATTGGGGCGATGTGTTGCATCCGCGCACTGGTGAGATCCTCAAACCGCGACCGCTCGGCGGGGCCGAGTTCTCGATTGGCTTGCACGATGATCCGCGCGGCAGTCTAGCGCGGTGGATGACCAGCGCCGACAATCCGTACTTTGCTCGGACGATGGCTAATCGAATGTGGGCACACTTTCTGGGACGCGGCATCGTCCACCCGATCGACGACGCACGCAGCACGAACCCGCCCAGTAATCCGGAACTGCTCGACGCGCTGGCTCAAGACTTCATTGCCAGCGGGTTCGATGTGAAGCATCTCATCCGCGTGATCACCAGCAGTCATGCCTACGGCCTTGATTCGGCACCTCATGCCGGCAACGTGGGAGACACGCAGACCTTCGCGCGGTTCTATCCGAGGCGTATGACAGCCGAAGTGTTGCTCGACGGCATCAGCCAGGTGCTGGATGCACCGACTATTTTTGCGGGAGTTCACGCCGGCACGCGCGCGATTGAGTTGCCGGACGAAAACGTGGCCGCACATTTTCTGGATGTCTTCGGCCGACCGGCGCGGATGTCGGCCTGCGAATGCGAGCGAGTCGATTCGCCAGCGTTGACTCAGGCGCTCGAACTGGTGAACTCGGCGGAAATTCAACGCAAACTGGTCGAAAAGACAGGATATGCTCAGCGACTGGCTACGAGCGACAAATCAAATGCCGATCTCGCAACTGAAGTGTTTCTACGCGTGTTGGCTCGACGGCCGCGACCGGAAGAACTGAAGACTGCGACTGAGTTTCTTGCGTCCGAACCTGATCGAGCGGAAGCCTGCCGAACGCTGCTGTGGTCACTGTTGGCAACCAACGAGTTTTTATTCAATCATTGAAATGCCAGAAACCTGGAGTGCTGCGGCTCGACGCAGCCCTACAGGACTTATCCCACGTCTCCACTGCCCGGAGTTCCTGACATGCTACGAATAGACGGCGTCTCGCGCCGGAACTTTCTGCAAATCGGAGCCCCGCTGCTGGGCTTGGGACTCGCCGATCTGATGCGACTGGAATCGCGAGCCACAGAATTGGGACAGCCCAAAAGCAACAAGTCGCTGATCATTTTCTGGACGGATGGCGGCGTTAGTCAGCAAGACAGCTACGACGTGAAGCCCGACTCGCCGGCCGAGTACCGTGGCATGTATCAGCCGATCGGGACCAGCGTACCCGGCGTGGTGCTCAGCGAACGGCTGCCGTTGCAAGCGAAGGTCATGAACCGGATTTCGATTGTGAGGTCGGTGCATCACGAGAACGGGATTCACGCTCCGTCGGCACATTGGATGCAGACCGGTTACTTCGGTCCGACTCTCGCCCGCAATGCGGCACAAAAGCCGGCGTTAGGTTCGGTGATTGCCCGTTCGATTGGATCGCGTCAGCCACCGATGCCCGCTTATGTGTCGATCCCGAAGTCGGAATCGTTTGGCTATCAAGGAGCGGTCTATCTCGGCAAGGCGTTCAATCCGTTCGAGGTCGGGGCCGATCCAAACGCCAAGGATTTCAAGGTGCCGAACTTGTCTCTGCCGGAGGGGCTGAGGGCACGCAGTGTTGATTCACGACGCACGCTGCTCAAGTCGTTCGATACGCTCCGCCGCGACATCGACGAGACCGGCGTGATGGCAGGACTCGACACGTTCAAACAGCAGGCGCTGGAAATGGTTTCGGGGGATCGGATGCGAGCGGCGTTCGACCTCAACGCGGAAGACCCGAAGGTGCGCGATCAGTACGGTCGGCATCGGTACGGGCAAAGTGCGTTGCTCGCTCGGCGATTGGTCGAGGCGGGTGCTCGTTGCGTGAACATCAACACGGGGAACTGGGATCATCACAACGACATCGCCAAGGGACTCGACGAGCACCTGCCGCCTTTGGATCGCGCGATCGCGACGCTGGTGGAAGACCTCGCCGCGCGCGGCTTGTTGGACGACGTCATCATCTACTGTGCCGGCGAGTTCGGCCGCACTCCGCGCATGAACGGCCACGCCGGTCGCGATCACTGGTCGGACTGCTTCAGCGTGTTGCTCGCTGGTGGTGGCATTCAGGGTGGCCGCATCATCGGCGCGAGTGAGAAATGGGGCGGCGGAGTTCAAGAGCGGCTCGTCACCCCACAAGACCTGCTGGCCACGGTTTATCAAATGCTTGGCGTTCCGCTCGACACACATTACGAAGACGCTAGCGGTCGCCCCACCAGCATCGTCGGTGCCGGGCAGCCGATTCAAGAATTGCTGTGAGGCGGCAGATAAATAACCCGAAGCGTTAGCGAGGGCGAACGCTTCAGGTGGTTTGGAATTTAGAGTCTTTGGGAGCGTTCGCCCTCGCTGACGCTTCGGGTTATCGTCGAAAAGGCATCTCGAATGATTCTCGACACATTGGACAACGCGGCTCGTTACTTCGTTCTTGGCGAACGCATCGCGACGGCGCTGAAGTATCTGCAAAACAACGATTGCACCAAACTGCCGGTCGGAAAGATCCCCATTCAAGGCGAGCAGATTTACGCGCTCGTGCAGGACAACACGACCAAGACTCGTGACCAAGGAGTTTGGGAGGCTCATCGAAAATACATCGACGTGCAATTTGTCGCCGCTGGCGTCGAGCAGATGGGCTACGCCAACATCAACACGCTGACGGTCAAGAATCCGTACGACGAGCAGGCCGACTATGCGTTGTTCGAAGGCTGCGGCAGTTTCGTGACGGTCCCGGTCGGAAGCTTCACGATCTTCTTCCCCGAAGATGGGCACATCCCAGGCTCCGCTGTCGATGAGCAACCCACAGCGGTTCGAAAGGTCGTCGTGAAGGTCGCGGTGTAGCCGCAACGTGGCTACATAAGTGAGGAACTTTATGAAGCGTTACCCCAGTGGCATCATGGCGACCTGCTGCATCCCGTGGAACGCGGCCGGGCAATTTGCCGACGCGATCTTTCGTCACGGAGTGCGAACGACGTTGGCTCACGGGACCAAGCACTTGTACGTCTTCGGCACGGCTGGCGAAGGCTATGCTGTGACCGATCGGCAGTTCGATCAGATCGTGACCGCCTTCGCCGACGAGATGCGGCAGGGGGATGCCGAGCCGATGGTCGGGGTGATCGACCTATCGCTGGGAACGATTGGCGAACGGATTGAACGCTGCCGCGACAAAGGAGTGCGGCAGTTTCAGATTTCACTACCGAGCTGGGCCGCCCTTGCCGAACGCGAGCTGTTCCATTTCTTTGACGGAGTCTGCGGCCGTTTTCCCGATTGTCAGTTCATGCACTACAACCTGCCACGAGTCAAACGCTTGGTGACCGGCAAGGAATATGGTCGGCTGGCAGAGTCGCATCCGAATCTGGTCGCGACCAAGAACTGTGGCGATTCGCAATCGCACCTGCGCAGCCTTCAGGAAGACGCGCCGCAGTTGCAGCACTTTCTTTCGGAAGCGGGGTACGTTTACGGCTCGTTGTTCGGCGAATGCGGGATTCTGGCGTCTTTCATCATGAACTGGCCGAAGCAAAGAGCCTTGTGGGAAGCGGGCCGCCGCCGTGATGTCGCCGCCATGTTGTCGATCCAACGGGAAATTGACATCGTCATTCAAACGCTGTTTGAAGCGGTTCCGGACGGTCGCATCGACGGCTCCTACGACAAGCTCTTCGAGAAAATGTACGACCCCGAATTTCCGCTGAGGCTGCTGCCGCCGTACGTCGGTTCGAGCGACGACGAGTTCCACACCTTTGTCCGCCTGCTCCGCGAACGGCTTCCTGAATGGGTGCCCAATTAGAGTTTACGCGTTTTGCACGCGTGTTTTCGGCGAGCGGCTGAAGGCCGATTTAAGGAGAGGAAGAGTACCATGAGCTCAACCGCTTCGATCCTCGCGATCGACGTCCACGGCCACTACGGCACCTACATTGGCGAGGCGGGCGATCAACTTGCTGACAGTTTCTATTCCGGCGACGCGGCCGAAGTCGTGCGTCGCGCGAGTGCGGTCAACATTGTGCTGACAATCGTGTCGCCGTTGTCCGCGTTGAAGCCGCGATTTCAAGCTGACTCGGTCGCGGGAAACGTTGAGGCAGCGCGTGTGGTCGCTCAAATTTCCGGCCTGAAGCAATACGTCGTGATCGATCCGCTCCGCCCGCAGACGTTCGCACAAGCCGAGGAGATGCTCGCTCAACCGCAATGCGTCGGCATCAAACTGCATCCCGAAGAACACGGCTATCTCATTCGCGATCACGCTCGGCCGATCTTTGAGTTCGCCGCGCGGCACCGCGCCATCATGCTCACGCACAGCAGTGAGAAGAACAGCCTTGCCGCTGATTTCGTCCCTTGGGCCAACGAGTTTCCTGAAGTCCGATTGATCCTCGCTCACATCGGCTGCGGCTGGGACGGCGATCTGACTCATCAAGTACGAGCGATCCAGCAAACGCGCTATGACAACGTCTTCGCCGACACATCGAGCGCCCGTTCAATCACGCCGAGGTTGATCGAATGGGCGGTGCGTGAAATCGGCGTTGACCGAGTGCTCTTCGGCACCGATACGCCGCTATACCACTCCGCGATGCAACGTGCCCGCATCGAACACGCCGACTTGCCCGATGGCGCGAAATGGCAGATTCTTCGAGGTAACGCGCTCCGGTTGTTTGGGGTGAAGCTAGGGCCGATCCCTTGAACAACTGACTTCGACTCAGGATACCTGAATCGTCCACTCGAAGGCTGAACGTCCATCGCCGCCGCGAGTCACTTCCCACATGACGTCCCGCGCTCATGAGTTGACGTACTGGACGCGGCATGCGTTACCGCTCGACTTCGAACTTGGCCGCAAGGTTTGGGGCGATCAAGTCGATGCCGCCGGGAGTGCTGATCGATCGCACGCTACTTCTTCACCTTCGGCCCGACGAGTTCCACGAAGTTGCCGTCCGGGTCTTTGTACAAGCCGAGGAATCTGCCGTCGGGGATTTCGACGAGTCCCTTGCCTAGCGGCATTGTGCCGTAACCGATCATTCGCAAGTTCGCGTCGTCGATGTTTTTTACGAAGATCGTTGTGTAACGCATGCCCAGTGTCGAATGAATGAACGACTGGTCCGCTTTTTTTCCGGGGGCTTTCTTGAATTCCATCAGCTTCATTTTCGTGGCTTTGTCTCCTTCGCCGAGCACCAGCACATGCACATGGAATTCCTGATTGTTGGTCAGTCCGGAATCCTTGCCGAAGTCGGCTGGGACATCGAAGCCTTCAAGTTCCTTCAAGCCGACCGCCTGCGTGTAAAAGTCGACAGAGCGTTCGACATCCGAACAGATAATGCCGAAGTCGATCGTCGTGGTCGTGAACTCACCAGGAGCGGCCGTGGCCAGTTCTTTCTTCTTGGTTTTGTCTTTGGCCCCACCGACAACGAAGACCAGCAGACTCGCACAAACCACAACACAGACCGCAGACAACGATCGTGACAAACGCATGACAATCTCCTCAAAGTAAGTGAATAGAAATCTTGACGAGCGGGATGGCGTGAGCCCCCTGGTTTCACAGCAGTACCACATATCACTGGGGGGGCTGACGCCACCCCGCTTGTCCCTTTTATTGGGTTTCAGTACTCGTTCGACTCTTCCGCTCCGTCGTCGAACGAGCGGAAGCTGGACTTCACAACTTGTCGCACCTTGCGTTCGGCGATTTCTTGGCTGAGTTTGGCGATCGCTTCGGCAATCGGCATGACTCCCAAGTCGCCATCGATGCGGTCGCGAAGCGAGACGGCTCCGGCGGCGGCTTCTTTTTCGCCCACGACCAGCATGTATGGGATCAACGCCAGTTGTGCTTCACGAATCTTCGCGTTGACGCGATTGCTGGTGTAATCGGTCGTTACGCGGAAGCCAACTTCTCGCATTTGAGCATGCACGGACTGCGCATAATCGTTGGCCTTGTCGCTGACCGGCACCACGCGGACTTGCTCGGGAGCCAGCCACAGCGGAAAGGCTCCCGCAAAATGTTCGATCAACATGCCGGTGAAGCGTTCCATTGAGCCGAACGGCGCCCGGTGAATCATCACCGGCTGATGTGGCTTGTTGTCTGCACCGATGTATTCCAACTTGAACCGCTCGGGCAAATTGAAGTCGAGTTGCACGGTGCCAAGCTGCCATTCGCGGCCGATGCAGTCGCGGACCATGAAGTCAATTTTCGGGCCGTAGAACGCGGCTTCGCCTTCACATGCGGTAAACGACAGACGCATCTCTTCGAGCACTTTGCGTAACGTCGTTTCGGCCTTGTCCCAATTCTCGTCGCTACCGACGTACTTCGTCTTGTTCTTGGAATCTCGCAACGACAATTGCATGCGGTAATCATCAAGGCCCACGCTGGCAAGGACGAACTTGACGAGCTCCAGCGTCGATTTGAATTCCGCTTCGACTTGATCCGGGGTGCAGAACAAATGCGCGTCGTCTTGAGTGAGGCCACGGACTCGCAACATGCCGTTGAGTTCGCCGGTCTTCTCGTGTCGATAGACGGTGCCGAACTCGGCCAGCTTCACCGGCAGGTCGCGATAACTCCGCTGCTGCGATGCGTACATTTGAACGTGATGCGGGCAGTTCATCGGCTTGAGCAGATACCGCTCTTGGTTCTTTTCCCAAATGCGAAGCGTGTCGATCTTGGCATCGACGCTGCCGCTGAGCGGGTATTCGGTCAGCGCAGCACCCATGACCTTGGCCGATTCCAGCAACTTCTTTTCGTCATCGAGCGAAAAGACGGCCGTTCCTTCTTTGTGCTCGCGCAGTTTGCGAATCCAGAAATCGACGAGCGCTCCGGCGTCGTGGCCGAAGATCGGCGAGAACTGAGCGTCGCGATAGTACGGGAAGTGACCGCTGGTCTCGTACATTTCGACGCGGCCGATGTGCGGCGAATAGACCGGCGTGTAGCCGCGCTTCAGTAGCTCCTTCTTGATGAAATCTTCCAGCGTGGCTCGAATGGTCGAGCCTTTCGGCAGCCACAGGCACAACCCCGGCCCGACCTCTTGCGAGATGCTGAACAAGCCCAGTTGCTTGCCAAGCACACGATGATCGCGTTTCTTGGCTTCATCGACTTGCTGGATGTACTCGTCCAAATCTTTCTGACTAAACCACGCGGTGCCGTATAGCCGCTGAAGCTGCTTGTTTTTCGCGTCTCCCTTCCAGTACGAGCCGGCAATCGAAATCAACTTGATCGCCGTGATCCGACCAGCGTCCGGTACATGCGGGCCGCGGCAGAGGTCCAGGAAATTTCCCTGCCGATAAAAACTCAACTCTCCGTGATCGGCAAGGCCGGTCTGAATGTGCTCGCACTTCAATTTTTGATTGAGATCGCCGCACAACTTGAGCGCCTCGTCGCGAGTGGCGTTGAATCGCTCGAACGGCTCGGCATCGGCAATGATTTTCTTCATCTCCTCTTCGATGCGTGGGAAGTCGTCTTCCCTGATCTTCGTATCGAGATCGAAGTCGTAATAAAAGCCGTGGCCCGTTGTCGGGCCGAAGGCGAGACCGACTCCGGGATACAGCCGCATGACGGCTCGCGCCATGACGTGCGCGGCGGAGTGCCGCATCACGGCCAGCGCTTTCGGGTCTTTGGTGGTGATGAGTTTGAGCGGGATCGGCGTCCCGGAAGGTAGGTTGGAAACCTGCCCCACGGGGCGTGTGGCATCGACCACTGTGCCGTTGACTTCGGCCGCGAGCGTTGCGTTCGCCAGCCGTTCGCCGATCGTTTTGGCGATGTCGATCGCGGTGGAGTTGTCGGGATACTCTTTCACACTGCCGTCGGGAAGCTGAATTTGGATCATGGCTGCCATTTGAGATTTTGGATTTGAGAATTGAACTGCCTCGGTCGCCGGTACGAAAGGCGAACCCCCTCGGCAAGTCGACGGGAGTGTAGTCCCCCGCATGAAACGGTGTTACTGACCGGAAGCGAAGGCGAGAGCTATGACCGTAAGTCCCGTTTTTCGCTTTGGCAGTACGGACAGAGCGTGCTGTAAATGATCCGATGACAGCGCGGACATTCGTGCGGACCGAGGCTCACCGGCGTCGATTGCAACCGTTTGTATGTCAGCAAGCCAAACAGCATCATCACCAGCATCGACCCGATCCAGCCAGCCGATCCGAGCGACTGCCAAATCAAAATCGCCAGGGCCGCGCCGCAGATCAAGTACACAATCAATGTTTCCACGAACGCCCGTTTGGAATTGAGCGCCTGCGTGGTCCGATTCAGTTCGTCGGCGACCTCTTCTTGCATTAGCGTCCGCCGTTCGCTGCCGATCATCTGGGACTCCGTCGCCCCGATCGCGGCCAGCAAACGTTCGGCGCTGTCGAGCAGTCGGTACGTGTCCTCAAAGCTGAACTCTTGCTGGTGAGCCCAACGATTGCGGAACTCGCGGAGTTCGCTGACCAAGCTTCGTTCCAAGTGTCCCAGCTTTTTCCGGAAGACGTTGTTCCAATGATCCCACATCACGGTCAGCAACGCTTGCGAGTCCCAGCGGATTGTTTCGCCCCGGTGAATCGCCTGGCCACGGTCTTCACGAAAACTGCTGCGAGCTACTTCGATCCAGCTCTCGCCGTGAGCCGCCTGCATTTCCCGTTCGACAAACGACGACAGACCCTGAGTGAGAGAATCCAAAGCACGGTTAATTCGATCTTGCGAACTAGGCATGTCGACTCACGGCGGGTGGCGAGGGAACGTTAGTACGAACAGAAGAAAGAAAATAACCCGATGCGTTAGCCAGGGCGACGATTTTACGAACCGATTAATCCCGTCTTCCGAGCGCTGTCGAGGACTCGCCTTCGCTCAGGTTCGGGTTAGTTAGCAGACGAACATCAAGTCTGTCCACGGGAATGCCGCATCTGTCTCGGCAACGAACTGACCGCCCGATTCGCTTCGGCCGGGCGAACGTCCACCAGCGAGACGTAATCGCGCAGAAACGTTGGCACGTCGGAGCGGCCGCCGTGCCAATAGTCGCGCAACAACAGCGGCGCGACCTCAGCGATCGGATGTCCGAGTTCCACCGTCAGAAAATCCAACAGAAGTTCCGCCAACTTGATCAGCGGAATTCCGACGAATCGGCCGAGCCGTTGATGCAGCCAATCGGTCAATCGCCACAGCATCCAGAACGGCGATTGATCCCGCCACAATTGCGGCAACGTCAGCGTGAAATTGCCGCTGTTACCGAGCAAGTCCCAAACTCGAGCAAATCGCCGAAGCCCGCCCAATGTCTCCGCATCCAGCATCCGCGTCGATAACACTTCGTACGGGGCGTACGGGCTGTAAATCATCTGCTCGGCCACATCATGCCGCACGATCGGCGTGCCGCGCAATCGCTTCAAAATCCCGACTTGAATCTCCTGTGGCCCGAGCGCCAACAGCCGATCAAACCCCGCCGCGAAACTGGTGAGGTCTTCGCCCGGCAACCCGGCAATCAAATCCGCATGAATATGAACGCCGGTCTCGTCTCGCAGAAACCGAAAATTGTCCGCCAGCGCGACGTTGTCCTGACGCCGGCTGATCAATTCACAAACCTGCTCGTTGAAGGTCTGCACCCCGACCTCAAACTGCAACATCCCATCAGGAAACTGAGCGATCAGTTCTCGCAACGCCGCCGGCAGCCGATCTGGGATCATCTCGAAATGCAGAAACAGGCCGGGCCGCATCCGCTCCAGAAAGAACTCCAAAATCGACCGGCTGACTTTCAGATTCAGATTGAACGTCCGATCCACGAACTTGAAGACCCGGCAACCTCGATCCAACAGCGACTGCATCGCTTCCAGAAAATCGGGCAACGGAAACTGACGCACCGGAATGTCGAGCGCCGACAAACAGAACTCGCAGGTAAACGGGCAGCCGCGAGACGCTTCGACATAAATCACGCGATGAGCAATGTCTTGCTCAGAGTACAAGTGATACGGCAGCACGAGTTGATCGAGAGCCGGGACATCCGCCGCGACGTTTTTTTCCTTCGGCCGTTCGCCTCTCAACAACTCTCGGCACAACTGAGCGAAGGCGACATCCCCTTCGCCGGTGATGACGTAATCCGCCAGCCGCACGATCGGCTGCTGGTCCCATTCGTAGCTTACTTCCGGCCCGCCCAAAATCACAAGCACATCAGGCCGCAACTGCTTCAGCGCCGCCACCAGTCGCGTCATCGGCTCGATGTTCCAGATGTAAACGCCGAACCCAATCACTTGCGGACCCCGAGCCAACAAGTCATCGAGCACTTCCAGAATCGGCTCATTGATCGTGAATTCCACGACCTCGGCCCGCGCTTGTAATTCGGCTAAATTGGCGAACAAATACCGCAACCCAAACGCACAGTGCGCGTACTTGGCATTCAACGAGGTCAGCAGGATGTCCGGCATCGACGCACTGTAGCAGTCAAGGGTCGTCGGCTGCGCCCCAAAAACCCTCTGGGAATGCTTGCGGATTTCGGGCTACGATCATTGTGGTACGACGCTCCGCGTCGTGAGTTGCGACACGGAGCGCGGCAGCACATTCCAGGCAAGGATGCCAATGGCGGGATTTCGGACTCACATTACGGTCAGCACCGTGGTTGGAATCGGATACGGCTATGCCGGATCGAAGTACGGCTTGGCGACCCCAACCTGCGTTCTCGCCGGGGGATTGTGTTCGATCGCGGGCATGATGCCAGACCTGGACAGCGACAGCGGCGTGCCGGCTCGTGAGACGATCGGCTTCGCAGCCGCGATCGTGCCAATGCTGCTATTTCACCGGCTGGAAGCCAACGGTTTGACGATCGAGCAAATGGCGTTGGTCGGCGGCCCAGTTTACTTGGCGATTCGATTTGGCATCGGCTGGCTGCTGAAGACACTGTCGGTTCATCGCGGCATGTTTCACAGTATTCCGGCCGCGCTGATTGCCGGTTTGCTGGGATTTCTGATTTGCGATTCCGGCACCAGTGATGCACGGTACTACAAAGCCTTCGCCGTCACGCTCGGCTATCTGACTCATTTGGTTCTGGACGAAATCTGGAGTCTTGATTTCGGAGCTGGTTTTCCTCGCGTCAAGAAATCACTGGGAACCGCACTGAAATTCTTCAGCGACGACGTCCGACCGACATTATGTACTTACGGCCTGCTTGGCCTGTTGGCATTTTTCGCGATTCAAGAACATGGCACGTTGCCATCACTGGCTCCCAACCGAATCTGGCAATCCCTCCGAGCACTTGTCAGCCGCGAACCAGCGAACTCAGAATCAAAGCCCGACGATGTCCTCCGTTCGGCTGAATTGTTAGATGTGACCGGCAAGCGATGAGAAAACGATGTTGCACCGCGATCCTGCAATTCAGTGCAAAGTGACGAGTGCAAACTGCAAAGTGAAAAATCGACACGACGGGAAATTGGCAGCTTCAACATTTTGCACTTTGCACTTGGAACTCTCGCTTTGCACTCATTTTGTCTTGTTACCGGAGACCTCGATTGACCGTTTCTTCTCGTCGAACTCTGACTGCGTCGCAAGCCATGTTTGGGTTGCTGATGCTGGCTGCGGGCCTGGCGGTGCTAGGCTTGGTGGCTTGGGACAACGTCGAGGTGCTGCCGTTCCCGATGCCTCGGTTTTGGCGAAGTCAACGGACCGTTTGCTTAGCACTGGCGTTCTTGAGCATTGTGTTCGGGCTGTTCGTGATCGCTCGCGGGCCACGTGAGTCGGAGATGTCAGCCTATGACCGCCGCTGGCAGCCTACGAAGCCGGGACGGCGATTTCACAGCGTTGTGCTTTACACGCGAACTGGATGCCACTTGTGCGACGAAGTGTTGGAGTTGTTGCGACGTTACGCTCAATTCTTGCCGCCGATTCTCGAATCGAACATCGACGCTGATCCGCAGCTGCGAGAACGCTTCGACAACTGGGTTCCGGTTGTTGAGATCGATGGCAGAATTCGCTTCAAAGGCCGCATGTCAGAGATTCTGTTGCGGCGTTTGATCGAAGGGACACCACCGTGATGAACACGACTTTTGGAATCTTCGTAAAGCGGCCGATGGCGGGATCGGTGAAGACTCGGCTGGCGGCGACAATCGGCGACGACGCGGCGGCTCGGCTGTATCGGGCGTTCGTGACCGATTTGGCCGACCGATTTCGTGGCTTTCCCTCACGACGAATCTTTGCGATCACGCCAAATGACGAGGCCACACGTTCCGAGTTTGAGCTGCTTTCGGCCGTAGACTATGAACTCTGGCCGCAGCCAACCGGATCGCTCGGCGCTCGGCTGCTCGGTTTTTTTGAAGCGTTCGATCACGGTCCGACAATCGTCATCGGTTCGGACAGCCCGACATTGCCGATGTCGCTCGTGACTGAAGCCGTCGAGCGGCTGGATCGGGCGGACGTCGTGCTCGGACCGGCGACAGATGGCGGGGTGTATTTGATCGGGATTCGCTCGAAGGCGAGATCGGGAACATTCGCATTCCGACAACTGTTTGACGAGGTCGAATGGAGCACGTCGCGAGTTTGCGATCAGCTTTGTCGACAAGCCAAGTTGATCGGGGCTTCGCTGGAAAAATTGCCTCCGTGGTTTGACGTCGATGAGCCGGAAGACCTAGAACGGCTTACGGTTGAACTCCGGGATCTGAGTCCGACCGATTCTTCGGCGACTCAGTCGGTTCTCGATGATTTTGCTCGGCGATGACCGTTATTCTGTTTGCGACTTGAATTGAAATGTCCTGCCTCGCGGCAAGAGACTTGCAATCAGGTTTCAATCTTGGTCGCAGGACGAATATACTGCCGCCGCATGTCTGAGATTGCGTCTGAGAGAATTTCGTTATGGCTAAATCCACAACACCTGCTGCCACACCGTCGCGGATTTTGATCGCCGACGACAACGAGCAGAATCGTGAATTGCTCGAAGCGTACCTGGCCGATTCCGACTATGAGATCGCAATGGCCGTGGATGGGCACAGTACGCTCGAAAAGGTCAAAGAGTTTGAGCCGGACATCGTGCTGCTGGACATCATGATGCCTCGGCTGAGCGGTTACGAAGTCTGTCAACGGCTGAAGGCGGACCCGAAAACTCACGACATCCCGATCTTGATGGTCACGGCCTTGAACGAAATGGGGGACATCGAAAAGGCGGTCGCCGCCGGCTGCGACGATTTCCTGACGAAACCGGTCAATCGCCTGGAACTGACCGTCCGAGTCAAATCGCTGCTGCGAGTTCGGCATCTCACAAACGAACGAGACCGGCTGCTAGCGTACTTGGCCGAAGTCGAATCGGCCCTCGGACCACGCTCGGCAGGAAAGCGATGAGCACCCGCGAGGAAGGGTTAGGGCGACGGCCACAGCGGTGATCACTTCGATGATCTCGTCTTCCGCCGAGACGAGTTATCTGATGCTGTGGTCGCCGGTTTCGTGACTGATGGACTCGACGATCGACCGGGCTCCCACATGCCAAACTCCAGCATCGGCAAAGAAATCCGCGATCGGCGACGCACCGCCAGAGCTATCGCTGTACGCCACCGAACGCACGATGCACGAGACCGGCGGCGTGCTGCGTCGCTACACCCTGCGCATCGACGGCTTCGTCTCGCTGCACGCCCCTCTGATCGTCGGCGAACTGATCACGCGTCCGGTCACGTTCACCGGCAATCAACTGACGCTGAACGTCTCGACCTCGGCCGCCGGTTCAGTGCGCATTGAGATTCAAGACGTCGACGGGCAGCCGCTACCCGGCTTCGCGCTGGCCGCCTGCCAAGAGGTGTATGGCGACGATCTGGATCGAACCGTGATCTGGGCCGGAAATCCCGATCTCGGAGCGTTCTCCGGCAAACCGGTGCGGCTGCGCTTCGAGGTCAAGGACGCGGACCTGTATTCGTTCCGGTTTCGAGCTGGCGATTGAAGTTTGCGCTTCAGACGATCGCGTGTTAAACTGCTTTGCCGACATGAATGACTTGGCCGATGGGTCGCAGACGAGGATCATTTAATGCTGACGATTTCCGGCGATACGATTCGCTTGTGTGACCGACTGCCGCGCCGGAATTTTTTGACGATCGGATCGTTGGCCGTCGGCGGATTGACGTTGCCGCGGTTGCTGCGCGCGGAAGCTCAGGCCGGAGTTCGTGCGTCGCACAAGGCGATCATCATGGTCTATTTGACCGGTGGTCCGCCTCATCAGGACATGGTGGATTTGAAAACGGATGCTCCCGCCGAAATCCGTGGCGAGTTCCGGCCGATCGCGACCAACGTGCCGGGGATTCAAATCTCCGAACTCATGCCGCGTGTCGCGGCGATGATGGATAAGTTCGCGATCATTCGCTCGCTGGTCGGGGCCGAGGACCGGCATTCGTCGTTTCAGTGCGCGACGGGTCGGCTGTTTCGCTCGCAACCGCAGGGAGGTTGGCCGGAGATCGGATCGGTGTTGTCCAAGCTCCACGGGCCGGTCGATCCCTCAGTGCCTCCGGCCATCGACTTGTCGATGAAGATGGAACACCAGCCGTACAACCTGCCGGGACCGGGGTTCCTCGGGATGGCGCACACGCCGTTCAAGCCGTCAGGTGATGCGATGAACGACATGGTGTTGCAAGGAGTCAGTCTCGATCGGCTGAGTGATCGCGGTTCATTGCTGGCGAGCCTCGATCGGTTTCGGCGGCAGGCGGACAAGCAAGCTGCGTCGCAGTCGGATCCCGATGGCTTCACGGAGCGAGCATTGGGGATTCTCAGTTCGAGTCGTCTTGTCGAGGCCCTTGACCTGTCGCGTGAAGACCCGCGTATCCGCGAGCGTTATGGGAAAGACGATCCGGAATGTCTGCCGTATTCGAAGGCGGGCTATCAGGCTCACATGTCGAAGTTTCTGGCCGCGCGGCGGTTGGTCGAAGCGGGTGCTCGCTGTGTGACGGTGGCATTTGCGGACTTCGATTGGCACGGAGCCAATTTCACGAACGGTCGCAAAGTGATCCCGCTGCTCGACCAGGGCTTGGCGGCGCTCGTAGCGGATCTGCACGAACGAGGACTCGATCGTGACGTTTCCGTCGTCGTGTGGGGCGAGTTCGGGAGGACTCCCAAGATCAACGCGAACGCCGGGCGAGACCACTGGCCGCGCGTGACGTTTGCCATGCTGGCGGGCGGAGGCATGACCACCGGCCAAGTCATCGGCGAGACCAATCGTCTGGCCGAGGAATCTGTTTCGCGGCCGATCCATTTTCAGGATGTGATCGCCACGCTCTATCACAACCTCGGCATCGACACCGCTCACACGACGATCCCTGATCTCAATGGCCGTCCGCAGTACGTCGCTGAAACCCACGAACCAATCCGCGAACTCGTTTAAGCGGCATCGAGTATTGTCAGGGGTGCGGATCACGTTGAGTTCTGGCGAGCCGCACTGGTCGCGCTGGCGATTCGCCACACGCCGCGTTCGTCTTTCACGGTCCCATCGCACGCTTCGTAGAACATGCGATAGCGAGGAGCTGTGCCGTCTCGCTGCGGCAAACGGATCACGCACATCTCGGAACACTTCGCGCCGTCCCAACCGCCGGGGCTGGGTGAGAGAACAGGCTCGGAGTCTTTGTGCCAAGTCAGGCCGTCGTCCGAGACGGCTCGCAGAACGTACGCTCGATTCGGCTGGCTGTATCCGGCGTAGTACATCACATATCGGTCACTCGCGACGCAAAGAATCTCGGGCGCGAACGCCGCGTGCGAGTCGTAGGTTCCATCTTGCGCGACACGCACGCCCGGTTCCTGATGGAATACGAGGCCGACGTCGTCCGACACGGCGCTGATGATGCCGCGGCCTCGCTCGACGCAGTACAGCCGGCAGCGGCCGTCGCTCAGAAAAACGATGCGTGGTGCCGAAAGATTACGGCCCGCGATTTCCCATCTCGCACCCGGCTCGGGCGTCCATTCGAGTCCGCCGTCCGAAGAGGTCGCGCTGCGAATCGAATTCGTCACCGCCTGAGATCCCGCGCAGCATTCGAAGTACATGCGCAACCGGCGTCCATCACCGATGGGAACAACTTCCGACGACACGACGCGGAAATCGCCCGCTCCGCCTTCCTGCGGCGAGAGCCTCACACCTGGTTCGGGAACCCACTGCGTGCCGTCCGAAGAAAATGCGCTCAGGATGCGGGTCGAAGCGTTGTCATAGTCGTTCGCTCCGGCCGGGAAGCCGGGACGTGGAAGTATCTGCGAGTAGTACATGCGGAATCCGCCGCCGGGCAGCGCTAACACTCGCGGTGACACGACACCGCACAGGCCGGTACGAAGATCTTCGCGGGGCCATGTGGCTTCGGGACGAGGATTGGTGTCGGAGTCCGGCGGTGCGTCGATCGCCACCGCGGACTCCTTGGACCACAACGTTCCGGGGTCCGCAGCGACCGTCTGCACCAGCGGAGAGGCCGCCGAACATTTCGAAAGGTCAATCATCGCCGTCGCTCCTCAGGTCTTGAGACCCATCGCGCTATGCTGCTCACGCGCTGACGCCGAGTATCGAGCGAAGGCTTCTTCGTCCCGCTGGCACGAGACCCCCGTGAACACCATCGCGAAGGAACGCCGATGGCGAGTCTGCGACAGATTTGAATCGGCTCGATGAATCATCATCCCATGATGAACGGCCACATCGCCCGGCTGCATGATCGCGGCCACTTCGCGATTGAAATCATCCGTCGTGAAGTCGTTGATCCCCTGTGAGAACCCCAGGATCTGCGACTTGGCGTGCTTGCGATAGCCGCGCAGATGCGAGCCATCCACGTAGCGCAGGCAGCCGTTTTCCGCATCGACCGGATCGAGAGCCAACCACATAGTCAGGACGTTCGCGGGCTCCAGACAGAAGTAGTAATTGTCCTGGTGTGGAGGTGTGACGTGACGCGTGCCGGGCGGCTTGTTGAACCATTCCGGCTGATCGACTTTGGCGGGCTCGCCGATCAGTGCCTCGGCCAGGGCCTTCCACTTGGGATGATGGACGTACTCGCGAAAGTATGGGTCGCCACCCATTCGCTGCATCTGCTTGAGCGTCTCGGGGCGGGAGCGGTCCTGATAGAAGGCGTCCCCGTCGGGCAGCGTCGTCACGACGTCCCGGATGTAGCGGTCGAGATTCTCCTTCAGTTCCGCGAAGTCCTGGTGACCCAGTAACTGTCGCACGATCACAAATCCATGTTGATCGTAATGCTGTTTTTCGGCGTCGAAGATCATTTGACGTTCCTTTCCTGGGACACTGCATTGTCAGGGAAGAATCTCGGTGTCAATTCGCTGCTGGTTCGCTCGGAATCCATTCCGGCAGTCGCTCGGCGAGCAGGCGATGGAATGTTTGATACTCGTCGTCGCTCGCCCCGACGTAAGGCGGGAGCAAGCGGAGCGGAAAGTTTGGGTCGTACAACTTGGCGAACAGCTTGTCGTACGCGCCGTCGATGCGACCGGCGGGAACGGCTTCGAAAAGAGTCTGGAGCACGATGTCCAGCTCCCGTTGCAGCGTCGGCAGACGGACGCGGTCGTTTGATTTGCCGACGGCGAAGAGTGCTCGCAGCTTCGGCCAATTCATGACGAACGAGGCCAGAATGCCGCATTCACCGAACTGCGATCCGTAGGCGTAACCGGCTTCGGACAGGAAGTGCTGCAACTGCGGAGCGTCGTCGAGCAGGCTGCGGATGTGTGACAACGAATCGCTCGTGTTCTTCGTCGCGACGAGATTCGGATGAGCGGCGGCCAGGCGGCCGTATTCTTTGCCCGTCACGAGCCGTTTGACGCGCGGCAGGTTGTAGTGCATGAACCGGCAGTCGGGGAAAGGGCCGCACACACGCTCAAAGAAGTCGAACAATTCGCGGTCGTTCAATGCGCTCCAGCTCGGCAACGAAATCTGGAACTGCCGGACGCCCCGTTCGATGCAGCGCTGAATGCGTTCGAGGATCGTGCCGAGCGACAGGTGGATCACGCCGACCATCGGCTCGGCCCCCGCCTGCTGCATCTCGTCGGCAAACGCGGCGACGATCTCATCGAACTGTCGGTCCGTCACTGCATAGCCTTCACCAGCAGTGCCGAAGACATACAATTGCGGCGTCCCTTGCAGCGCCTGCCGGACACCGCGACGAAACACGGGCTCGTCGAAGCGATGCTGGTCGGTCCAGGGAACGCAGCACGTCGCCATGATGCAACTGGGATAACGTCTCATACGTTGGTCTTACCTTCTCCGTGGCCGAGGTTCCGAGTTCGTCCTGCGATGGCACTGGCAACAGCACCCACCGTGATTCCGACCAGCAGCGAGCAGGGAATGATCCACACAAAGCTGACGGTCAGCGGCAGGCCGAGGTCTTTCGAGTACGCGATGCACACTGCGGTCGCGATGCTGGACAGCAAGCCCAGCCATGCTCCGAAGGCATTGGCCCAGCGGACAAACAGTGCCAGAAAGAAGAGCACAAACAGCGGAGCGGTCAGCAGGTTGATCAGCTTGAAGCACCGTTCGACGAGGTTTCCGACGAACAGCAGATTGAGCATGCTCAGCGCGACGGCGATGGCGGCGACTAGCCAAGTCAGCCATTTCAGACGCGACACCGTCGCCGAGTCCGAAGACGAGTGTCCCGCCCGTCTCGACAGAAAATCTTTCTCCAGCACGGCACACGCCGAGTTCACTCCTGACGAGAGGCTCGACAGCGCGGCGGACAGAATTGCGGCCAGCACCAGTCCCGACAGCCCCGCCGGCATCTGCGTCATGATGAATCTGGGAAAGAGCTGATCGCCGATCGAATGCAGCGTCTCGCCCGCGGCGAGTTCGGGCGGATGCGCTTGGTAGAAGCCCAGAATCGCAATGCCTGTCAGCCCCAACAACAGCGAGACCGACCCATCCGTGACCTGGGCGACGAGCAATGTCTTGCGAGCGGCCGATGCATCGCGCGTCGAGAGGAATCGCTGAATCGACATCTGGTCCGAGCCGTTCGTGCAGACGTACCACAGCGTCGTTGAAAGCATCAGCATGCCGAACGAAACGCGCGCGTCAGGATCGAAGCCCCAAGTCGGATCTTGCCAGTGACTGGGCCACGCGGTCGGCCACCACGCGCTGACGCCTCCCATCTGAACGGTGATCACCGCCACGGTGACGACAGCTCCCGCCAGCATCGTGATCGACTGGATCGCGTCGGTCATCACCACCGCCTTCAGACCGCCAGTCGATGAATACAGCGCCGTGATCACACCGAGTATGACGCACAACCAGGGGGTCCAATGTGGGTCGAGTTTCAGCAACGGCACCAGCACCACGCTGCTGGTGGCGAACAGAATCGTCGCCATCCAACCCAGACACAGCAGCAGGAAGACGCCCGCTCCGGCGAGTCGAATGCTCATTCCCAGACGCGATTCGAGCAACTCATAGGCACTCGTCACCGGCTGCCGCATCAATAGCGGAATCAGTCCATAACCGACAATCAAGAAGATCAACGGATGGGCCGCCAACTGCGTGGCCATCATCGGTCCGTGGCCGATCATCTCACCCGGAACGCCGAGGTACGACAACGTGCTGACCAGCGTCGCGAACAACGACAAGCCCAACGCAATCGGCGACATCCTCCGCCCGCCGAGCAGATAGTCGTCCGCCGTCTTGTTCTGCCGCGAGTAGAACGCCCCGACACCCAACATCAGCACCGCGTACCCGACGAGCACCAGCCAATCGAGAATCTTCACGGCGGTGTTTCCTGGATGGGTGGAAATTGGCAGCGGTCTCTTGGAATTCCGAATAAATAGTATTATTGTGCTTTCGAGAATGCAAGTACTGCACTCTAACCGCATCAACCCAGGTAAAAAGGGGTTTGTCGAGAGTGTTTCGTGGCGCATTCCAGCACTAAATGCCGCCCTCAAATCCACTGGAGAATGAACCATGTTTCGAAGCGACCTCTTGATCGCCGCAATGGCCGCCATCCTGTTCGGCGGACTCGCTCCCGCGTTCGCTGCCGATGAACCGATTTCCCTCGGCACGCGCCGCGAATTGTTCGTCGATCATGTCCTCATTGAAAAGTTGGCGGGCGTTTCTCTGCAGCTTCAGCAACCGCAGCCAGCGGGCATCGCGCTGAAATTCGATCAGCCGTGGGAAGGTCAGGTCAGCGGGTACGTCACGGTGATTCACGACGGCGACCTGTATCGCATGTACTATCGCGGCCGCCCGCTGACCGGTTACGGCGACACCGATCCCCGCGCGCAGGAAGTGACCTGTTACGCAGAAAGCCGTGACGGCATCACCTTCACGCGGCCGAAACTCGGTCTGGTCTCTTTTGGTGGCAACAAAGACAACAATGCCATCTTGGCTGATGTCGGCCATGTGACCCACAATTTTGCGCCATTCCTGGATACGCGCCACGGCGTGCCGAAGGCGGAACGCTTCAAAGCCGTGGGCGGCAGCAGCCAGTCCGGGCTGATCGCGTATGTTTCCGAAGACGGCATCCACTTCCGCAAGCTGCAGGACAAGCCGATCATCACCGGTGGCGCGTTCGATTCGCAGAACAACATCCTCTGGTCCGATCACGAACAGTGCTACGTCTGTTTCTTTCGCACGTTCAAGAATGGCGTGCGTTGGATCACGCGAACGACGTCAACCGACTTCGTTACCTGGACGCCGGCGGCCGACATGACCTTTGGCGACGCTCCGAACGAGCACCTCTACACGAACCAAACGGTGGCCTATTTTCGCGCGCCCCACATCTACATCGGTACGGCGGCCCGCTTCTGGCCCGGTCGCCGTTCGCTGACCGACGAGCAGGTCACCGCGCTGCAACTCGACGCCCCTGTGAACTATGGCGGCTTGAAGCTGGAGTCTTCCGACGCCGTGCTGCTGACCAGTCGCGGCGGCAACCGCTACGACCGAGTCTTCCTGGAATCGCTGGTCCGTCCGGGCACCGACCTGAAGAACTGGACGGCGCGGTCCAACTACCCGGCTCGCGGGATTGTCCCTTCGGGGCCAACCGAGATTTCGATCTACGTCCAGAGAAATTACGGCCAGCCGACGCATCATCTTGAGCGGCTGACTTTGCGGACTGACGGTTTCGCGGCCGTGCATGCGGGATATCAGCCCGGCGAACTCATCACGAAACCAATCACGTTCGAGGGGCAGCGGCTCATGTTGAACATGTCCTCCAGCGCCCCAGGTGGCGTGGCTGTCGAAATACAGGACGCCGCCGGCCAGGCGATTCCCGGTTTCACGCTCGCCGAGTGCCGCGAACTCAATACGGACGACCTGGCCTGCGTGGTTTCGTGGAAGAACGGTTCCGACGTGAGTTCATTGGCGGGCAAGCCGATCCGCCTGCGAATCCGCCTGAAAGATGCGGACCTGTTCGCATTGCAGTTCGTGAAGTGAGTCCCAGACCCAACAACCTGTACACAGCACTCTACCGAGGAGATCGACATGCGAGTCTTGATTCTGTTCCTGCTGGGCATCACCGGGTTCGCTCAGGTCCCCGCGATACTCGTCGCAGACGAACTGGTCGTCGACCTTCAGGCTCAGGATGCGTCGAAGGACTGGTTGTTCCTCGACAAGACGGCCCGTATTAAGGACGGCAAGCTGGTCTTCGATGGTCGCCAGAAGATATCCCGTGCTGTCTATACGCCGCAGGAGTGGAGTGACGTGACGCTACGGGCAAAGTTCCTCGTCGAACCTCAGGCTGAAGGAGTTCTGGCGTGCGGATTTATGGTCCGTGCGGTCGACGGAAGCAGTTACTACTACGTTCATTTCGATCGTGCATCAGCCATTCTCGTTCGATACAGCCAGGGGAGAGAATGGAATGAAATCAAGCGGGTGAGCGTTTCCGACAGATCGCCAGGCCAGTGGCACGAAGCACAACTTGAGTGTCTCGGAAACACTCTGCGTGTCTCACTCAATGGGAATGTGTTGTACGAGGCAAAGGACGATACGCTGGCTGCGGGACGCATTGGCTTCTATGGAAGCCAGGGGTTGGTTCGAGTGAAGGACATCCGCGTCACGGGCACTGCGCGGAAACCGGCCGGAGACTTCGTCATTCCGCCGCCTGCTTTTGTGCATGTTTGTGAAGACGCCGGAGCGGGCGGCTATGAAGCGTTTCCGGATGTCTGTCGGCTGAACGACGGTCGGCTGATGTGCGTGTTCTATGCCGGCTACGGCCACATCGCATTGCCGAACGCCCAGCTACCCCGAGGCGGACGCATCTCGTACTGCTTGTCGAGCGATGAAGGTCAGACCTGGTCTGCAGCCCAGACTCTGTACGACGGACCGGACGATGATCGCGATCCGTCCATTGTGCAATTGAAGAATGGTCGGATCCTCTGCAGTTTCTTCTCATTGCGGAGCAAGACTGACGGTGGCTACGAAGGGCTTGGTTCGTGGATGATCGCCTCGGACGACCTGGGAAAGACCTGGTCCGAACCGCAGCAGATTTCGAAGGCACACTATTGCAGTTCACCGATCCGGGAACTCTCCGGCGGCCGCTTGATCCTGGGACTGTACACGGAAAACGGCAAGAAGTCGCAAGGCTCGGTTGCGTTCAGTGACGACGGGGGCAAGACCTGGCAGCCAGAAGTTCTGATCGACAACGGGGGCATCCAGCTCGACGCGGAAACCGACCTCATCGAATTGAAGGACGGAACGCTATATGCGGCTCAGCGGCCGCAGATGAGTTTCGCGACATCGAAAGACCGGGGGGATACCTGGACGATTTCTCAGCCGATGGGTTTTCCCGGCCACTGCCCGTACTTCCTGCGGACCAAAGACGACGTGATTCTGCTGGCCTTCCGTCTTCCCAACACCAGCCTGCGTTTCAGCCACGATGAAGGTAAGACGTGGAGCGACAACGTGGTGATCGACGAAGTCATCGGCGCTTATCCCTCCATGGTAAACCTCCCGGACGGCAGTGTTCTGGTGGTTTATTACGAAGAGGGCCAGGGATCCAGTATTCGAGCCAGGCGGTTTCGTGTGACGGACAAAGGGATCGAGTGGCTCCCGCCGTCAAAAAAATGAAACGTGCATTCCAGTCGACCTTGTAACGATCAATTCTTTAGGACCCAACCAATGAGACCGAGTCGAGTCAAAGCCAAATTAAAGCGTGGCGAGCCCGTGCTCATCACCTGTTGCCACTTCATCGATCCCAGTGTGTATGAACTCGTCAGCTTGTTGGGGTTCGACGGGATCTGGCTCGATCTGGAGCATCATTCGACGAGCGATGAGACCGCCTCGAATCTGATGCGTGCCGCGCGCGTCGGAGCGTCGGACGTCATCGCGCGACCTGCCAAGGGGGAGTTCATGCGCATGGGGCGGCTGCTGGAAGCCGGAGCTCAGGGAATCATGTATCCGCGCTGTGAATCGGCCGAGGAAGCCGCCGAACTGGTGCGGTGGGCGAAGTTCGCTCCTCAGGGGGAGCGCGGCGTGGACGGTGCGAACGGAGACAACCCGTACTGCGCGATTCCAATGGTGCCGTATCTGAAGGCGGCCAACGAGCACACGCTGCTCATCGCACAACTGGAATCTCCCAATGCGCTCGATCATGCGGCAGCGATCGCGGCTGTGCCGGGCGTGGACGTGCTGATGTTGGGGCCTGGCGACCTGAGCGTCGTCGCGGGCATCCCGTACCAGTTCGATCACCCGATCATCATCGACGCCTACTGTCGCGTTGCCGAGGCCGCGAAGAACGCAGGCAAATGGTGGGGCACGGTTAGCGGCAGTCCGGAACACACGCAGAAGCTGTTCGATCTAGGAGCGAAGTTCATCTGCCACGGCGCCGATCTGATCATGGTCAAGCAGGGCATGGAACAGATCCAACAGCGTTACGCGCCGCTTGGTTTCACCTTCGACAATCGGCTCGCCGCCGAAGCGGCCCGGCTCATGGAAGGCCAGTCATGACGCTGCCGCATTCCGTTGTGATCGTGGGTGTCGGCTCAATCGGCGAGCGGCATTTGCGCTGCTTTCAATCGACGGGACGAGCCGACGTGTCGTTCGTCGAGGTCAACTCATCACTTCGAGCGACGATCGCGGAACGCTACGGCGTGCGCGGATATGAAGACCTTGAAGCGGCTCTGGCTGATCCCGGTGGCGCGTCGCCGAACAACTCGCTTTCAGCCGTCGTCGCAACGCCAGCGAATCGACATTTGGAGATTGCAACACGGCTTGCCGAAGCCGGTCGGCACCTGTTGATTGAGAAGCCCCTCAGCACCGGGATCGACGGCCTTGATCGGCTGGAACGCGCGGTTTGCGAGCGTGGTGTGGTCGTCAGTGTGGCCTATGTCTATCGCTGCTTTCCGGCGCTGGCCGCGATGCGGGATGCGTTGTTGAGCGGTCGATTCGGGAAACCCGTCGAGATCGTCGCCGTCTGTGGCCAGAATTTTCCGACCTACCGTCCCGCCTATCGCGACATTTACTACAACGATCATGCGACGGGTGGCGGCGCGATTCAGGACGCGCTCACTCATGTGCTCAATGCGGGTGAATGGCTGGTTGGCCCGATTGATCGACTCGTGGCCGATGCGGCGCATCAGGTGCTCGCCGACGTGACGGTTGAGGACACGGCGCATGTGCTGACGCGTCAGGGCGGGGTGCTCGGCAGCTACAGCCTCAATCAACATCAGGCCCCGAACGAAGTCACTTTGACCGTCATCTGCGAACAGGGCACGGTTCGCTGGGAATCGCATGCACAGCGCTGGCGCTGGATGGTTCGACCAGCCGAACCGTGGCACGACGAGCCGCATGAACCACTACCCCGCGATGCCGCATTCATCACTCAGGCCAACCGGTTTCTCGATGCCGTCGAGGGTATTGCGAAACCTCTTTGTACGCTGGACGAAGGCGAGCAGACCTTGCGCGTCAACCTGGCCGCTCTGGCCAGCGTGGACTCTCGGAGTTGGCAACCTGTGGGAGGCGATTCATGAATTGGAAAGGACTCACCATGGTTGTCTTGATGAGTAGCGTCGCTCTGCTCAGCGTTTCGCGCGCGGAACAGCCGCAGAAACTCGCGCCAGATGTTCAGAAGCGCTGTTTGGGAATTCTGCGAGAGGGGCTGAAGTCCGGTGAGTTCTGGCCGGCCATGCACGCCGCCGAGGCATTGACTTTGGCTGGTCATGGCGACGAAATGGTTGCCGCCTTGCGCGATCGTCTGCCGGCAGAAACAGACGATCAGCGGCGATGTGGCCTCGCACGCGAACTGGTCCGGGCTGGCCAGCGCGGCCCGCTGAAAGTCCTGTTCGACATCTTGAGCGATCCCGAGTCGACAGGACGAGTCCATGCGGCGGAAAGCCTCTTCAAGCTCGGCGAGGCGGGTGACAAGAAGCAACTGCGCGCGGCCTTCGAACAATCAGAAAACTCCTCATTGCGACTCTGGGCGGCCGCCGCACTGGCCAGGGCTGGTGAAATCGATGCTCTGCAAGTGCTGCGAAAAGAGTTGCAGTCGACCGATCGGCCGACTCGGATTACGGTCGCATTCGCACTGGCACAGGTCGGCGGTCCGCAGGATGTTGAACCCCTGCTGAAGACGTTTGACGGTGAGACCGACAAGGTCGCGCGCGCCTTTCTCGTGAATGCCCTGGCGAACCTGGGACATCCGAAGGGCCAGCAGGAACTGGCGCTCAATCTTGAATCCACCGATGCCACCGTGCGAACAATGTCGGCCGAGTTCGCTGGCCATGCCCGATGCGTCGATTGCCAGGCTAGGCTGATTCGGCTCCTCGATGATTCCGCTCTCGACACCCGAGTCCGCGCGGCCCAATCGCTGATCGTCCTGTCTCTTCCAGTCAAGAAACGGTGAAACTCATGGGTGACGCTCACGCACAACCAGAACCTACGATTCAGCGACTGTTTGATCTGAGCGATCGAGTTGCTGTGGTCACGGGTGGTTGCGGGCTTCTTGGCACGGCAATGTGCCGGGCGCTGGCCGAAGTGGGCGCGTCGGTCGTTGTGACCAGTCGAGATGCGTCCAAGGCTCAATCGCTCGCCGCGACGTTGCCGCGCACCGGCAACGCACGGCATTTCGGCATCGCGCTCGACCACATGCATCCGGATTCTTTACCAGCGAGCTTTCAGGAAGCTGTGTCGCTGGCCGGCGCGATCGATGTACTCGTCAATAACGGACACGAAGCCTTAGGGGCCGATTGGTCGACCGTCACGGCGGAAGAGTTTTCGCGACAACTTGGTAACGCGACTGGCTACTTCGTGCTGTCGAGGCTGCTACATGATCATGCGGTTGAGCGAGGTGTTTCGGCGAGCGTGATTCTGCTGGGTTCGATGTATGGCGTTGTGGGCTCGTACCCGGACGCCTATGAAGATGTCTGCTCAGCCAGTCCGGTTGCCTATCACGCGCTCAAAGGGGGCATTGTGCAGATGACGCGGCATCTCGCGGTGTATTGGGCGAAGGACCGTGTTCGTGTGAATTGCCTGAGCCCCGGTCCGTTTCCGGGGCCGACAGCTTCCACCGCGATGGTCGAGCGACTGCTCACGAAATCGCCACTGGGACGCATGGGAACGCCGAGTGAACTCAAAGGCCCGCTCGTATTTTTGGCCTCGGACGCGAGCAGCTATGTGACCGGGCAAAACCTGATCGTCGATGGCGGCTGGACCGCCTGGTGATGTTGCCTGAACAAGACACTCTTTCGGAACTCAACATGCCCGTCTCGATTAACGACTTCTCACCGCACGATCAGCAGATTTGGGATGAAGAACTGCAAGACTTCGTCTCGGATCGCGTGTTCGACGCGCACATCCACATGTTCCATCCCGAGCATCTGACGGCGGCCGCGCCTCCGTCCAGTGCGTGGGGACATACCGATTTCTCATCGCTGCAGCAGTGGGCCGCGCGGTTGTATCCCGGTCGTGAGACCCATTTTCTGGTGCTGGGGACGCCGATTCGGGGCATCGACGTGACGGCCCACAATCGCTGGTGCATCGAGCAGGTCAGGCACGACCCGCAGTCGCGAATGAATCGATTGGTGACACCGTCGTGTCGCGTGCAGGACATCGAGCGCGATGTGCGCGAACAAGGCTTCATCGGACTCAAACCGTACCGGTTGTTCTCCGTCACGGGCGACATCGCGCAGTGCCGAATTCATGAGTTCGTGCCGCACGAGCAACTGGAGCTGGCGAATGAACTGGGACTGTGGGTCACGATGCACCTCTCCCGGTTTCATGGCTGTGCGGACGAGTTCAACCTGAACGATCTGCGGGAGTTCACTGCAAACCGTTACCCAAACATCAAGTGGATTCTGGCTCATTGTGCCCGCAGCTTTACATATTGGCCGATCCGCAAGGCGATCGATCAACTGCGGGACATGCCGAACATCTGGTACGACGTTTCGGCCGTAACCGACGTGCGACCGCTGATCACGTTGTTCTCGCGCGAGGATCGGCGGCGGATCTTGTACGGCTCGGACGGTGTCGACGCGACATACTTTCACGGGCAGTACGCCGCGATGGGGCGGGCGTGGCAGTATGTGGATGTCAACCGCTTCAACCTGCAGTTTCCGCACTGCGACGGCCGGCCGATCCTGGCGATCTACGAGCAGTTGCTGTCGATGAAGCATGCGGCGGAAATCGCTCAGTGGTCCAAAGATGACATCCAAAACCTCTTCTGGAGAAACGCGGTCGCCGCCTTCGGAGTGAGCTTCGGAGATGACGATAAGGCCGCACCGCAAAGTAGGTTGGGACTCCGTCCCGACGCGCTTGGCGGAAGTGTCGGGACGGAGTCCCAACCTACGAAGACACAAGCCACCTATGCCCGCGCAAAGCAACTCATTCCCGGCGGAACGCAACTGCTCAGCAAGCGGCCGGAGATGTTCGCTCCCGGACTGTGGCCCGCCTATGCGCGAGAAGCTCGTGGCTGTGAAGTGACCGATCTCGATGGTCGACGATTCATCGACATGACGACTTCCGGCATCGGTTCCTGTCTGCTGGGATACGCCGACCCCGATGTCACCGCAGCCGTTCAACGCCGAATCTCGCTCGGCTCGATGTCGACGCTGAACGCCGCCGAGGATGTCGAACTGGCCGAACTGCTGATCGAACTGCATCCGTGGGCCGAACAGGTTCGCTATGCCCGCTCCGGCGGCGAGTCGATGTCGATCGCCGTCCGCATCGCTCGTGCGGCGACTGGTCGAGACAAGATCGCGTTCTGCGGCTATCACGGTTGGTCCGACTGGTACCTCGCGGCGAATGTGAATCCCGCAGGCGCGACGGACAGCCTGCAAGGTCACCTGCTGCCGGGTTTGGCACCGGCCGGCGTGCCGCGCGGCCTGGCCGGGACAGCGCTCCCTTTTACCTACAACCGGCTGCAGGAACTCGAGCAGCTTGTCACTCGGCATGGCCATGAATTTGCGGCGGTCGTGATGGAGCCGACTCGATCCACTGATCCCGAGCCGGGCTTTCTGGAAGGTGTTCGCGAACTGTGCGACCGCTGCGGCGCGACGCTGATTTTCGACGAAATCTCGTCCGGCTGGCGGATGCATCTCGGCGGTGCGCATCTGAAGTACGGGGTGATGCCGGACGTCGCCGTCTTCGCCAAGGCTCTTGGAAACGGTCACCCGATGGCCGCGATCATCGGTCGGCGGCGGGTCATGGAGGCCGCTCAAACATCGTTCATCTCGAGCACCTACTGGACAGAAGCCGTGGGGCCGACGGCGGCCCTGGCGACAATTCGCAAACTGCGCGAGGTCGATATCGCGGCTCATACCGGTCGCATCGGGGGGCTGATGCGTGACGGCTGGAAGCATCTCGGTCAGCGATGGAAAGTGCCGGTGAAAGTCTCCGGCCACCCGGCGCTGCTCCACCTGAGTTTCGATCACGAACAAGCGGCCGCGCTGGGGACACTCGTCACCGCGCGAATGCTCCCGCGCGGCTTCCTCACGGGCAGCGGTTTCTATCCCAGCTACGCCCACAAGGAACATCACCTCACCCAATACTTGGCCGCCCTCGAACCGGTCTTCGCCGAACTCGCTGAGGCGATCCGTCTGGACGACGTGCTGCAACGACTTCAATCAATCGGCGTTCCGGTTCGTCATACCGGCTTCGCCCGGCTGACGTGACTCCAAACAATCCCGTGACTGGTCGGAAGTGGGTTCGTTTGGCGGAAGTCTGAGGGCAAACAAAGAACGGCAAACAAATCCTACTTATTGACCGATCTCACGTCGTCATGGTAAGTTCTCACCCCCGGAGACCAGATCAAATGGACATTCCCGTCCTTAGCTCACGACCTGCGACACAAGTCCGAGAACTTGCTCGGAAGATCCGCCACCGGATTCAAGCGGAGCGGTTGACCGACGGCTCGTTCTTCATGACCGAGGCACAGCTCGCCGCCGAGTACGGTGCGTCGCGGACGGTCACGCGCGAAGCGGTCAGCCGTTTGCAGGCGCTCGGACTTTTGGAGGGACGCAAACGGAAAGGGCTGATCGTTCGCTGCCCCGACCCGCTGCGACTGTTTCAAAACAGTCTCCCCTCGCTGATGACCTCGCCCGACGATTGGCGCGATCTCGCTCAGCTTCGTTATGCGATCGAAGTTGGAGCCATCGAACTGGCGGTTCGCGCCGCCACCGAC
>JANMIF010000460.1:0-7126 GCA_031375695.1 Planctomyces sp.
TACTTCCACCGCACGTCCTCGTCGCTGCGGTGCCAGTCGGAATCGTTGAACGGCGGATTGGCCAGCACGTAATCGGCCTTGAGGTCTTTGTGCAAGTCGCGGCGGAACGTGTCGGCGTGTTCGGGGCCGAGTTCGCCTTCGATGCCGCGAATGGCCAAGTTCATCATCGCCAGCCGCCGTGTCGTCGAGTTGGATTCCTGCCCGTAGACCGCGATGTCGCCGATCCGCCCGCCATGCTCTTCGACAAACTTTTCGCTCTGCACGAACATGCCCGCCGAGCCGCAGCACGGATCGTAGACTCGCCCCTTGTACGGCGCGAGCATCTCGACCAGCACGCGGACCACGCAGCGCGGCGTGTAGAACTGCCCGCCGTTCTTCCCCTCCGCACTGGCGAACTGCGTGAGGAAGTATTCGTAGACGCGGCCCAGGAAATCGAAAATACCTTCGAGCGGTTCTCGGCATCGCCCAGTCCGATCGTGCCGATCACGTCGATCAGCTCGCCCAAGCGGTGCTTGTCGAGCGCCGGCCGGCCGGAGCGAAAAACCTTCAGTAAGATTCCCTTGAGCCGCGGGTTGTCCCGCTCGATGGCGACCATCGCCTCGTCGATCCGCTTGCCGATGGTCGGCTGCTTGGAGTTGTCTTGCAGCGTCTGCCAGCGAGCCTCCGTCGGCACCCAGAAGACGTTCTCCGCCCGGTACTCATCCGGGTCTTGTCTCTCGTCGTTCGTCACTCAATAGGACCGGAATTCTCTCGCCTTCAGGCAACGGTCGAGGCTGTCCAAGAAATGCGCGGTGCTGCACGCTGCGGTCATTAACACGCAGAGTGTGGCGATGCCCGCCGGCCAACCGGCGAGTGTGTCTTTCAGCATCAAGTAACCGACGAGGAATCCGCCCAGGCTGATTGCCGTGTGCAGCACGGCATAGCGCGTCATACGCTGGTGAAAATGCTCAACGTCCAGCGAGATAACCAGACTGCGGACGAACAGGGCGCCAATCAGTTGCGCGACGCAGCCGCATCCATACGCCGCAGCGATCGATGCGACAAAGTGGCCGATTTCCTGTGGACGGTTCAGTTGCTTGAAGTGGGTGCCACCCAGGTACAAAACTCCGAACGAGAACACCGCCGTCAGGCAGAGACTTGCACTTGCCGCCCAGAGCAACGGTTTACCACTGGCCCCGCGCGGCAGAGCTAGGCAACGCAGCCAGCCAATCAGCTCCAGGACTTGGCACCCGGTCAGCAGCACGGCCATGATCGCCAACAGGGATGTGACCGCCGTCGGTCGCGGTGACCAAATCCAGTACGTCGACAGCGCCGTGAATCCGATCCAGAGAAAGATGGGGCCGGAATTCCTGTCGCCGGATTGCAGCGTCAGCCACGCCATTGCCGTGAACATCAGCAACGAAATCATCGCCACAAAGCCGATCACCGCCTTTCCGGCAAGATTGGAACCGGCGGTTTTCGCTTGCACGATGTGGAGAATCTCGTCGATCCCCAGTCCGACGACGACAGCCACCACGCCAAACAGAGCGAAACGACAAAGAGTTCCCGCCAGCTTTACGAAATGCAGCGACTGGTAGACACGCTCCCAACCCGGTTTGGACTTTGAACAGGAAGGCGTCGTCTTCAACTGAGAACGTTTCCGCTTCCCTGGAGAATGTTTCCGCAATTTCCACCGTTTCCAATTCCAACGCTTCCAATTCCAACCTGACGAGTTCGCCGGTGTTGCTTCTTGCGGTGTCTTCGATTCACGTTCTAGTTCGAGCGCTTCGGTGAAGTCGAACTCGTCGGTATCGAACCCCGATTCGTTGTCTCTCTTCGACATCATTGGCTCCTTGCATTGCGGCGATTGCGCGATCCGACCTTCCGGCCACAGTACGGTCAATCGATGCAGAAGCCAATTAAGACGCGCGCGGGACGGAACACGGGGTTGAGACCCGATCGCCAGAATTACGACGCTTTGCCGATGAATTCGACCTTGATCAGAAAGTCGTGGCAGCGTGAATTCGATTGTCAACTGGTGGGCAAAGGGGGGGCCGGACTGTCGGGGGAAAAAATTGCCAACCCCCCTCGTCCGTTTCAGGTAACTAATCATGTTGAAGATGGATCGGTACTCGCATCTGAGTCGGGTCGACATGACCGCCGGGTCGTCGACTCTCCCGACCATCGCCACGTCTGACGTCAACGAGCACCAAGCGACCGGAACAACCGATACGACTGCAATTGGCTCAAATTCAGATTGCACAAAAAGTTGAAATGCTCCTGCCGAAATCACCCGTTCTCAACCATTTTCCTCTGGTCAGATGGCCACCGAATCGGTGTTGGGCCAGAAACAAGAAAACCCTCATTGTTCCGAGAAAAATGAGGGTCTTAACGTAGTGAAGGTGTTGGGACTCGAACCCAAGACCTACGGATTAAAAGTCCGTTGCTCTACCAACTGAGCTACACCTCCAGGTTATTCCCATTCGTCGCTGGGACGAAAGGGGCGAAACTCTGTTGGGTCGGGGAGTTGAAGTCAAGCTACGTTGCGGTCCCGTCGGAGACGGGGTGTTGTTGCGCGTGGCTGCGGACGATGCGAGCGATAAACTGTCGTCGCAGTCTGCGGCGGCGGATCGTCTTGTCACGGAATTGTCCCCGGGTTGAATCACTATGAGGCCATCATTCTTTCTTCGCTGTTGCTTGTTGTGTTGGCTGTGGTTCGCGCTGATGGTCGGAATGTCGGCAATGAGCCTTGCGGCGGCTCCGCCGGATTTCTCGCGAGAAGTTCTGCCAATTTTGTCGGATAACTGCTTTCAATGTCATGGGCCGGATGCGAAAGCTCGTGAAGCGGAACTGCGGTTGGATGTCGAAGCGGGGGCGCTAAGGACAGAAAAGCCGGTCATCGTTGCCGGGCACAGCTCGGCGAGTGACTTGATCAAACGAATCACTTCGACCGACCCGGATCAGGTGATGCCGCCGCCGAAGTCGGGGCGGAAGTTGTCGGCCGGTCAGATTGATTTGATCCGGCGCTGGATTGATGGCGGGGCGAAATGGGGCAAGCACTGGGCATTCGAAGCGGTCGTGCGGCCAGAGCTGCCGTCGGTCGGGCAGGGGGGGCCACTAATTCGCAATCCGATTGATTTGTTTGTTCGGGCAAAGCTGGAACGCGAACGACTCGCACCGGCGAACGAGGCGCGGAAGGAGACGTTGATTCGGCGGGTGACGCTCGACCTGACCGGTCTGCCGCCAACACTGGAAGAGGTTGATGCGTTTCTGGCTGACTCGTCAAACGACGCGTACGAAAAAGTCGTGGATCGGCTGTTGATGTCGCCGCGGTTTGGTGAGCGAACGGTTTGGGAGTGGCTCGACGCCGCGCGGTATGCCGACACGAATGGCTATCAGGGCGATCCGACTCGGTCTATGTACTTCTGGCGTGATTGGGTGATCGACATGCTCAATCGGAACATGCCGTTCGATCAGTTTTCGATTGAACAGTTGGCTGGTGATTTGTTGCCGAACCCGACTCAGTCGCAGTTAATCGCCACCGGCTTTCATCGCAATCACATGATCAACGGGGAAGGGGGGCGGATCGCGGAAGAGTCACGAGTCGATTATGTGCAGGACCGTGTCGAGACGACGGGAACCGTGTGGATGGGGCTGACCTTCAATTGCTGTCGTTGCCACGATCACAAGTTTGATCCGATCACTCAGAAGGAGTATTACCAGCTTTCGGCGTACTTCAATTCGATCGAGGAAAGCGGTGCAAACGATGCCGGTGGGCTTGCCAATCCCGTGATGACCCTGGCATTGCCGGACCAACAAAAGAGACTGGATGACCTGCGTGCCGCCGAGACGACGGCGAACAAATCACGCGATGACAAGGAGCGTGAGTTACGCGATTCGCAAGCGGCGTGGGAACGGACTTTGACCGAGTCCGGCCGCGTTGCCGAACCGAAATGGCAAGCATTGACCTTTGATGGACTGCGATCGGAAGCGGGGGCGTCGCTTAAGCGACTCGAAGATCACAGCGTTGTCGCATCGGGAGAGAATCCGGCGAAGGACTCGTTTGAGTTGTCGGTCAAGACGAAGCTCGGCGGACTGACCGGATTGCAATTGGAGGCGCTGCCAGATGATTCGCTGGCCAACAAAGGCCCCGGTCGCGCGGACAACGGCAATTTTGTGTTGACCGAGTTGAAACTGTTGATCGAGGACAAGCCGGTTGAGCTGACGGCGATCCGCGCGGATTACGAACAGTCCGGGTTCGCGCCCGCGAGTGCCGTGGATGGCCGGGGCGATACCGGTTGGGCGATCGCGTCGGAGTTTGGAAAATCTCACGTCGCGCTGTTTGAGCCGCGCGGTTCGATCGCGCTGTCGGATGGCGAGACGAGTGTGCGAATCCGACTGGAGTTTCAGTCGGTGCATGTTGCGCATGTCTTAGGTCGATTTCGCGTGTCGCTGACAAATTCGCCAGTCGGAACGCTGCGGCCGATCCCAGTCAATGTGCGTGAGGCGTTGGCGATCGTCGTGGAAAAGCGGAATGACTCGCAAAAGAAAGCCGTGACCGAGTTCTATCTAAACAACGAGCCGCAACTGCTGACGGCTCGGCGCGCGGCGGATGATGCGAAGAATGCTCGTGAAGTATTTGAAAAATCGCTGCCGCGGACGATGGTCATGCGAGAAAAAGTTCAACCACGTAACACACACATCTTGATTCGCGGGGCCTACGACAAGTTTGGCGACAAGGTGACTCAAGGATTGCCCGCTGTCCTGCCGCAACCGGCCGAACCGGCGATGAACCGGTTGGCTCTGGCTCAATGGCTGATGTCGCCCGGACATCCGCTGACCGCGCGAGTTACTGTCAATCGGTATTGGCAAATGCTGTTTGGAGTCGGTTTGGTGAAGACGACGGAAGACTTCGGCGTTCAAGGCGAAAAGCCATTGCACCCCGAACTGCTCGACTGGTTGGCGGCCGAGTTTGTTGATAGCCGCTACGTAGGCGAGTTGCTCCGGCGAGTTGCGTCCCCACCAACCGATCCACAACTTGCCGAACAACTCTCAAACCCACATTGGAACGTGAAGCGATTGTTACGACTGATCGTGACGAGCGCAACGTATCGTCAAGACTCGTCAATCAAAGGCCGCCCGGAATTGCAGTCAGACCCGGACAATCGCCTGTTGGCACGCGGCGCGCGACATCGGTTGCCAAGCTGGATGATTCGGGATCAGGCGCTCGCGGCGGGCGGCTTGCTGGTCGAAAAACAGGGAGGCCCGCCGGTCAAGGGATATCAGCCGCCGGGCATTTGGGAAGAGGCGACGTTTGGCAATATCGGCTATCAACAGGAATCGGGCGAGGCGTTGTACCGCCGCAGTCTGTATCAGTTTTGGCGACGGATTGTTGGCCCGACGATCTTTTTCGACGTGTCTGCTCGGCAGTCGTGTCAGGTGAAGATCGCACGCACGAACACACCGCTGCACGCGCTCGTCACGCTCAACGACGTGACCTACGTCGAAGCCGCCCGGACGTTGGCACAACGCGTATTGTTGAATTCCACCGATGATGCGGTTCGACTGACCGAAGCGTTTCGCCGCTGCACATCACGCCGACCAACCGACGCGGAACTCGCGGTGTTGACGCGACGCTTGCAAGCGTTACGCGGTGTGTTTGCGAAGGACGAAGCCGCCGCGAAAAAGTTGCTTACGGTCGGCGAATCCCAGCCGAGCGACAAGCTGGCTCCCAGCGAACTTGCCGCCTTCACGAGCCTCGCAACGTTGCTGCTGAATCTGGACGAAACTATCAGCAAGGAATGAGTATTTCCCCGTTCACCGGCTTTGTTTGGGATATGGTCGAGCAGGTTGATCGCATGAACTTGATCAGGGTCGGGGGGCTCGCGTCCCACATCGCGCCGCTGCTTGGTGGAAAGAACCTTTCTTCAGCAGTGGTGGCTCTGCAAGAGTGCCCATCGGCCTGTAGGATTCGACGGATGAGCAAACTCCGGGAATAATCGGCCGGCAGTCTGTCTCATGATCTGGCGAAGTCATGGAAAACGGCGAGCGTCAACAGCGTGTGGCAGAACTGATCGGGCAGCATTACGAGTTGCTGTACCGGGTTTCGTTTCGTCTCACCGGCTCTGTGGCCGATGCCGAAGACTTGACTCAGCAAACGTTCCTGACGGCTCAACTAAAACTGCATCAGCTTCGCGACGAGACTGCGGCCAAACCGTGGTTGCTCGCGATTTTGAGACATCACTTTTTCCGAAACCGCAGCCGCGCGGCACGGCAATCGGTTTCAATCGACCTCCTGCCAGAACCGATCAGCTCGGCCGACGAGTCCGCCGAACTGAACGCCGACGAACTCCAAACCGCCTTGAACGAACTCCCCGAAGAATTCCGATTGCCACTCGTCCTGTTTTACTTTCATGAACTCAGCTATCAGAAAATCGCCGAGGAATTGTCCGTCCCGGTCGGAACGGTGATGAGCCGCTTGTCCCGCGGCAAGCAGCATCTGCGCCGCTGGCTGGTGGTCGAAGACAACTTCCCCGCCGAATCAGAACCTCGCCGAAAACTCAAACCGCAATTTGCCCACCAAACGCCATGACTCAATTCCGCCACGATCCGTTGCCGTGTGACGCAGCCCTCGAACGACTAGACGCCTTGTCGATTGAATGGCCTTCCGATGAACCGCTCGACGTCGAACTGCGGGCGGCTCGGGAACATGCTCAAGATTGTTCGGCCTGCGCCGCACGCATCGAACAACGCCGTGAAGCCGACAATCGAATCGCCGCCACGATGCAAGGCGTGCCGATTCCGCTCGGACTCAAGGACCGCTTGCTTGCCCGAATTTCGTTGTCATCAGAAAACGTCCCAGGTGAGCCGAAGGCATTGCCCACCGCACTACCGCGGCGAACTTGGTGGTTGACGGCTGCTGCCGCGCTGTTGGTCATACTTTCGACCGGTTTGTCGTTGTGGTTCGGAATTCAACCCAGAAGCGTTTCGTTGCAAGCGTTGTACGACCAAACGCCGCTCAATCCGGTCGGCCTGATTGCAGTACTCGATCCGGCTGCGCTGCCGCCACTTCCGGCCAATTGGACTCGACAAAATGGGCTGCGCACATCGAACTCGTATTGGTTCTCGCCGCACACGGGCGCGACAG
>JANMIF010000477.1:0-7912 GCA_031375695.1 Planctomyces sp.
CGGCGGGCTGAACATTCACAGCAAACCCTTCCCATTCTCCCGAACAAACAATCGCCAGCCGACATCTGGCTCGCGAATTCACACAGAATCTCTTGCGTATTCTGCGCTATGCTTCCAACAAGGCAAATTGGCCCGCCGTGCGTTGAGATGCCGTCAACAGTTGCAGCCACACGGCTCATAGACTGTACTGCCGTGACTTTTCCCCGCCGAACTTCCGCCAGGAACCCCCACCGATGCACGGTCTCGAAGAATTTAAGAGCGATCCGTCTGCCGCTCCCGCCTCCGGGCCGTGGTACAAAGAGTTAACTCGGTATCACTGGTTTGTGTTGATGGTCGCGGCACTTGGCTGGTTGTTCGACACGATGGACCAGCAACTCTTCAATCTGGCCCGTATGCCGGCGATGAAGGAACTGCTCGCGGTTGCCAATCAGACGCCAGATGAATTGAAGGCTCAGGTGAATTTTTATGGACCGTTGGCGACATCCATCTTCATGATCGGTTGGGCGACTGGCGGTTTGATCTTCGGCGTGCTCGGTGATCGAGTCGGCCGCGCGAAGGTTATGCTGTGGACGATTCTGATTTACTCGATCTGCACTGGCCTGAGCGCGTTTTCGGTCGGCTTCTGGGACTTCGCGTTCTACCGATTTCTGACCGGCCTGGGAGTCGGCGGCGAGTTCGCGGTCGGCGTGTCGCTGGTGGCGGAAGTCATGCCGAGCCGTGCTCGGCCGTTCGCGCTCGGCATGTTGCAAGCGTTATCGGCGGTCGGCAATGTTTCCGCCGCGCTGATGAATATCGCGCTCGGTCAAGTGGAGAGCGCTGGCGGACTTGAGAATCTGGCCGTCGGTGACACGCCCGTGAAAGCGTGGCGAATTTTGTTTCTGATCGGAACCGTGCCCGCGCTGCTGGCGATTTTTATTCGTCGCAACCTCAAGGAGCCGGAGACCTGGAAGGCTCAGCATGACGCCGGAATGGGTAAGCAACTCGGTTCATTCTCCGAACTTTTCGGCGACCCACGCTGGCGCAAGAACGCGATCGTTGGTTTGTTGCTGGCGTCGTCGGGGATCATCGGACTTTGGGGCATCGGCTTCTTCAGCTTCGATCTGCTGTCCCCCGTCTTCCGCAAGCATTTTGAAGCCGAGGGCCTTGCCGAAAATGTGGTCAACGGCAAAGTGGCGACGTGGGTTGGGATCACGTCGGTGATGCAAAACATCGGCGGGTTCTTTGGTATCTACGCTTACAGCCACATGACCAGCATCTTCGGCCGCAAGCCCGCGTTCGCGGTGTCGTTCGTCGCGGCGATGTTCAGCACGGCATTGGTTTTTTGGAACTTGGACCAATTCAGCGAAGTGTTTTGGATGATACCGTTGATGGGCTTTTGTCAGCTCGCATTGTTCGGCGGCTACGCGATTTACTTCCCGGAGCTATTCCCCACTCGACTGCGTTCAACCGGCACGAGCTTCTGTTACAACGTCGGCCGCTACGTCGCTGCCGGGGGACCATTCGCACTGGGGATGCTGACGAGAGATGTTTTCTCCGTCGCCAACGGATACCAAGAGGGAATGCGTTACGCGGGCGTTACCATGTGTTCGATTTTCCTGCTCGGCTTGTTGGTGCTGCCGTTCGCGCCGGAAACGAAAGGGAAACCGCTTCCCGAATAGCTTTACTAACCCGAAGGGCGAGCTGGCGCTTCGGGTTCGTGTCCTTTGGAGAACTTCATGCCTCAGCCGTTAATCAATTTTTACAGCGATACAGTTACGAAGCCGACCGCCGCCATGCGTGAAGCGATGGCTCAGGCCGAAGTCGGCGACGACATGTCGGGGGAAGACCCGACCGTCAATCGGCTGGAATCCATGATGGCCGAACTGCTCGGCAAAGAGGCCGCCGTGTTTGCTTGCTCGGGAACACAGTCAAATCAAATGGGAGTAAAGACTCATTGCTTCCCCGGCGACGAACTGCTGATCGAAGCGACCGGTCACATCGCCTGTTTTGAAGCGGGCGGCCCGGCCGTTCTGAGCGGCGTGATGTGTCGCCAATTTCCCGGCAAGAATGGAATGCTCGACGTCGCCGATCTCGAAGGCAAAGTCAAAGCGGACAACCAACACTTGTGCATCACACGCTTGCTCTGCCTGGAAAACACGACGAACGTCGGTGGTGGCCGAGCCTGGCCCCTAGATCAACTGGAACGAGTCTGCAGTTGGGCTCATAACAACGGCTTGAAGACGCATCTCGACGGCGCGAGATTTTTCAACGCCAGCATCGCTCTTGGCTGTTCGGCCTCTGACATCGCGAAGCACTTCGATACGGTGTCGATCTGTTTTTCCAAGGGCCTCGGCTGCCCGATGGGTTCGATCCTCGTGGGGACTCGCGACGACGTCCGTAAAGCCCGACGCATTCGCAAGCTATTCGGCGGCGCGCTCCGCCAAGCCGGCATCGTCGCCGCCGCCGTGTACGCGATGGAAAACAATGTCCAACGACTTGTGAGCGACCACGAGAACGCCAAACTCCTCGCCGCCGAGATCGCCAAAATCGACGGCTTGAGCGTGAGAGTTGCCGACGTCGAGACGAATCTCGTGTTCTTCGAGGTTGATCCAAAACTCGGCAATGCAGCGCAACTGTCGGCCGCGTTACTGGCCAATGGCGTCAAGATCGGAGCCTCCGGGCCTCAACGCTTGCGAGCCTGCACGCATCTCGACGTCACCCGCGACCAAATTCCCAAGGCCGGCGAGATCCTGCGAAACACCGTTCGCGCCGGAATCTCCCAATTCAGTGGCTCCGCAGCTGGCCCATATTCGCGTGCCTAAAACCGGTAGATTCGACGATGTTAGATTTTCCTTACAATTTCGTCAGAAATTAGCATGCGCTGTTTGTAAGTGACATCCCAACACTTACTCTTACCTCCTTCGTTCAGCCATTTATGTCTCTATTGAGGGGCTTGATCTATGGTTCGCAACTTCAGCGGAATCCTCATCGCCGCGATCGCTTGTGGTGCAGTCGGTTGTGGCAATGAATTCGGAACACCGGTTGTCGTGACCGGCAAGGTCACCGTGGCTGGTAAGTCGGCGGAAAAAGCACGGATCATTTTCCACGCGAGCAATAACAAACTTCCGGCGGAGTTTCGCACGGCCACGGCCGAACTGAAGCCGGATGGCACGTTCACGCTCGAAAAGGTCTACCTCGCCGAATATACGGTCATGTTCGAAAGCATGGCCGTTATGGATGCCACGAAGAGTGCCGAGCCAACTCCCAGTCCGTTGACTGCTTATGGTGCCGACAGCAAGCTCCGAGCCAAAGTGACGGCGGAAAAAACCAAGTTTGACTTCGATCTGCCGGCCGAATTGCCGAATCAGGCGACCGGCCAACCCGGTGGAATTCCTGGCATTCTAGGGCCCGGTTAGCCGGGCCGTGTACCGCAGTAATCGATATGGCCTTTGATGTTCCTTAAGTGGCTCAAGACTTCTTCATGTTTTTCCAGATTCCGATTGATGAAAGGACAGGACCATGACGGATAGACAATCGAAACACCGAGCGTTTACGTTGATTGAATTGTTGGTCGTCATCGCGATCATCGCCATTTTAATCGCCCTATTGTTGCCGGCGGTCCAACAAGCGCGAGAGGCAGCTCGCCGAAGTCAGTGCAAAAACAATCTGAAGCAAATTGGTTTGGCGTTGCACAACTACATGTCGAGTTCCAAGGAAGTTCTTCCGCGCGGAGGTTTTCACATCCAGGGACAAGACTGTTGCTGCACGGCAGACGATGCTCCGTCTGTGAACGGGCACACGGTGCATACGATGCTGCTGCCGTACATGGATCAGTCGGCTTTGTACAAGACGATGAATTTCAATAAGCCATGGAGCGACCCGGCCAACGCCAAAGCGATCAATACTTTGATTCCCGGCTATCTCTGTCCGAGCAACATTCTCTCGGCACCACGCACCGCAGCCAACGGTCAGCCCGTGCAACCGCACAGCTATCCGGGAGCTGGCTCGCACCACGGTTGGGGCTGGTGCGGGCGGCATGGAAGCAGTACCAACAACGGCGTTTTTTCGGCCCGCTGGGGGATCAGAGAAGCATCTGGCGCGGCTGGCGATCCAGTCTTGAAGCTGGCCTTTATCAAAGATGGAACAAGCTCAACGATGGCCTTCTCCGAGTTCGCTCAAGGGATCACGATCGTCAACACCTGGAACAACCTCGACATCGGCCGAGGCTGGGGGGAACCGTGGTTCGCCAGCACGACGTTTTCGGTCGGACCACTCTCGACACCCAACAGCAAGATTTCGCAATACCCCGCTTACAACGCCAGCAACGCCAGAAGTTGGCATAACGGCGGCGTGCATGTCATGTTCATGGACGGTGCCGTGAGGTTCATTAACAGCAGTATCAACGGAGCCACATGGCAAGCCTTGGGAACTCCGATGTCGAGAGAGACGATCGGCGAATACTAGCTTCGCGAGATGATCGAGCGGCAGCGTTTCAGGATTCGCGCGTGATGTGTCATCTCGCCTCGCCCACGGCAGCGTCTGGATTGCTGCCTTCAACGAAGATGGTTTCGGAACCAGAGTTGATCGGACTCCGGCCTTCTTCACGACCGGTGGACCAGACGACGCGCAATTCATCGACTGTCTTGTCGTTATCAATGGCCAGCAGCAAACGGATGTCGCTGCTGGCTTGGTATCCTCCGCCAGCAGGAACAAGCAGTGTCCAGGCATGTCCGGCGACGCGATATTCCACACGCGCCCCTAATGCGTCGCGTGAGGCCGTTGTTCCGACCAGCCGTAACCGAATGCTTCCGTTCGCGCGGCGGCTGTCGTTGCGGAGCACGGAATGCGGTTGGCCAAGTTGCGTCACGACGAGATCCGTGTCGCCGTCGTTGTCGAGATCGCCCGTCGCGACCGCTCGGCCGAGCCACTTCTGACGGAAATAATCCCCCGTGGTTCGTGAGACATCTTGGAAACGCGTTCCGCGATTGTTCCGCAGAATTTGAGCTGGCATCTCGTAGGCATGACCCATTGCCAGCGGACGCAAATCCCACACATGCCCGTTCGCGACAAATAAATCCGGGTAGTGATCGAGATCAAAGTCGACGAGCACGGCACCGAAGCCCAGCATTGGCCGCGACGCCGAGTTCAGTCCCAACTGGGAGTTCACCGGCCGAAACGTCGCGTTTCCCAAGTTCTCGAAAAACGAATTCACCTCGTTCTCGAAGTTGGTCACGTACAGGTCGAAATGTCCGTCTCCGTTGTAGTCCCCGCAGGCGATGCCCATCCCCGACATCGCGGTCCCCTCTGCACTCACGGCCACGCCGCGCGATACTCCGACTTCCTCAAACGTCATCCCGCCACGATTCAAGAACAGAAAATTCTCAACGGTGTCATTCGCCACATAGATGTCTAGTTTCCGATCTCCATCGAAGTCCCCGAGCACCACATCCAGCCCTTTGCCATGCGGGATCGCGATCCCCGCCGACTCACCCACTTCGTCGAAGCTGCCATCGCCTCGGTTGTGGTACAACCGATCCGGCTGCCCTTGCCGTCCGAGCGGTCCACAAGAAATGTGAACCGGCGGCTGATGCTGCGTGTAACACGGTGGTTCATCCGGCGACCACTTCACATAATTCGCGACATACAAGTCGAGGTTGCCATCGCCATCGAGATCGCCGAACGCGGCACTGGTGGACCACTGGGAATCCGTCACTCGCGCCGATGGCGTGTCGTCGTCAAACGTGCCGTCCCCTCGATTGTGCCACAGACGCTGCCGGCCGTACTCGCAGACAAACAAATCGGGAAAGCCATCGTTGTCATAGTCACCCGCCGCGCAGCCCATCCCAAAGCCGAACGCGATCAGCCCGGCAGTCGCCGTGACATCCTCGAAACGTAGATCGCCGTCGCCGGCCCCGGTCACGTTGCGATACAGCCGCTGCGACGCGGTCGGCCCAACGCGATCCGCCGGTCGCTCGAAGTGCGAACCGTTCGTAAAAAAGATGTCGAGCCAGCCATCCTGATCGAAGTCCAACAAGGCCACGCCACCACCGTTCTGTTCGGTCATGAAATGCTGCGGACTGGGACCGCCGTAGTATGTAAATTCTACCCCGGCCGCTTTCCCGACAGACGTGAAACGAATCGGCGAGTCGGCTGCCGGATCAGTGGTCTCCACACTTGGCCAGCGGACGAGAGGACGGCGTTGAGCGGTTGTGTTGTCGGACACGGTTGGTTCAATGTGATCCTGGCTCAAACGCCAGAACGTGATTCCCAACAGCGCGGCCATGCCGACAACCACCATCATCATTCGAGCGCCAACTCGCATTACGTCCTCCGTTTCAACGCGGTCAAGCGTGAACCAAGTTGTCGCCAAGTACGTGACTGAACGTCGCGGCCGAATTCGTGCAGCAGATTCGCCAGCCGCTCGCAAAGCTCCGGAGTCGGCTCAGCATGTTGGCCGCGAAGCACGATCTCGCTGAGTTCCGATTGAAATCCTTCCAATTCATTCGCACGTCGTAACCGCTGAGTGGCTTCGCCTGTCCGCCCCAGTCGTTGCAAAAGCAGACCTTCGCGATGCACATACCGCAACTCACCGGGCCGCTTCGAGACCGCGTGCTCGATGGCTTGATACGCCGACTCGACATCTCCCTGCCGCTCGGAAATCAGGCTGCGCAGGAACAACGCTCGATCGTCATCTTGTTCCGCAGTCGTTGTCACCAATTCGTTGGCCGCTTCCACTTCGCCATTCTCCAGCAAGAATTCGGCGACGACGTAACGAGTCTCTCGATGATCGGAGCGTTGCGACAACGCCGCTTGGAACGCGGTTTGAGCCGCATCGAGTTCACCGATTTGCCAATCACAGTAGCCCAATGCGAGTTGCACCGCAGCCTGTCTCGGTTGTTTTCGATCGACCTCCCGTAGATAGCCGATTCCCTCACGCGGCAGTTGTTTACGAAACTCGCAATTCAGTAACTCGATGGCGGTCGCCGCATCTTCGGGGAACCGAACCAAACGAGCCTCAAGAATCTCTTCGATCTCACGGGTGCGAAACTGGTTGAAGTACAGCCACCGCAGTTCCTCAAGAGCAACTGTCGAGTTCGGATTTCGCTGCAGGTAAGCTCGAAGAGCCACTTCAGCCAGATCGAGTCGACCGTTGGTCAGATGTTGTTTTGCGAGCGTCAACCCAGCCAAAGAGTTGCCGTCCTGGCTGTGAGAGCGAAACCTCCATTCAATTCCGATTACCGAAAGACAGAGCAGCACCGCCAGCACAGCCATGAGAGCTGAGCGGTTACGTGGTGATAGGCCAGTCTGTAAGTGATTTCCATTCATTGATGAATTGTGTGCAAAACAACCGACAAATGCCCGTCCGAATGATTCGAAGAGTGGACAGGAACGATTTGTTTTCAGCGGGCGAAGACACCGGCGTTCGATCGACTGGAAAAGCAGGGCGTCGCCTTCGACTAGGCTTACGCTCCCGTACTGTTGACACGTCCCTCGCACACATAATTGTTGCCTGGCACCACCATGTCGGATTGTCGGCCGGATCAGTCCGCACTCGATGATGCCGCGCAATTGGCTCGACTCGGCTTTGTCCTCGCACTTCTAGATCTTGGCCTGCTGAACTAGGCCATTGCGAACCTGTTCTGATTTCAGTTTTGGCCGTTATAGTTCACGCTTGGACTGATCACACTCAGGCTACAGCAGAACTGGAACGATCCCGAAAACGTCTCAGAGAGTCACTGTCTGTCCCGCAGTAGTCTTCAATCGGAACCCTTCATCGCGGTCCAAAGCGGTGCTGACACAACCCGCTTCAAATAGGTGTAAGTCGAACTCGCCATGCCGGATGCTTGGAAAGGAATTGAACGGAGTTTTGAAGGGCTGATCGCGGCAGTGACGACGCTGGTCGCCTTGCGAGTTCCATTGTTGTGGGTCTTCG
>JANMIF010000512.1:0-67050 GCA_031375695.1 Planctomyces sp.
GGAGCCGTCGTGTTGATCTGCACCTGAATCGGCGTCGTATCCGGGAAGGCGTCGATGTCGAGATGCAGCACCGCGATCCCCCCCGACACTGCCAGCGCGACCGCCGCCAGCAGCACGAGAAACCGGTTTCGTAGCGAGACGTCGATGATCCAGTTGAGCATGATGAGGGGTGAGGGGTTAGTAGGGGCGAGGGGCGAGTGAATTCATGAGGCCGGACACGAACCGGCTGATTTCGTCAGCCAGGGACAGCAGACACTGCATTTCGGGTTCAGACGCGAATGTCAGGCGTTGAGCCAGTAACAATTGGGTTTCAAGTTCTTGCAGAGAGCCACGAGCGATGTGCAGAAAATGGACGTAGTCCTTGGTCGTCCCACGGCCTTGGCCTTCTGCACTGTTGCTGGGAATCGAGACAGATGCGCGACGCATTTGGTTCGACAAGCCGAATTGCTCACGAGCCGGAAATGTCTGAGTGATGCGGTAAACACCGGCCGCCAACTCCATCGCTTTCTGCCACACAATCAAATCTCGATAACTCCGAACGCTCATCGCCAGTCACTTTCCTGCTCGCCCCTCGCCCGTAATCCCTCGCCCCTATTCTTCCAGCCCGACCGGGCTGTTAGTGGTTGTGGTCTGCTCAGCCCGCGCCCAGGTTGTTTTTCAACAACTCTGACCGCAGGATGCCGCTGTTGACACTGGCCACCAGTTCGCCCGGCAACAAGCCTGCCGCGATTTCGGTTTGAGGCGAGGCCATCGCGAGGTCCGTCGCTCCCGGCCGAATTTTGCGAACGTGGAAAACTTTGTACTTCGACTTCTCGAAGTTCTTGTCGCGGACGAAGACGACGTAGCAATCGCCCTCCCAATGCACCGCGTCCTTGGGCACGACGACCGCTTTGTCTTCCTGACGCAGGACGATTCGCGCCGTGCCGAACGATTTCGCGTGATGCCGTCCCGCCGTGTTCGGCATTTTGACGCGGACGGGAACCGTGCGAGTCGCTTCGTCCACAGAAGGACTCACCCACGCGACTGTGCCGCTGTCCCAATCGTTGTGCCCATCGTGCTGAAACCGCACCGACTGGCCGGGCTGAATGCGGTCGGCGTCCTCGATCCGAACGTTAAGCGTCAGCCACATCGTGTGCGTGTCGGCAACGACGAACAGCACTTTGTTCGGAGCCACAACCTCGCCCGGCACGCCGCTCCGTTCGGTGACTTCGCCATCGAATGGTGCTCGCACTGGCAGCAGATTGCTGGACGACGAAGTCTTCGTGACTTCAGCTGCCAACGCGGTCGACAGGCCGAGAAACTGCAACGCTCGCGTCAGTTCCTCCGGCTCCGCGCCAATGTCATCGACCTTTGGCAGTGGCAAGCCGAGATTTACCAACGCCTGCCGCGCCGCAAGCATTCGGACATGAGACTCCGCGACTGCCGCCTCGGCTTCCTGCACCGACTTGCCGGCAACCACGCCCGTTGATCCTTTCAAGTTCTCGAGCGTATGTACCTTCAGATCGTGATTCACGATCGACTGCTGCAACTCCGCCTTGGTCTTGCCGACGTCGGCGGCATCGACCAGCGCCAGCACGTCGCCCCGTTTCACTTTGTCGCCGACTTGTTTTTCAACGCGGAACAACGTTCCAGAAACGCGTGACGACAACCGCGCCGCGTGAGTCGGATCGAAGCCGATCTCGCCGTTCGCCATGACCGATTCGGAAATCGAAGCGTACTTGGCCGGAGTCACTTCGATGCCCAGCCGTTCGATGATCTCTGTCGACGCGAACTGAATCCGCCGCTGCTGTAACTTGCACTTGCTGTTGTTCTCTGGACGCGGTGTGAAGTTCAGGGCGTCTTTTGAATGCGGCTTCTCTTCCGCCGCGACCTCGCTGGCATTTGGAATCTGCGCGATGCCTGGATTACAAACAGGGCATTCATGCACGCCATGAATCTTGCACCAACCCCGTTCCTTGGCCGGCGGCAAGCAACCTTTGCGGCACTCGACGCATTCTGAATCCGGGACGTTGTGCGCTTCACACCAATCGTCTTTCTCGACGATGGCCTGCCCGCGCAGTTCCGAGAACTTCGGAATTCGCCAGTGAGTCTTTTGCCCGGCGAACACCAAACCGCTGACCGCCGCCAAAGCGATCACGCCGGGAATGGCATGTCCCATCCAGCTCATCAACCGGCCGGTCAGTGAGCGACGTGGCGGCGAACAGTCGCGGTTTTCCGTGTTTGGAGTGTGAAATTCTGTTATGTTGAGTCTCCGTCATAATTCGCCGTCAGTCCCGGCTACTCACGAAAGTCGAGCCAAGATCGCCAACGGGGGGAATTTCATTGTTGGATTTGCTTTTGGCTCTTGCCGTTTTTGTCCGCGATCGGAGTTCGGTGCTCCGAATGTCGGTGACTTGCCACTGTGACTGAATGACTTCGTTTGAGTTCTTCCGCCAGCAGTACGCTCCCTTTGGTGACAACCACTTCGCCAAGCGCGACGCCGACGATGAGCTCCGTATTCAAGGCATTCTTCGCGCCAGTGCGAACCATCCGCGCGTAATACACCTTCGGCCCGTTCGGTTTCAAAAAGTCCTTGTCTCTGACGAACACGAGTTGGCAGCCACCCACGGCTTGCACGGCTTCGTTCGGGACCGTGATTGCGTGCGGTTCCTCACGGAGCACGATCCGGCCAACGCCCAAGGCAGACGCTCGCAACTTGCCTTCCGCGTTCGGCATGACGACTCGCACGGGAATCGTGCGAGTCGTCTCGTCCGCCGATGTACTGATCCAATCGACATGCCCTGTGAACTCCGTTTTGACACCGTCCGGCCGGAACCGCACGGCTTGGCCAACTTGGATCCAGCTCGCGTCCGTCGCCATGACGTTGAGGTTGGCCCCCATTTGCCGCGGGTCGGCCACGACGAATAGCACGTCCGCCGGATCAACGACCTCACCGGCGATGACATCGACCTGCATCACCACGCCATCGAGCGGTGCTCGCAACGGCAACAGCGTCCCTGGAAGGTCTTCATCGGCCGCACTCTTTGGCAGCTCGCGAGACAGTCCCAGCCGTTGCAGTTGATTCGCGATTTCGTCCACTTCCAGCTTGCCAAACTCTGCTGCCTTGACCAACAGTCCGAGATTGACGAGCGCTTGCTCGGCACTGAGCAGCCGGACATCGGCATCACGGCGAGCGGCCTCGGCTTCTTTTTTCTGTCGTTCCGGCACCGGCGCGTTTTTTAGATTAGCCAAGGCCTGTGTCTTGAGCCGCACCTGCACGATGCCATGCAGAAACTCGGTTTTTGCTTTGCCGACTTCGGCTGCGTCGATGATCGCCAGCAACTCGCCCGCTTTGACGGTATCGCCGATTTGCTTGATGACTCGCCATGCCGTCCCCGGCACTCGTGCCGCCAGCCGAGCCACTCGAGTCGCGTCAAAGTGGACCTCGCCGCTCGCAGAGATTGACTCGGTCATCGTCGCTTCCCAAACCGGCGCGACATCAATCCCCAACTTGTCCGCCGCCTCTTTCGATGCCACTCGCACACGGCTGCCACTTGCCAAACATTGCGGATCGTTCGCCGCCCGCTCGCGAGCCGTGAACGCTTTCTGGACTCGCTCTAACTCCTCGGCCGAAGCCGGCTCCAACGGCTGACTGACCTGCGCAAGCGATCGATCACACAGCGGACACGCCGCGACTCCGTGTTGTTCGCACCACTTGGCACTCGACGCCGAGCCGCTCGTGGACGCATCGGTTTCGGTCGTCAACAAGTCCCCCACTTTTTCGTCTGTCGCAGATTTCGCACCGTCATGATGCGAGGTCGAGAACTTCCATTCCGTGTGATGTCCCCAATACGCGACACCCGCCAACAGCGCGAACGTCAGTAACATCGGCATTGAGCCAACGACCGTTCGGAACCAGCTTTGCTGCTCCGGAAATTGATGTTCTTGGCCCATCGGCTCGGTGGGAGCCGAAACGGGCGCACTGGAAGAAGTGGACATGATCACGTCCCGTGAAAGAATCGCGTGAGCTCCCGTTCATCCAACTCGGACGGCGGGGGAACGATCACGCAACGACGCCAACAACACTCGCAGCCTTCAGCCGCGAACAAGCGTCATGCGGAACGCGCTTACACGCGCATAACTACGGTCGCCGCGGCGACCAAATGCGGCGACTCATGCAGTCTGAACAGCGACCGCTGAAGGCTCGCGTTTTCCAAAGCTCGCAGCATTACGATGAGATCCAACATTTTCGGTGTCGGAACGAAAACCTCAGATTGTGACAGTTCATCCGAAGCCAAAGACTTCGGTTGCACTTGTGACCCCGCCTCCAGCGGCGAATGCTGACAGGAACAATTCTCACAACGAACCTGCCACCCCACGGCAACATCCTGCTCGTTTTGATCCTCGTCGTCGTGATGGTGGCCGCATGTCGCCCCATGACACACTTCCGGTGAATGTTTTTGCGAGAGGCAATGACAGCCGTGCCCAACCAGTTCCAGGCACATATGCCCGCTCGGAGCGACGCAGCGAACAAGGTAAACCGGCCCCATTAAGGCCATACCCTGAGCCACCATCGCGACCAAAATTGTCAACCAGCGAGCCATGATTCCGCAAATCCTCCATCCCTGATCCAGTGTTCGGCATTCCACAAGTTCTGACTGAGCCAACCTTAGCGGAGTCTCGGTTTTGATTGAAGGGCATTCCGCAAACATTGAAGAGTTTGCCTAGTTTCGCGACTCTCGTTGCTCGCAGCATCTCTTCGATCTGTGTTTCTGACGAACGGTCGGAGCCGATTGAAAACTTTCTCGGCCGGTGCTTTCCTGATGGCGAGTGAGCGGACTACAAAGCCGACATGTCCTCTGCACCGCTGATCTTGCTGCTGGCTGATTCGTTTTCATTGCGGGGGACGAGTGCGTACACGTTGAGGCTGGCTAGGCATTTGCCTGCCAGCGAGAGCCGAGTGAAAGTTGTCTGCCCTGACGGTCAACTTCTATCGACAGATGCCAAGCGGGAGCTGTTCGTTGTCGAATATCCGTACCTGCTTTCTCCGCTATGGGGCTGTGTGACGCGGCGCTGGCTCCGGCGAGACTTGTTAAACGATCCTCCGGCACTGATCCATGTGCAATCGCGATCTATGTTGCGGCTGGGAATGTGGCTGGCCAAACGAATCGGTTGTCCGCTCGTACTGACAATGCACGACTTTTTGGCGCGAAACGAGCGATTGCCGTTTCAGACCACTTGGGGTCGCCGCGTGATTGCGGTCAGCGAGCCGGTGCGCGAGGCGTTAATTCAACAGGCCAAGTTGCCGCCGAATTTGATCGATGTCATTCCCAGCGGTGTGGAAGAGTGCAATCAGCCACTTCAACCGGTGCTTGACCCGCATCGCACGCCGGTGATTGGCACGGCCGGGCCGTTGGAGGTCGTTAAAGGTTTGCCCTTTTTTCTGGGAGCCGCACAGCAAGTGCTCGCCGCCGGCGCGGTGGCGGAATTCGTGGTTGTCGGGGCTGGGCCAGAAGAGGTCAATCTGCGCCGCTTGTCGCGCGAGTTGGGGATTGCCGGACAAGTAACATTTGTGCCGAATGTGTTGGACCTGAAGGGGTCACTGTCGGCGATGGACATGTTTTGTTTGCCATCGTTGCGACAAGGCTTGGGGACGATCATGCTTGAGGCGATGGCGCTCGGTCGGCCGGTCATCGCCACCAGCGTAGATGGCGTGAACTCCGTCGTGAAAGACGACGAAACCGGATTGCTGGTGACACCAGGGAACAGCGGCGAGCTTGCGAGGCGGATGCTGGAATTGCTGCGTGACCCGTTTCGCGCCCGGAGGATTGCCGAAGCGGGGCGAGATTTGGTTCGCCGCGAGTTCGGCGTGGACCGCATGGCGCAACAAACGCTCGCAGTCTATCGGCAGGTGCTGGCGGAATGACGAATCACTGAAGGACGAATCATGCACGCGGAAATCATTGCCATCGGCACGGAGTTGACGACTGGCGCGAAGTTGGACACGAACAGTCAATGGCTGAGCGTGGAGTTGGCGTCAGTTGGGCTGCCGGTGCTGGCGCATACCACGATCGCGGATGATTTACCCGCGATGATTGAATTGCTGCGGATGGCGGTGCGGCGCTCGGATGTCGTGCTGATCACCGGCGGGCTGGGTCCAACGCTCGACGATTTGACGCGTGAGGCTATCGCCCAGTCGGCCGGAGTCGAGCTGGTTTTGCATGAGCCAAGCCTGCGGCACATTCGCGATATGTTCGCCAAACGAAAGCGCGAGATGCCAGAGCGAAACGTCATTCAAGCTCAGTTCCCCTTCGGCAGCGAACCGATCAACAACCCGCATGGAACGGCTCCGGGGATTTGGCTGGAGTTGCCGCGCGATGGCGGCGGGCGTTGTTTGATCGCCGCGATGCCCGGTGTCCCCAGCGAAATGAAGCCTATGTTTCGCGACCAAGTGTTGCCACGGCTGCCTCGTTCCGATCGAGTTATTCGGCGAGCACGAATCAATTGTTTTGGTGTCGGCGAATCGGCCTGCGAGCAGCAACTCGGCGACGTGACCGCGCGCGGACGTGACCCGGAAGTCGGCATCACGGTTCACGAGGGAACGATCACGCTGCGGATTGAAGCTCACGGAGCAAGTGAAGCGGAATGCGACGCCAAAATCGCCGCGACCAAACAATTGATCCACGAACGACTCGGCGAACTGGTCTTCGGCGAGGAAGACGAACAACTCGAAGACATCGTGGCTCGCGAGTTGATCCGACGCGGTCAAACGGTCGCAATTGCCGACGAGACGACGGGAGGAATTTTGTCGTCTTGGCTGATTGCCGTCCCGCAAGGCGAGCAGCATTTTGTCGGCGGTTTGATTGGCCGGACAGGTCAGTCCGGCGACGCGGCTCAATTGGCCGCCGCCGTCCGATCGCAGTTCGGTGCGGACTTCGGGATCGCAATCACGGGAAGCTTGTCGGTAACCGCCCCAAACACTGGCGAGATTCCGAAGTTGGACATCGGCTTGGCCAGCGCTACCGGAGCCGAATCCCACGAGCATGTCCCGGTTGCCGACATTTCATTTGCTCGCAGCCGCGTGGCCAAGACGGCGCTCGACTTGTTGAGGCTGCGCTTGAAGTAGCTCAGTTGCTCCCGCAACTGAGATTTTTAGTGAGGCGTTGTCTCAGGCGAATGAACTGCAAACCTGACTCGATCAGGACGTGTTTTGGAAATAAAGCAGCGTTTAGATGTCGAGCACCATTTCGGCGATCCAATCAACGTCCGTTTGTTGCACGAACAGGCCGTGATACGTGATCGCTTTGACTTCGTGAGCCAGCCGATGCCGGGCCCGGTCGCACGGTTCGCCGACCATTGAGGCTTCCATTCCGTCGGCGTCGATTCGCACCGAGAAGTCACGGCCCAAGAACCCGACGGACTCGAACCGGAACAACAATTCGTTCAGCCAATCAAACAGCAGGTAATCAAGCTGTGTTCCGACGACACGGATCGTTTCGGATTGTTCCGGCCGCACGTCATCCGCGTTCTCGACCAGCAGCGACGTCAGGCCGCGAGCCGCTTCGACGAACAATTCGTCGCGCGTTGCCGCATGAATTCGCAAGCCGATGTCGGCCGTGTGGTCGAAGGTTTCAAACATACCAATGCTTTGAGTTGAAGTCTGAAATCTGAGATTCGCGGGAATGGTACGGGGGATGAAAACAACTCTGTTGTTGTGTAGCTCGTTTTTCTTGTAGCCCGGTTTTTCAAACCGGGCGAGTTCGTTTCGACCGGTTTGAAAAACCGGCCTGCGAGGTCGTTCTGCCTCTCCCTTAGACCAATCGCCGTGATTCTAATTCCAGTCCGTCGGCCAGGAATTGCATGGCCCGTGCAGCTTGGTGATTGAAATAGTCCCATGAATGGCCACCGTGCGATGTTGTGAAGTCGGACTCGAACGGAATGCCCGACGATCGCAACTTGCTGGCGAGCCGTTCGCAACCAGGGAAGCAATCTCGGTCCATCGGATCGCAGGCCAGCCACTGCTGCTTCGGCCAATTCAAGCCTTGCACTTGCACCACGACCGTTTGTTGCCGAACCGCTTCGACGTTCGGGAACATTTCGTCAAGCGGCAGTCCCTGGCCGTACCAATCTTGCACATCCACCACCGGCGACAACGCGGCAACGACCGGAAACTCTTGCGGATGCCGATATGCCAATTGCAAAACGCCTTGTCCACCCATGCTGACGCCAAGCAACCCGATGCCGCGAGTCCGGACATCCCACGTCTGTGACAACCACGGCAACACTTGCGATCGAATGTGCCCGATCGGCGACAACTCCACATCGAACTCTGGGCATACGACCGGCATCCACCACGATCTCTGGCCGTGCGGACAGATCGCTCGCAAGCCGTGCCGGTCCAGTTCACGCGAATAAACATCGTTGCCGACCAGCGTTTGGCATCCATGTCCGTGCAAAAACAATACGGTTTGCGCTGGTCGGCGAGAGTTTGCGGGGTCGAATACATCCGCGCGTTTGCCAGCAATCTCGATCGTCTGCCAAGTTCCGTATGAAGTCATCGTGTGAGCCCAATTTCATGTGGTCCTACACACTTACCCGACGTGCCAGTCAGGACGCGTCAGGTTAGTGTGTCGCAGCGTCTCGCGTCCGTTGTCTAAACGCAACGCCAGGACGACATCTTGCCCTTGAGTCTCACCACTGCGGCGAGTTTTCCGACTCCGAAAATCTTGCTCGTTTTGCGAGTGTCAACAGTCACGCAAACTTGTCGGCAGGTCGGATCGCTGCACGATTGCTACGACCGACAGTACACGCTCGACATTGAAAAGTTTCGACGCGTGAATCCCTGATCGGATCGCTCACGCTCAAGTTTTGGTGGATGCTGTGGCGGGCAAGTCACTCACGAATTGGTTGGCGAGTGATGGGTTCCGGGAGATTCCGGGTCATGGTCTTGTCGGCGAAATAGCCGGCTATCAGGAAAGGGAACGTATGCGAAAGTTTGCATTTGGGATGGTGGCATTGGCGGGCGTGGCAGCGTTGGCGGGATCAGCGGAAGCTCGCGAACGACGGTTCTTGTTCTTCCGTTACGACGACGGTCGCAACTACTCGCAGCCGATGAATTATCAACCGGCGCCGCAACAACAGCAGGCTCAGACGCCGCCCGCTGCGCCTCCGGCTCAGGAAGCGGTTCAAACGCCAGTTGTGCAAGCACCCGCGGCCCAGCCCGCGCAGGCTCCGGCGACACAGCCAGCTCAGCCAATGGGCGTGCAACAGCCGATGCAACAACAGTATTACAACAACAATTACAATAACAACGGTTACAACAACCGCTCGAATGGCGGGTTCTTCGACGGCATCATGGAGTTTGAACGCCGCAAGAATGCTTGGTTGTTCGGCCGTTAATCTTCCAGGAATCGACTTCCTTCCCGCACCGTCGTGCGGACTCTGGCGCTCGCCACACCCACAGTGTGGCGAGCGTTTTTCGTTTCGTGGAACGAGCGGGGCGCCTGTTCGATGTGTTCGGCAGGGAGCATAGGCGAGCCGCCAATGCCGAAGTGTCGAAACTTGTCACTCTCCCGCAGTCCAACTACAACCGCGTCGCAAAATCGTGGCGACGGAACGCTGCGAGGTCTTCAGACATCGGGAAAGAAACGGACATGGCGCGACTGACTCAAGCGGACTTGATTGACCTCAATCAAACCTTCGAAGAACGAACTCCTCAGGAACTGCTGGCCTGGGCGAAAAAAGCCTTTGGCGACAAGGTCGCGGCGCTCTCGGCCATGCAAGAGGCGGGCTGTGTCATCTGTCACATGCTTTCGACCGCGAAGCTCGACATCCATGTGCTGTTCGTGGATACCGGAGTCAATTTTCAGGAGACGCTCGACACCCGCGATCGGATCATCAAAGAGTACGGCGTTGACATCGTCACCCTTTACCCGAAGCAGACGATGGCCGAGCAGACTCAGCAGCACGGCATTCTGTATTTGACTGTCGACGGCCAGAAGCAGTGCTGCCATATGCGGAAAGTCGAACCGATGAACGAAGTGGCCGGGCGGTATCACGCTTTCATTGGCAGTCTGCGTCGAGGCGAAGGGGGTCAGCGGGCGATGTGCCCCATCCTGCAAGTTGATACTGAAAACAATACGCTCCGTATCAATCCGCTGGCGATGATGACAAACGAGCAAATGGAAGCTTACGTCCACGAGCACAAAGTCATTTTGAACCCGCTTCACAACCAAGGCTATTCGACCGTCGGCTGCAATCGCTGCACGACCCCGGTCCTGCCTGGTGAGCCGCATCGCGCCGGCCGATGGCGACATCTTGGCCCGTGGGCAGTGTCCTGCGGCATCAACCCTTCCGACCGCCAACAGGGAGCCAAACAAGTCATCGACCTGCCCCAAGACGTCATCGACCGTGTTCTCGGTCGCGAGACCGACTTCGTGATCTAGGCAGTGGATTTGAGCAACCGATTCAACGGACTTTCGGTTTCATTGCTTTCTTTGTTGGTGATGGAATCGGCAAAGTCGCCCGCCCGATCATCCCGCCGATCGTGCTAGTAGCCGAAACAAACAGTGTCGTCCAAATCCAATGGTCCAGGCCGCCATGTTGATCCCAATAGTTAACTGCGGCCCAGCCAGCCACCAGTCCTAAGACCACTCCTGTCCAAATACCGGGACTCCATGTCCGATGATCGGGGCGAAAACGGAGCCATCCGATGCTTCCGATCAGGCTGGCGAGCGTTCCCAAAGGAGCGAAGATCAACCCGCCAATGTACTGACCGAATCCGCGCGTCCACGGCTCGCCTCCTGGTGCTTGAATCAGCGAGATCAGAAAGGCGATCCCCAGAAAGCCGACAACTGTCCCCAGCGATGCGACCCCAACGACAAGTAGGACGTTTTGCAGAATTCGCACAGTGAACTCGCTAATTCCGAGTGATCGTCTCGTGAAGGTTCAAAATCGTGCGCGCGATGCTGGTCCAAGCTGCAAGTTCAATCTTGTCCAGATCAGTCGGAGCTGGCTTTGCACCGACGGTCAACAGTTCGTTTGCGGCAGCGGCATCAGACTTGTATTCAGCGAGATGCGTTTGCAGCAGACGCTCAAGAATGTCCGCTTCGGCTGGCTTGATGGATCGGGACAGCGCGCGGCGATAGGCGAACGCCAACCGTTCGCGAGGTGTTGATCCGCCGTGTCGCACGATCTGTTCGGCGAACGCTCGCGCGGCTTCGACGTAGCTGGGGTCGTTCAGCAAGACCAGTGATTGCAATGGCGTGTTCGAGCGTGCTCGGTCGGCCGTGCATTCCTCGCGGTTGGGAGCATCGAATGCGAGCAGACTGGGATGCAGGTATTGCCGTTGCCAATGCGTGTAAACACCGCGCCGATACAGGTTGTCGCCAGTGTCGTTTTGCCATTCACGCGCAGGGAAATTGAGGTACGCGAAATATCCTGGCGGCTGATACGGCTTGACGCTCGTGCCACCGAGTTTTGTCACCAGCAAACCGCTCACTGCCAGCGCGTTGTCACGCACCAGTTCGGCATCAAATCGGAAGCGGCCTTGCCGCGCGAGCCAACGGTTGTACGGATCGACTTCGCGCAGAGCATTGCTGGCAGCGGACGATTGCTGATACGCGCCGCTCATCACGACCGACTTGATCAGCCGCTTCATGTCCCAGCCAGAATCGCGGAATTGTCCGGCGAGATGATCAAGCAACAGGGGATGACTCGGCCATTCGCCTTGTGCTCCGAGATCATCCAGCTTGCGCGACAAGCCGGCTCCGAAGAGTAGCTTCCAAATGCGATTCACAAACACACGCGCGGTCAGCGGGTTGTCTTTCGACACGATCCACCTGGCGAGGTCGAGGCGTGTGAGGCGTTGTTCGGAGTCTAGGCCGATGCGTCCGACATCGGTACCGACGCGAGGTGCGTCGGTCAACACTGCCGGAAATGCTGGCGTCACAACATCGCCAGAATCGTCCATCCAATTGCCCCTTTTCAAAACGCGGACCATTCGCGGTTGTACGGACGCCGTGATCAGCGTGCTGGGAATGCGTGTTTCAAAATCCTTGCGGCCTTTTTCGGCATCGACCAATTGTTTACGAGTCGCATCGAGCGCCGAGGCGATTGATCGGAAATACGTCGCAAGTTCATTGCGATGCGCTTCGTTCCGTTGATCGGTGGCAATCGCCAACAGCACGGCGATGTTTGGCGGTAATCCCTGATCGGCTCGGATCGGGCGAGGCGATGTTGCGACTGATACTCGGAAGCGGCCGATTGTATGATTGGGGTTGTCGAGGTTTTGCAGCAGTTCAATCGTCAGCGAACCGCCGTCGGCCACGGTCAAATCCTGAACCGTTTCAAACACGGCGGCATGTGGCTGACCGACCTTTTCCATAACGGCCCAGCCCCACGTTTTGCCCTTTTCGTCGCCGTCGATCGCGGCCGCGATTGCCCATTTGCGGTACGGGTTCGCCTCAGCGGCTCCGGTTTGTTCGTAAGTCGCGGTCGCGTTTTGCAACGGCACCAGTTGAGCTTCTGCGTCGGCTGGCTTGTGCGTCACGACGAATTCGGACAGCACGAAGTTGCCGTTTCCCGCTCGCCCCGGGCCTTTTGCCGGCAGCGAATCATCCGGCAAGACTTCGAGCCGGAAGGCTGTGATCCCACGCGGCACGTTTTTCACAACGAGCGAATAGGTGTCAGTCGCCGGATTCGCGCCGCTGGCCACGATCGAACTGTCGTCCTTCGCGGTCAACGTCACGTTGTTCGCGGACGCAATCGACTCCGGCTTGAGCGTTGTCCACACAACTTGCGATTTTTCCCATTCAGCCTGCGCGACGAGCAGCTCCGGCGTTGAAGTCGCCAACGTTTTCTTGAGTCCTGCGATCTGCTGATCGAACTTCGAGAGTTCGGCCTCTTGCTCGACCGTCGAAACTTTGACGAACGGACCCCAATTCCCGTCAGCGTGAGCGCCGGAGTACAGCCCGCGCTCTTGAATGTCCGCGAAGAACGCCTCGAAGCGGTAAAAGTCGCGTGACGTGAAGGGATCAAACTTGTGGTCGTGGCATTCGGCACATCCAAGCGTCACCCCGAGCCACGTCCCCGTCGCGTTGCGGACTCGTTCGGCAATGTACTTCGCGAGGTATTCTTTGTCCTGCACGCCTCCCTCGGCCGACATCATGCCCAACCGGTTGTATCCCGACGCGATTTTTTGTTCACGAGTCGCGTCCGGAAGCAAGTCGCCGGCGAGCTGCTCAATCGTGAATTGATCGAACCGCTTATTCGCATTGAATGACTCAATCACGTACTGGCGGAACGGCGAGACGCTCATGTCCTGATCGCCGTGATACCCGACCGTGTCGGCATAGCGGACCAAATCGAGCCACCACATCGCTTGCCGTTCGCCGAAGTGCGGCGACTTCAGCAGCCGATCGACCACCTTTTCGTAAGCTGCCGACGAGTTGTCGCTGACAAACGCGTCGACTTCGTCTGGCGTCGGCGGCAACCCGATCAGATCGAAACTCAGCCGCCGAATTAATGTGATCCGATCCGCTTCGACCGACGGCTTGAGGTTCTGCGCCACGAGTCCTTCAAGAATGAAGGGATCAATCGTATTCTCGATTGCGGAATTGGGATTTGAGATTAGTGATTTGAGATTGGGCACTGTCGGTTGCTTGATAGGCAAGAACGCCCAGTGCCCTTCGTGCTTTGCTCCCTGTTCGATCCACTTCTTGATAATCGCGACATCGCGAACCGACAGCGACTTCGCACTGTCGGGTGGCGGCATTTTTTGTTCAGGATCGGACGAAATGATGCGGCGGAACAATTCACTGTCGTTCGGCTTGCCTGGCACAACCGGCCGCCTGTCGCTGTCGCCCACCTTGCTTGCCAATCCCGCTTCCGTGTCGATCCGCAGGTCGGCTTGCCGCTTGTTCTTGTCCGGCCCGTGACAGAAGAAACAGTTGTCCGACAGAATCGGCCGAATGTCCCGATTGAATTCTACGATTTCCGGCAACGTCGCGTCGGCCGCCCGACACTCATGCACTGTGGCGAAAAGCGTGAACACAATTCCCAACAGTCGAAACGATTTGTGATTCATCGAGTGTTCCTTCTTCTTGTCTATCATTCGTTGAGTTACTTCATTCGTTGGGGCGGCAACCGCGCTGAACACTCAATCGACTCCAACGAATGAAGTAACTCAACGAATGGTAGAATAACAACCCAATCCCTCCGACCAAACGATCCGCCGAAGATCCGGCTCAACTTTGTTCGACCTCAGCGTTATCCTGCCGACTGGTCGTAATGGCTTCGAGTCTTTTCCGAGGCAATTGATAATGATGGCTCTTCGAATCAGATTACTACTCGCGATGATCGGTTTGCTGTGGTGCGGTATCGCGGCAGCTCAGACGCCGAAAGCCAAAGGGAAGAAAACCGCAGCCGCCGAGATTCCGGGTCCGAAGGATTTTCGGTCGCCGAACTTTGTGGTTCACACCGATTTGTCGGCGGCCGAAGCCGATGAGTTGCTCAAACGCCTGGAGACGATGCTGACGCTGATCTCGAAGTACTGGGGTCGGCCGAACAAGAATCCGATTGAATGCTTTGTGGTCAAAGATTTGGCGATGTGGCCGCCGAATTCGCTTGATCCCGAAGGTTGGGCAAAGATCGAAGAAGGGGCTGGGGTCACGCGATCGCAAACGCTGACGTCGGGGCAAACCGGCCAGTTGGTCGCGGCGAAATCGAAGGTTTACGCGATCGCCGATCGAGGCGTGCCGCAGCATGAGGCGGTTCATGCTTACTGCCATCAGAACTTTGGCCGAGCCGGGCCGTTGTGGTATGCCGAAGGAATGGCCGAATTGGGGCAATACTGGCGTGAAGGGGAATCGCGAGTGAATTGCCATCCCGGGGTGGTGAAATACATCCGCGGTTCCGAACCGAAAAGCCTGAACGCGATCGTCAACAACAACGACAAAACCGGAGACTCTTGGCAGAACTATGCGTGGCGCTGGGCGCTCTGCCATCTGCTGGCCAACAATCCGAATTATTTCGACCGCTTCCGGCCGCTGGGCCTCGGAATCTTGATGGATAAGCCGGACGCGACCTTCGAGAAAGTTTACGGCTCGATGGCGAAAGAGATTTCGTTTGAGTACCTCTTTTTCTTGCAGCACTTCGACCTTGGTTACGAAGTCACGCTGACCGCCTGGGACTGGAAAACCAAATTCCGTCGCGCGACGAATTCCGCCGCCGTGACCTGCACAATAGAAGCCAATCGCGGCTGGCAGGCTTCGCGGCTGCAAGTCAAATCGGGCGACGTGCTGGAAGTTTTGCTAGACGGAAGCTGGAGCGTGTCAGCCGCCGGAACCGAACTGAATCCGTTCGGCGACGAGGTTCCCGATTCCAAACCCGCATTCGAAAAGGCCGCTGCGAAATCGAAGAAGACCGCGCCGAAGAAGACCTCAAAGGCGGAACTTCTCGAAGAACTGCCCGCCGTCGTTCCCTATGAATCGTCGTTTAAACCTGGCCAATTGATCGGGGTTCTCCTCAACGACTACGAACTGAGCGAGCCGTTCGCGATCCCCGCTGATGGTCTATTCAAAGCGCCGGGCGACGGCCAATTGTTCTTGCGCTGCGAAGACGCTTGGTGCCAACTCGCCGACAACAAAGGCAAAGTGAACGTGAAATTCAAATTGACTGAAAAACCGTAGCGCGGGCTGCTCGCCGGTGCCGAATTTCTTTGCTTCCAGATGACGACCACCGATTTCGACGTGCGTATCCGGTCTCGTCAACCAGCGACTCGTTAAATCTGCTCAGAATCTGTTGAGCCGAAATCCACCAAGTTGCCGTTTCGCATTGACGTTCGGCGGCTCCACGAGTTTGACCTTATTCGATTCTTTCTCGTCAGGCTCACCTGGCTCAGTCGGTTCAAGTGGCAATGCTTGAACCGCAGCCAACTCCGCTTGCAACCGTTTCAACTGTGACTCATCCAGAAAGTTTGCGAAGCGATCCTCTGGCAGCTTGACCAGTTGCGACAGCAAATACGCCAGTGCCGACGGATATTGCTGGCTAGGCTCAGAGACTTCCTCTGCGACCAGCTTTCGCAACGATTCGGCTTGATCGTGGCTCAGTTTCAAGACTCCCGCAAGATAAAACGTCGTGCTGTCTCGCGACGTGCGCCATTGTTTGCTGACAAATGTCGCATGCTGAGCCGGTAGTAAAGTTCTTCGCAGAACTTTCGCAAACAACGACTCCTTCCCGTGCAAGCCGTCGCGAACGTGAAGGCTCAGTTCATTCTGTCGGATGGCGATCTCTTGAAAGATTTGTTGATTGATGATGTTGTCGACGTTCTTATCCAGCAACTCACGCCGCAACTCCGCGATCGCATCGAGATGCCGCTTCATGTCACCTCGCCCCGCCAACCGCAGCGCCGCTCGCTGCTGATCCGAAAGTTCCACTTGCCGTTCGAGGTATTCGATCTCCATTTGCAGATTCAATTCCAACCGATGCCGCAGCCTCTCGTCCGCTTGAAGCAGCCGCTGCTCCACGTTGACTCGCCTCAACACCGGCTGCCCGTCCTCGTCAAAGTCTTCGACTTCCAACGACACATCCACGGCCTGAGCTGACGCAGCACAGACCATCACAGCTACGCCAATCAACCAGTTCCACAAATGCGTCCGCAACACCCGATTTCCTTGTCTTTGACTGCTGCTCCTCGCGTTCATTCCTCGTCCTCCTGACGAATGCTTGAATCATCCGGCAACATGCCATAGGTCTTGAGTGTCGATTCGTATCGACCGGCGTTTTGCAATTGCAGCGAAAGGTTCTGCCACTGTTCTTCGTTGAATAGCGGCTTGATCTTTTCTTCTGGCAACTTCGCGAGATGATACAGCACATAGCCGTGGCAGTACGGGCTGATGGCTTTCGGTGGCGGGACTTGTTCTTTGATCAGCTTGCGAAACTCCACGTCTTGGTCTTTGCGAAATGTCACAACGCGGTTGATAGTGGCAATGACGGTGTCCAACTGAGTTTCAAACAGCTCGGTTCGCTGCCGAAGTAAGTGCTTGGCCAACCTCTGCCGCTGTTCGGCGTCAAGCACATTCTGCACAGTCTTGCGAAGCAACGACGTCTCGCCAAACAGCCCTTTTCGATACGCAACTTGCATTGGCCGAATGGTCTGACTGAGTTCAATGTACGTCGCCTGATCGACGAACCCATTCTTCGATCTGTCGTTGGCTTGGCGAATCAGCGCGTCGAATTCCTCGAAGAATCTCTTGATGTCGCCCCGCCCAATGAGATCGAACTTCCGTTTCTGATCGGTCGTCAACTGGCAGGCTGCATTCCAGCGGGCGATCTCGTCTTTTAGCTGCAATTCAAAACGAAATCGCACCGTGCCCTCCGATGTTTGGCTGCCGACAATCCATTGCTCCAGCGTTTGCTGATTGACCAAAAATCGCGTCACTTCGATTTCTGCTTCCACGAACTCCGCATCGACAACGTCTGCGCTGGCGAAGTTCGCCGATACGAAACCAGCCAGCATCGAAGACACGACACAGTGCCGCCAGATCGCAGTCATTCGGATTTCTCCTGACTCTCGTCACCGGCATCCGGCAGCAGCCCATATTGTCGCAAATACTCTTCGTATCGAGCTGCGTTCCCTTTGATTTGGCCGAACTTGGTGATTTGGGTTTCGTCCAGCACGTTGCTCAGTTTTTCGTTCGGCATCCGCGACAGGTGATAGTAAACCCACATCGTTAGGTACTGATTGACTCGCACCGGCGGAGGGACTTCCGATCGAATCAACTTCTTCAAGCCCTCCTTTTGCTCATCTCGCAGCATGAGGAATTGCTTCAAGCTCGCCAGGCTGGCCTCTAATTGCGTTTCAAATTGCTGCCCGCGTTCCCGGATTTGCTCCGCGGCATACTCGGCCGCGAACTTCGGCGGGATCGATTTCGGAACGGTTTTGCTCAACAGCGATTGATCGTCGAACAAGCCGCCCCCGGCGGCCATTCGCTGCCGCAAAGCCATCGCCGTTTGCTGAAGCCGAACGTACTCTTCTTGTTCAAGAAGTTGCAGCGACACGTCCGGCCCCAATTGATCATGTAACGCTTCCGCCAAACTAACGAAACGCTTGATGTCGCCACGACCGGCCAATTGCAGCTTGCGTCGTTGCGCCGCATCGAGCTGATACTTGGTTTGCAGCGCATCCAACTTCAAAGTCAACTGCGCCTCCCATTCCCGCTGAACTGCCTCCAGCGCTTTGTTCGATCCGAAAATCAACTGATCCAGATGCTGATGCGTGATCGAGAATCGCCGCACTTCAATGAGAACCTCATTGCCGTCGTCATCGACCTGCACCACCGGTGCGGCTTGTTGAATCATGACACCCGCCCGAGCGACTCCTGCCCGAACGACTACGGCTGCCGGCGCTGGTGCGGCCGCCGGTCGCTCGTTCGCCGGAACGAGCTTTTTCAATGCGGCCACGATTTGCACGCGATCTTTCACATTCCGTTCGCCCAGGGCGGCTTCGAGCTTCTTGGCGAAAGCGGTTCGCTCCCGTTTGTCCTCCGCCGGATGGCAGTACGCGCACGTCACCGCCTGGACCGCCGATGGAAACGCCTCTTCAAAAGCCACTTTGTATTGAGGCCGTGCGAAACTCGTCGCGGCGGGCAACAACAACATCAACACGATCGAACCACCGACCGCGCGAATGCCCCGACCCCTCATCGTTTCCATCAATATCCTCATGGCGAAGCTTCCTGACCGTCCTCGTCCACTTCGCCAGGCCAGAGGCCGGAGTTGCGGAGGTGCTGCTCGTATGCTGCCGCGTTCGCTCTGATCTGGCCGAGTTTCCCGAGTTGGGTTTCGTCGAGCACTTGCTTCAGCCTGTCGTCTGGCATTCGCGAAAGCTGGTACATCACATAGACGTAAGCTTGCTGATTCAATTGCCGCAACGGCGCGATGTCGGATCGAATCAATGCTTTCAACTTGTCCTTTTGGTCTTCTCGCAGCGTCAGGAATTGAGTCAGGTTTTGAACGCTCTGAGTCACATAGGTTTCGTACTGCTGATCGCGCTGGAGTTTCTGATCGGCTAGGTACTTCTCGGCGAACTTCGGGCTGATCGCTTTTGGAATCGTCTTGTTCAACAGCGATTGCTCGCCGAACAAGCCAATGGTCACACCGTCGCTCAACCTGTTGGCCATCAAAAAGCGATTTCGCAAACCGATCGCTCGTTGCTGGATCTGGACGTACTCTTGTTGGTCGAGCGTGATCAATGTCGAGGCGGCGGCTTCCCCTAATTCCGCGTGCAGTGCATCCGCCTCACCGAGAAATCGCTTGATGTCCCCACGACCGGCCAACTGCAACTTGCGTCGCTGAGTCGCGTCGAGTTCATACTGCTTGGTCACTGTTTCGACGGCCATTTTCAATTGCGATTCAAATTCCGTGCGAGCCTGCTCGACGGTTTTATTCGATCCGAAAATCCATTGATCCAGATTTTGATGCGTGATCGAAAATCGCTGCACTTGGACGTTGATCGCGTTGCCATCGTCATCGAGTTCGACCGCTTGTTCGACGACGAAAGCCGGGGCAAGTCTGCGCATAACAACTGCAGCGCGCGCCTGAACCACCGGCGCCGCCACTGGTCGGGCTTTGGGAGGACCGATCTTCTTCAAGGCCGCAACGACTTGCGCCTGATCTCGCACCATCTTCGCTCCCAAGGCGACTTCGAGTTGTTTGGCGTACTCATTGCGTTGCCGCTGGTCGTCTCCTTCGTGACAGGCGGCACACGTCACCTCGCCAAAATCCTGAAAGGCTTGTTCAAAGCCCAGTTTGTAATTCGGCCGTGCGACGACCGTATCAGCTTGCATCACCACCCACAGCACAATCAGACTGACGAGCAAGGCGCATCGCGGCATGATTCACTCCGCTCCATCGGGCATCAAACCATTCTGTTTCAGAAATTCTTCCATGCCTCGGCCCTGAGCCAGATTCGCCTTGACGATTTTCCATTGAGCGGCGTCGAACAACGGTTTGAGTTTGTCTTCGGGGATCTTCGAGGCTTGCAGCATCACGACGTAATACTCGTATTGCCCGGCCGAGCGGTGAGGCGGTTTCGTTTCCTCGCGGAGCAGCTTCAGCACCTTTTCCCGTTGCTCGTGCCGTAGCGGCATTTGAGCTTCCAGCATGGCGACCATCAGTTCCAATTTGGCGTGATACCGCGCCAGCCTGCGATCAGCTACGGCCGTGTCGTAGTTCGCCGTCTGTACGGCATCGAGCGTGTTACGAATCGTCTTCAGCAAGAACGATTGATCGTTGAACAAGCCGGCATTCAGAGTCATTTGCAACGGTTGAATCTCTTGCCAAATCTCGTTCATCTTCTGCTGGTCTTTGCGAACGATTAGGAATTTCTGACGAGTGACTTCGTAATGTTCCCAAAACCGTTTGATGTCTCCTCGCCCCGCCAGTAGGAGTTTGTTCTTTTGAGAATCATTGAGCTGACACTCCCGATCAACCGCATCCATTTGCAACTTGAGCTGCGTTTCCAACTTCTGCCGCCCCGTGCTGGCATTCCGTCCGCCGAAAATCCACTGCTCGAAGTTCTCTTCCGAAAACTCCCCCTGTACCGGCTGCAGCTGCTCGCCATTCGGTTCGTCGTCATCACCTGCAACTGCCGCGTCCAGGAGTTGAATCGCGAAATCATCTGCGACCACAACGCCGCTCCAGCAAACTGCCGCCGCGATCAAAATCAACAAAAACAACCGACGAATTCGATCTCGCATTTGTTACCAACCTCGGTCAATTCTCAATTCCCAACCGCGTCATCTTCGACCAACACTCCGAACCCACCCCAGCCGCCCCAACCCCAGAATTGGTTTTGGCCGGTGTTGCTGTCTCGCCAAGCCTGCTTTTGAGTCTCATTCAGAAATGGCACGACCATTTCATCCGCCGGTCGCGGCACGTTCTCGTCACCGTGCATGAACATCTCCAGCGATTGATCCCAGCCGCTCTTCCAATTTGTCTTCAGCGACTCGCTGATCTTTTCCCGCTGATCCTTCGACAACACCATATCTTTGTCGATCTTGGCCACGAGGTTCAGCAGCGCAACTCGTTTGCGAGCTTCGCCCCGCTTGACCATCTCCGCCTCATAAGTCGCGAGCTTCTCGGCAGGAAACATCGCCTTGAGCGTTTCCGTGAACGTCTCTTGAATCGGCTTGCGTGGATCGGGGTAAATCGAACTCCCGTCGGTTGGCACCTGCCAGCCCCCTTGCTGCATCTTGCGTTGCACATCGGCCAATTTCTTGACGGCGATTTTAAGTCCTTTTTCACCGACCTTCTTGAGTTCCTTTTGCTGCTCCTTCGTCGGTTCAAATACCCGCTGAATCAACGAGAGTTCCGCCTTGACCAGCGGCTTCAATTGCGGAGCAAACTGCTGCTCAAGCTGATCGCCCCCCGCAGGCAAGTCGCCATCACCAAGAATGAGCTGCGCTGGCACTGCGGCACCGCCGCCGCCGAACAGATTCAGCACTCCTTCAATCAACGCGCTGACACCTTCTTTGACAAGCTCCTGCTCCGCCGTCGCCGCCTCAACTGCTTTCTGAGCCGCCTCAACAACCGCCTCGGCGGCAGCGGCTGCCGGTTTCGGCTTGTCTTCAGCCAAGCCGAAAGTGACGCTCGTCAATAACAGCGACAGGCCCAGACCAACAGCTTTCATCACGATTCCCCTTCGATCACATTCACTCGCGTTGTTGAACCGCATCAACTTGGCGGTTGAACGACGACTGAAACTCATAAGCTTTCGGAAGCTTCACAGCGAGTGCCACCACGAGCACAGCCGCGACGCCGCCAGTTAGCGCGCACCAAAACTGCGTCGTCGTCTTCACGTCGGCGCGTGAGTACGAAACCATCGCCACCACGAACGCACCGAAGCCGAACACCATTCCGATCAGGCTGTTCGTAAACACCTGCCCGTCCAAAATCAGCGGAAACGCAACGGCGATCAGCAGCAAGACACCAGCGATCGACAACCGCATGATGCACCTCGTGATTCAACTTCTACGTAGCTCAGTCGCTCCGCGACTGAGGTTTTCGACGGCTCGACGCTGGTAGTCGCACAGAGCCGCTCGGAATGCGAGTCGCGGAGCAACTCGCCTACGCATTTACTTTTCCGATTTCTTCTCCAGCCGATTGAAGTATTCATCCAAGCCAGATCGGAATTCTTCCGGAAGTTTTGGGCCGGAGTCGCCGGTGCTTTGTGATACGTCGCGTTCCTCGCGAGATTCTTTTTCGTTCGTGCCGCTGCCGATCAACGCCAGGGCCGAGTCGTTTGTGTTGCCGCCGCCTCCGCCACCGGGATTGGCACCTCCGCCTCCGCCACCTTTCGGGTTGAAGCGTTTCGACTGCAGCAGTAACTCGATCGCTTCCGTTTCGGCGGCAATTGCAGGCGAACCGGTTTCCGCGCGGCCGAGGATCAGCATCGCGTCGTGCATCACTTCCGAGACTTTGTTCAGGAGCGCGATCTCTTTCGCGAATTCCTGTTCGCCGTCCGGCAAGGTGGCGATCCGGTCAACCACTTTTTCGACTCGTTCGCCCAGGATGCGTTGCGTTTCGGCCTGTCGGTCGGATTCCGTTTTATGTTCGTCCGATTTGACCGCCGGCTTGGCTTGCTCGGCGACTCGTGTTTCTTCTCGCAGATTGATTTCACCTTCCAGGATTTGCAGGACTTCTAGAACGACCGAGGGGGGCAAACTTCCCTTCGACTTGCAGCCCGGACACTGACCTTTGCAACCGGCATCCACCAAGTCTTCGGCCCAACGGTCGAGCGTGTCGGACCAGAATTCGGCTTGAGCCATCGAAAGCCCGTTTTCCTTTTTCAGATCGTCGCCAAGTTGCCGCAGTCCGCCGATGACGTCTTGTTTGCGCATGTCGTCGAGCACGACCTTGAACGGGGCCATGCGGCGGCGTTCAAAATAACCCGCGATGTCGTCCATGATGTTCGAGACGTCGAGGCTGCCCTTTCCTTCTTCTTTCGACAGTTCGATGAAGAGTTTCGTCGCCGTCTCTTTTGTTGCGACCGCCGCCACGCCGAACGCATCGGTCAGTTGATCGCCGAGCCGCCCGGCCACTTTGTTCTGCGTGCGAGATGCCGCCTTCAATCGTTTGACCAACGTGCTCCCTTCAAGATTCGCCAGCACGCGATTCAACTCGTCGGCAATCTTGTCAAACTCCGCCAGCAAATCTTGTTGCTGCTTGACCGCCTCTTCGACCTTTTCCGATGCCGGGGGTTTCGGTTGATCGCCACTGCTCGCCTTGCCGGCCAACATCGTTGACGGCAGTCGTAAGCTCGGTGAGCTGTTGTTCTTCTTCGGTTCGGACGGCTTCGCATTCGGGTCTTGCGGTTGCTGAGTCGATTCCACATCGGTGATCGACGGCACGCTGTTCGGTTTCTTGGGTTCGTCTTCGCCTTCCTTCTTTTCTTCCTTGCCGCCGGAGCTTTTCGTTGTCGCGCGGTTCTGTCCCGCTTGTCGCGGCGGCTCGCTCGGCTTCGCCGATGACGGCTGACCCGATTGAGGTTTGCCGTCGTTTGGATTTGGCTTGCTTGGATTCCCTTGATTCATCGCCAACTGCGGAGCTTGAGCACCTTGCTTCAACAGGTCGGCGACCGACGGCATCCGGTTGCCGGAGATGTCTTTTAGGATTTGCAGCATCTCGGCCCACTTCTCCAAATGGCCGACGCCGAACTCCGGATTGCGACTCGCTTGCTTCACCAAATCTTCGCCAGAGAGGACGAGATTGCTGAGCCGCCGCCCGTTCGCTCGTTCGTCGACCGCTTGCTTGTCCAACCGCTTGCGATTGTCGGCTTGATCGAGTTCCGCCGGCTCAAGGTCACGCAATTGCTTGTTGGTTTCGTGAAGAGCCATCTCGCGATCGCGGACTTCGAGCGACTGCCGATGCCACTTGCTCAACTGCTCGGTCATCCAGATCGCGTGTTGTTCGGGGTTGAGCACATAAAACGTGTAGACCCCCGAATATGCTCGCTCGCGGCCGGGGAAGAAATCTTCCGCGAAGAGCCGGACCTGAATCGGCTGCGGTTCGATGCCGAGGACTTTCGCTGAGAACGTACCGGTCAGGTCGAGCGTTTCTTTGTCGTTGCCACCGGCCGAGAGGATGCGTTCCCCTTTCGCGGGGTCTTTGAAGTTCGTCTTGTCGATACCGTTCCACTCGATGCCGACGTGCTTCACGCCGAAATCGTCGGTCGCTCGGACTTTGAACGTGAGCTGCTCGGAATCCAACACGACTTTTTGCCGAGGCAATTCTTCGCAGGCAATTGACGGTATTTCGTCTTCGCGAGCATTGATCGACACGACAAACGGCTCGCGTCCGGCGAGGCCATGCTTGTCGATCCATTGGAACTCCAACTTCCGATTTTCATCAACCGCGACGACCGGGCTAACGACCTTTGCACCGCTTGGCGATGTTGCCGCGCCGTCCACTTTCGCCCCGGTCAGTTCGCGAGTCGCCGTGACCGCGACCGTCGCACGACTCCCTTTGACCAGCGACAACGATCCGCCTCGGACATCTTTGTGAACCGGCTTCGTTCGTTCGAGGTATTTCGGGAGTTCGATATTCGCCTCGATGCCGGACAACTCCGGTCGCAGCGTCGGCTGAATCGTGACATCGCGCCGGAAGTCGCCGATTCGCACGCGTGTCCGAGCCGCGTCAATCTGCGGCGGGATTTCAAATTCGTACTGACCGGCATTTAACCGCGCGGTCACCGGCTGCTGCATCCCGACTTGAATCTCCCCGGCTTCTGGTCGCCACGCAGTGCCGCTGGCCAGCTTGACCGGCTGCGTAAACACTTCGCCATGCGGCACGACGATCGTGTCGGGCAATGCGTCGATTGCGGCAAACGTGTATCGCGGCGTGTCGCCCCACGGCTTCAAGAATCGCGCCCAAGCATTTGTCGCCGCCGCTGGCACAACCGCCAGCAATGCGATCGCCGCTAGTCCCGCACAACAAGCCAGCACCGCGCGACCGCGATGCTTCGGAGCCGGCACTGAATCGGAGAAGTCACGCTTCGCCGCAGTCTCGGCCACTTGCCCAACCGCCGCTTGGCACAACGCCAACGATCGAGCTTGTTCACTTTCGTTGTGAACCAATTCGATGATTCCGAGCAACTGATCGCCGACGCTCGGATGCTTTCGGCTCAACAATCGAGCCAACTGTTCCAGCCGTCGATGTCGCCAAACCCAGCGATGCAGCGCCAGCGGGATCAACGCACAACCGGCAATCGCCGCGATGAAGATGCCGAGTCGCACGCTTGCCGGCGTGTCAAGGATGCGGTCGAGAGCGAACGTCGCCAGGAATCCAACGAAAACTCCGAACACCGCTCCACAGGCGGCCTCGATCAATTTGATCGTCCACACCCGTTTGCGAAACGCCAGCAACTGAGCCTGTAACGTTTCCGGCAACTGCAATTGAGCCTGCGACAAACTCATGGTTCACTCCTTCGGTTTCCGGTGAGCGAGAGCGTTCGTGATTTCAGGAATCGCGGATCGGCCGAGAATCGTAACCGGCCAATCGTCGTTCGTCGCGATCAAAACAGGTCCGATTTGTTCAGAATTGACACGCTCGACAAAAGTTTGCGAACGGGGCTGTCAGGCCTCTGTTACTGTTCTTCGATCGAAAAACCAGGGAACTGACGCCTCCCGTTCGCCGACTTTTATCGGGCACATCAACATTGTCGGACGCAACCCGCCGAAAAAAAACGCCCGACTCGAAGAGTCGGGCGAAGTTTTGAAATCGTGGCGTTCGCAGTACAGAAACCCGCGAGCCACCGACGCGAGGTCGGTCGGGGTATTGGATTGAGGTTAAATCTCGTCCAATGCTTCCGCCAATTGGACTGGCCCCGTCACGCGGCCGGACACATTATCACGTTTGGTTGGCACCGTCCGAGCGAAGAACCAATCCCGGCCGGACAACCCCTTGAGAGCGTCGTGGCTCGGCGAGTCGTCGTGGACAGTGGCGGCCGTCAGGAAGGACGTTCCGTTCAGACCACCCCCCGTGGTGCCACGCAAGTGATCGATTCGCACTTCATAGGATCCCCCAACACTGGTCCACTCGGCAAGGATATTCATCAGTGCCATGATGTCCGCATCGAAGTCCTGTGTACCGGTGATCGGATCGAAGTCGGTATTGCCGGCGATCAGAATGTCGTCCTCCGAACCGCCGGTGAGCATGTCGCTTCCGGTGCCGCCAATAAGCAAGCTGCCACCCGATCCGCCGGTCAGTTTGTCGTTCCCGTCGCCACCCACTTGGATGTCATTGCCACTGCCGCTGCCGAGCGTGTCGTTGCCCGTTTCGCCGAACATCTTGTCGTTACCACTGCCGCCGTTGATGGCGTCGTTGCCGTCGCCGCCAAAGGCTTGGTCGTCTCCGGAGCCAGCATCCAAACCGTCGTTGCCGGCGTCCCCATGAAGGGTGTCATTGCCGCCACCGCTCGTGAGCTTGTCGTTCCCCGCTCCACCATCCAGGGAATCGTTGCCGTTGCCGCCGATCAGGATGTCGTTGCCAGCACCACCAGAAAACTTGACGTTGACGCTCGTGCCGGATGCGTCCAGTTTGTCATTGCCGCCATTGCCGTTGACGACCACTTCTCCGGTGAAGCAGCCGTTCAAGGAACTCTCGAGGATGACCCGGTCCGCCTGCGATCCCCCTTCGAGGTAGATCCGCTCGAACAGATTGTTCGTCCCCATGGCCAGACCGGAGAAGATCACGGTCGAACCTAATTTGATCACCAGATTGCCATTCACGTCGCACGAGACACGGACGGTGTTCGACGCGTTGGGGAGCGTGAGGCATGGCCCCAGGGTCTCGATCGACACAAAGTTGACCTGCTGATGAATTCCCGGAGTGTTGTAATTGCCCGTGCCGGCGGCGTTCGTCAGCGTGGTCGTCGCGGCCAACGGACTCACAAGTAGTGCGTCGCCGGGAATCGAGCCAGTGGCAGGGAGTCCGCCATCGACGGTAATCGCGTCTCCGGCAACACTGGTTGGGGCTGGTGTGACAAAGAATTTGTCGTTGTCCGCCTCGCCGTTGAAGTTGTAGATTCCCGCGACTGTGTTAGCTGGGCTTAGTCCCGGCCCGTTCACGTTGATGGTATCGGTCCCGGCACCAGAGTTGACGGTCAAACTCGCGATCGCGTCACTCGTCCCAGCCACGTTGATCAGGTTCACGCCGGCCCCCGAATTGAGCACCAGGATGTTCACGTTGGCGTTGTAGGTGATGCTGGTTCCAGCTCCCGCCCCATCACGGTCGATCGTCGTGGCGTTAATCGTGTAGTCGTTGGCCGTGGTGTCCCCCTGGTCGTTGATGTTCAGCGTATCGTTGGTGTTGGCTGCAGCGTTGTCATTGAAGACCACCGCGCCGAGGACCGTATCCAGCGAATTGGCCGCGCTGCCGATGCTGACGATGTCCTGCAACGCACCGCCGGTAATCGTTGTCGTGGCGGCGACCGGCGTGCCAAGCACATTGTACGTGTTGACTCCCAGGCCCCCCTTCACCTCGACAACGTTGACGTTGGCGTTATAGGTGATGAGTGCTGCCGCCGGGGTGAGGGAGCGTAAGATCGTCCCGTTGCCCGCGGACACGTCAAGCACATAGGTGTTGGGACCGGCGTCACCCTGGTCATTGATGTTCAACGTATCGGTGGCGTTGGCTCCGGCGGCGTCATTGAACGTCACCGCGCCGAGGATTGCATCCAGAGAATTGGTGCCGAAGCTGCCGATGCTGACGATGTCCTGAGCCGCACCGCCGTTGATCGTCGTCGCGGCACTGACAGGCGTCGCCCGCACGTCGTAGATGTTGGCCCCCGTGCCGCCGTTCACCGCGACAAAGTTGACGAATTGATTGTAGGCGATGAACGCCGCGCCCGCGCGTGAGATTATCATGTAGGGAAACGACCCCAAGCTGGCCACATAGGTGTTAGCCGAGGCGTCCCCTTGATCGAGGATGTTCAGCGCATCGGTCGCATCTCCGACGACGTCGTTGTAGATCACTGCGCCGAGGATCGCATCCAGTGAATTGGACGTGGCACCGATGTTGACGATGTCCTGAGCCGTGTTTCCGGTGATCGTCGTGGTTGCGGTGGCCGGCGTGGCGACCACATTGTAGGTGTTGACTCCGAGGCCCCCCTTCACATCGACAAGATCGACCTTGTCGTTGTAGGTGATGAGCGCCGCCAAAGGGGTCGCGGTGCGGGAGATCGTCCCGTTGCTGCCGGACACGTTGAGCACATAGGTGTTGGGACCGGCGTCACCTTGGTCGAGAATGTTCAGCACGTCGGTAAAGACTCCGGCGGCGTCATTGAAAACCACCGCACCGAGGATCGTATCCAGCGAATTCCCCGCGCTGCCGATGTTGACGGTGTCCAGCAAGATGTTGCCGGTGATCGTCGTCGTGACACCGGTTGGCGTCGCGAGCAACCCGAAGGTGTTGGCTCCCGTGCCGCCGTTCACCGCGATGTTCGGGGTGGTGAACGACGCATCCACCGCCTGTTGGAAATAGCTCTCGCCGTCGTTGCCGAGATTGATCGTCAGCGAGGTGGTGGGCGTCACGAAGTCGGTCTGCTCAAACGTGTTCGCCAGACTCCGCAGCCGCGAGATGTTGGCGACATTGGGCGTATCGTTCTCCAACTGGGCCATGTCGTTGCCATTGCCACTGAGCAAGTTGAAGACGACCGTCGCAGGAGTTCCGGCGTTCACCAGAACCGGGCTGAGATTTGAGTAGGCATAGTTCGCCGTCGCGCCACCGACCAGAGCGATCGTCCCATTGTGCCCGTTCGCCCCATCGGCGAGGAACGTATGTGTCTCTCCCGTGTGTGCTCCGCCGAGGATCTGCAAACTGTCGCCTGGAGCGCCGGTCTGCGTGCCGCCGTCGTAGAAGATGCCGCCGGCGGGAGCGAACAGCCCAGCGGCTGGGTTGTTGATTGTCAGCGTGTCGTTGCCGGCGAGGCCGTTGAATGTGAACGCGGTGATGCCGGAGAAACTGACGGCTGGTGCGCCGTTCAAGCTGTAGTTGCCCGAGTTGGCCCCGGTTGCCGTAACGACCACCGTGTCCGCGTTTGCCGTGCCAGGGAGGACGATCGTCGTGCCAACGAAGACCGGAGCGGCGGCCGGAAGCAGCGCCAAATCGGGCATTATCACGGCACCGGAAAGGAGGTTGCCGACCAACGTGGCCGCACCGGTGCTGAGATTGATCGAGTAAAACTTGGTCGGACCGGGACCGGCATCCGTAATCGAGGTAAATCCCGTGGCAGTCCCGTCAAGGATGTCGAACCCGCTTCCGTTTGTACCAGTTGCCACGACGCCGGTGGAACCGATCGTGGTGAGCTTCCCGGTGTTTGGTGAATCGGGTGACGCGTTCACGCTTCCCTGCCGGACAAGAATGTCTTTGAAAAAGTCGATCCCATACAACGTCGTGGTGCCAGTCACCGTCACATTTTGATCGTACGCGGCTGCGACGATTGCAGGGTCGTCCCCGAAATTGGAATCCCCAGTGACAAATGCCAGTGGCGTGTCGGTGCCGGCCAGCGCGCCGTCATTCGGATTCACTCGCAAGTTCACGTCGGCATTGCTGACGATACGGATGCGATCCACGCGCGGATTGAAGTCGAATCCGTAAAAAGCGCCATCAGTCAAAGTCGAAATGAACGGAGTCGAACCGACTTGAGTGGCTGCGCCCGTTGTGGTGTTAATCGTGTAGATGCGGCCTGCGCTGTCATTGACTCCAGCACCGTCGACGATTCCGAGAGCGTAGAGCTGCCCCGTCGCGGGACGGAAGTCGATCCCTTCAATCTGCTCGCCCGCCTGCAGGCCCGTAATCGCCACAGCCGCGCTCAACGCGACAGCGGGTGTCGCGCTGTCAAAGCTCGACAGTGTCGTTCCCGCAGCATCGACGACAAAAACGGGGGTCAGCAAGGTGCGTTCTTCCAGCCGTTCCAAGGGGACAGTCGACATGCGTTGGCGACGATTCGTGTTCAGGCGGCGTGGGGTGACGTTCTTCTTCATCCAGCTCAGAAACATTTTGGGAATCAACATGGGTGCGGTCCTTTGTTCAGCGATGTGGAACTTGGAAGTGAGCCAACTGATGGCGATCAGGTCGGGTTTTTTCACGCCGCAGAACCGCTCGCAGAATGGTTCAGCCGCGTGAAAAAAACGCCCGTCCCCCTTCCACCTTGATGGGAGTGGGAGCCAATCTAAGAACCTCATGGATAATGTCAACCAAGGCAGGATGCGTAGGCTGCGCAAAAGGAATGGTTGTCAAGAATGCAATTGTCGATCGGACGTCTTGGCGAAAAACGCCGCTTGACCGACTTTGTTTTTCACGACTACATTCCGCCCGCACTTGGGGCCGTAGCCAAGTGGCTAAGGCAACGGATTGCAAATCCGTCACGCGTGGGTTCAACTCCCACCGGCCCCTCTGAGTCTTCGGAGACACGAATAGCCTCTTTTCCTCAGGGAAATGAGGCTTTTTTCGTTTTTCGATCCCCGGCGTCGTGGTGAGCACCGACGCGATACCCAACTTCGTATAAAACACCAACTTCAGCGGTCAGCTATGGATCGCACCCGTCTCAACGAGGTTCACCACCGTGTCTCGACCAAGGTCGAACAATTTTCTGACGATCGTCCGAAGCCAAAGTCTGATTTGGCTTGGTGTGTTAATTGTTGTTTCTTGGCTCAAACCGCCAGTAACTGCATGGGCCGAAGAAATGCCGACATCTCAGCCGGAACGAGTGATTCGCCGTGTCGCGGGGGCATCGGAGATTGTGGTCACGACGACGGCACGCTTGGCGGGGGCGATTCATTCGCTGACGTGGAATGGGCAAGAATTTATCAACAGTGCCGATCACGGCCGGCAGCTTCAAGCGGCGTGCAGCTTTGATGCGGGATCGGCGTTTTGGGCGGAGTCGTACAACCCGACCGAGGCGGGATCGCGAGATGATGGTGCCGGGCTGAAGTCCACAAGCCAGTTGTTGCACTCGTTCGCGACACCCGACAGTTTGCAGACGACAACTCAAATGGCGTTTTGGCTTGCGCCGGGGCAAGAGTCAGCCGGGCATCCCGCGAAGAACACCACGCGGCTGTCGAATCATTTGCTCACTAAGCGAGTGCAGATCGGATTTCGAGACTTGTCGCACGTCGTGCGATTTGATGTGACGTTTCAAGTGCCGATTGGCGAGAAGCACACGTTCGCACAATTTGAAGCGGCCACCGGTTACATGCCGCCGGAGTTCTCGTCATTTTGGACGTTCGAACCGAAGACCGGCCAATTGCAACCGTTGTCGGACGGGCCGGGCGAACAGTCGCTTCCAATTGTGCTTTCGACCGAGTCTGGGAACCACGCGATGGGGATCTATTCTCCGGATCAGCCATCGGCTGGGTTTGAAGGGGCAGGCTATGGTCGCTGGAGATTTCAGGCGGAAAAAGTCGTGAAGTGGAATTGCGTCTTTCGACAGCGGCGGCCCGAAGGGATTGCGGCGGGCGAGTATTCGTTCCGAAATTTCGTGGTGGTCGGGGATCGCGATACGGTCAGGAAGTCGCTGGCGGAATTGATCGCCCGAAACAAATCGTAGTGCGGGTGGCTTTGCCTGCATCTGCGTCGCTAAGGGCAACGCGACTCAGGCGGACCGCCTGAGCTAAGGGATGCGCGACACGGAAGCCAATTGTTTCGCCACGGATCTCATGCCAGAATCTCCGCTGGGGAACGCCGTTAATCAACGAGGTGTATTTCGTGGCGAATAAGAGTGTCTTAGCAGCGGTCAAAGAGGGCAAGCAGGCTCTGGCCAAATTCCGTTCAGCGAACGCCAATGTGCTGCTCGATCTGACCGAGGCCGATTTGCGCGATGCCGATCTGCGCGGTATGAATCTGCGCCGCGTGTTGCTCGTCGGAGCCAAACTAACTCGCGCCGATTTGACGGGCGCCATGTTGATCGAAGCGGACCTGACGCGAGCGAATTTGAAATTGGCCAAACTGCCGAAAGCCAATCTGCATCGAGCCAATCTGTTCAAAGCACAGATCACGGAAGCCGATGCCACTGAAGCGGACTTCAGCCGCGCCAATTTGAATGGCGTGGACATGTCGAAGTCGAATCTGTCGCAAGCCAACTTCGTTGAGGCGGATCTCACGAAAGTCGAAATGTCGGACGCGAAGGTGTTCGGCACGGATTTCAGTTTGGCTAAGTTCGCCGACACGCACGCTTCGCGATTGCAGTGCGGTTGGACTCGTTTCGGGAATTGCGATCTGACTCAAGTGACCGGATTGGACACGGCTACTCACGCCGGTCCGAGTAGCATCGGCCTGGATACCTGGCTGCGAGCTCGCGGTCGGATTCCGGCGGACTTTTTGTTGGGAAGCGGCTTACCGGCGGATGTGGTTTCCTCGCTCCGCACGTTGGCGGCACCGACGACTCTTTGTTTCATCCGTTTCAGTCACGAAGACGTGTCGTTCGCCGAGCGATTGGCGGCTGGGTTGCGACAAGTCGGATTGGTTTGTTGGCTCGACGAAATGCCCGATGCCGCGCGCGTCGAGCCACCGTTGGAGGCTCAGTACGATTCGCAACAGCCACATAAAGTGATTCTGTTGGCCTCGAAGAATTCCCTGACAGCCCCGTGGATTGAAACTGAAGTCGGCCGGTTGTTGGACCGTGAGCAACAAATCAAAAAGGAGACCGGCCAAGAGCTCAAGCTGCTGCTGCCGTTGATCCTGGACGGTTTTTTGTTTGGTGGCGATGCCAAAGGCAAACACGATAAAGCGATCGCGGCGCATGTGGTCGCCGACTTCAACGGCTGGCGTCGCAATGACACAAAGTTTGACGAAGTCTTGCCCAAAGTATTGATCACGCTTGGCGCGCAGTCGCGAAAGCCCGAAGCCCCCAAAGAGGAGGGCAAAGGGGCATTCGGCTGGTTTCGGAAGAAGGATGACGATGAGTAAGATTCCTTGTCATGGCCAATCGACACCGCCGGGGTGCCAGGGATGACAGCGGCAGATGCGTCTGAGACCTCGCCATGCTCCGCGGATCGCGCCGTATTTCCGCACGGCCAGAATAAAGTACTCGCTGCAAGTCGGATGAAACCGGCACTGTCGGCCGATGAGGTGGCTCAGTGTGAGTTGGTACAATCGAACCGCGCCGATGAGCAGCATCGTGGGTATGTGGATGATTCGCTGCAGCCAGTTCATGATTGCCGTCTCATTCTTTGACCCCGTTCTACTTCTACTTCTACAAACACTTCCAAGGTTGGGAGCTTCGCGATGAACACCTTTCGGATTCAACCGAGTCACATTGATCAGTATGAAGAAGACGGCTTCTTCGTCGTTCCGAATTTGTTGGATGCGGCAGAAGTTCAGTTGCTGTCGCAGATTGCTCGCGCGGATCATGAACTGCAACGGCAAAAGGCGACTCGGGCGGATGGCGAAGGGGGGGCGATTGATCTGGTGGTGAGCAACGACTTGCCAACCGATTCGATTTACGGCGCGATTGTTCGCAGCGAACGGATCGTCTCCGTGATGGAGACGCTGCTGCTCGACGAGGTTTATCACTATCACCACAAAATGATCTTGAAGGAACCGCGAGTCGGCGGGGCCTGGGCGTGGCATCAGGATTACGGCTACTGGTACAGCAACGGTTGTTTGTTCCCGCACCTGGCGAGCTGCATGATCGCGGTGGATCGGGCGACTCGCGAGAACGGCTGTCTGCAAGTACTGCGCGGGTCGCAACGGCTAGGTCGAATTGATCATGGAAAGGTCGGCGATCAGACCGGCGCGGACTTGGAACATGTCCAGGCGGCGTGCGAGCGACTGGAGTTGGTCCACGTCGAACTCGACCCCGGTTCGGCGATCTTCTTTGACTGCAACTTGCTACACCGATCGGATCAGAACCGGAGCGATCAGCCGCGCTGGGCGTTCATCGGCTGCTACAACGCTCGGCACAACGATCCGTACAAAGAGTCCCGGCATCCGCGTTACTCGCCGCTGGAGATGTGGTCCGATTCGCGCGTTCAAGAAGTGGGGCTGCGGCAGTGGGAGAAACTGCGCGGGGCGGTGAGGCCGTCGAACCCCTAAGTTCGTTGCATTTTCCGAGAAGCTGTTCGGGTCGTTGAAGCTACGGTGAACAGGGCCGCTCTACCCGATGTGTAAATTGTCTTGGCGCGGCGATTCGCATTGTGCGAATTGTCTGCCGCGTGACAAAGCACTCGTTGACAATTTTTCATTCCAGGGGTAAGTTCCTGCGGCAGTGGTTGCCGATGGGACAGGCGAGAATACAACCCGCTGCCTGAACTCAAGTTGGAGCGGTTGAGCTTCTTGCCCGCACCCTGGCTGGGTGATTTGGAGTTAGTCTGAGTCTGTCTTCAATGCTACGTTGGCGACGCGAATTCCGCCCGCCAAGTGCGTTGCCGATTGACCAGGAATCTTGAAGCGGGAATGAGTTCAATGTTCACCGGGAGGCGGTGAACTACTTCCTCTCTGCCGCGAACGGGGCTGGACCGCGTTCGTTCGGCCATGCGAGAACACATCATGTTGACTATTCGACGAAGAGCTTGCTTGGCATTGATTCTGGGGGTCGCTAGTGCCAGCAGCGTGTCTGCTCAGGAATTGACCTGGGCGGAGAAGATGTTTGACCAGCGCAAGATCGACTTTGGCGTGGTGGCCCGTGGGTCCGATGCCGTCGTCCGGGTGAAGATCACCAACTTGTACAAGCAGCAGGTTCACATCGCTGACGTAAGCACGACCTGCGGTTGCTCGGCGGGCAAACCCTCCAAGACTTCACTCGAAAGCTTGGAAGAAGGGTATATTGAAGTCACGATGAACACTCAAAAGTTCACGCGACGCAAAGACTCGAATGTGATCATCAAGATCGACGCTCCGTTGTACGCCGAGGTGAAGATTCCGATCACCGCCTACATCCGCACGGACGTGGTCTTCGAACCGGGTTCGGTGAACTTTGGTGCGGTCGAGATGGGCAAGGAAGCCACTCGCAAGATCAAGCTGCAATACGCCGGTCGCGATGACTGGAAAGTCACCGAAGTGCGCAGCCGCAGTCAAGCGGTCACGGCCAAAGCGGTCGAGGTCACTCGTGGCAGCGGTCGAGTTGATTACGACATCGTCGTCAGTCTCGCTCCGAATGCTCCCGTCGGGCCGATCCGCGAACAACTGACGCTGGTAACTGACGATCAAAATAGCCCGCAAGTCCCGCTGCTGGTCGAAGCCAACGTCGAAGCAGACGTGATGATCACTCCGTCGGTCGTGTCGCTAGGCGTCATGAAGCCGGGCGAAGCGAAGCAATTCAACGTCGTGATTAAGGGCAAATCGCCAATCCAAATCGACAAGATCGAATGCGACAGCGATACGGGTATCTTCAAAGTCCGTCTGCCACAGACGATGGCTCAGGTTCATGTGTTGCCGATGACGATCACCGCTCCGGATAAACCGGGTGCGATTATTCAGGAAGAGTTCACTGTGACTGTCAACGGCCGACCGACAACCATTTCCTTCAAGGCGATGGGCAAGGTTCTGGAAGCCACGGTCACAGGTTTGTAGTCACTTCAGAACGTTGATCCTTTTCTCTCAACCAAATCCCCGGTCGTACCTGATGCGACCGGGGATTTTGTTTTTTACGAGACGTTTGCTGAAAGCGCTGTTTGCCGACCCGGTGGAATCTGATATCCCCCCAGAGTGCTGCGGTTCGACGCAGCCCTCAAAGGTCGTAACAGGATCGATAATGGAACGTAGTTTGGCTATTGGATCGGCCGATCGGTTTGAGATCGCCGAGATCTCGAATCAATGGACTCACGGAGTTGGCTTCGCGTTGAGTCTTCCCGCCGGTTGGTGTCTGTTGCGTGCGGCGGTGGAACGCGAGAACCCGTGGTTGAGCGTCGGATGTCTGATTTACGCCGTGACATTGTCGCTGCTGTACGCGGCCTCAACCTTGTCGCACAGTTTCCGGCGCGGCATCTGGCGGCACCGCTTTCGGACGTTCGATCAGGTTTGCATTTTTCTGTTGATCGCGGGGAATTACACGCCGTTTGGTCTTACATATCTGCGTGACGGTTGGGGCGGCGCGTTGTTGGTGGCGATGTGGTGCTTAGCCGTCGTGGGCATCCTCTTGAAGCTGACTCGAACCCGGCAACATGGCGTTGCAACGTGGTTTTATGTGCTGATGGGTTGGATTCCGATTGTGGCTTTGCCGGAGTTCTATCGCTGCTTTGGACTGGACGGTCTGTCTTGGGTCTTCGCGGGCGGTTTGGCCTATTCGGCTGGTACGTGGTTCTTCATGAATGACGAGCGCCGCTTGTTTTATCACGCGGTGTGGCATGTGTTGGTGATGCTGGGCAGCGTCTGCCATTTCGTCGTGGTCCTGAAGTATGTGGTCGGCTGCGCGTAATCCGTGCGATTTCTTTGCGCTGGCGAGTGGGGCCGCGTTAGCCACGGTGGTGCGGAATTGTCGAATTCTCAGCCCAGTCGGGGGGCTGATGCCGCGCCGCTCGCGAAGTCGTTCATGCAAACATCGACGCGCGAAATTTCTGACTGGCCGCTGGATGCGCGGCGGTTGGCTCGATTACAACTGTGGACCGTTTTCGGTGTGATTTCACCGTGCTTTTCGGTTCCGTGTTTTCGTCAGGAGTCTGTCATGTCAGGTCACTCTGCGCCCGCCGCCGCCTCGTCAGGTCCGCCTCCCAAACGATCCTTTGGTGCCACGAAGAATCTGGAAGTCGACAAAATCTTCCGAGCGATGGTCAAGCACAAAGGCTCAGACTTGCATATGCAGGTCGGCCGACCGCCGATCTTCCGCATCAAAGGGACGCTGGTGCCGTTGGACATGGAACCGATCACCAGGGAGAAAATGGAAGCGCTGCTGATGCCAATGATGGACGAGCGGTTGACCGAAATTTTCTGGAACGAAGGAGGCTCCGACTTTTCGCATGTGATCGAAATGGACGGCGACAAATGGCGATTCCGCGTGAATTTGTTCGTGCAAATGGGCATTCCCGGCATGGTCAGCCGTAAAATCGAACGCACGATTCCCAACTTCGAGGGCCTGTACCTTCCCCCCTCGATGGAGTGGTTGACCGAATACGACCAAGGCATGGTGTTGCTCGCCGGAGTCACCGGCTCAGGCAAGTCAACGACGATCGCTTCGATGTTGGACCTCATCAATCATCGCAAGAGCGTTCACATTCTGACGATCGAAGACCCCATCGAATTCGTCTACACGTCAGACAAGGCGTTGATCAACCAACGCGAGGTTGGCATGGACGTGAAGGATTTTCACATCGCCATGAAGCACGCCGTGCGACAAGATCCGGACATCATGCTGGTGGGCGAAATGCGCGATCAAGAATCGTTCGGCACCGCGATCCACGCCGCCGAAACCGGCCACTTGGTCTACGGAACGATCCACGCCTCGAACGCTCCGTCGTGCATCGGCCGTATTCTGGACCTCTTTCCGCAAGACATGCACAAGGCTTTGCGCGGCGCGATGGCGTTCAACATGAAGGCCATTGTGGCTCAGAAGCTCATCAAGACCGTCGTCGATAAGCCCAGCCGCGTGCCGATCATCGAACTCATGCTCTTCAACGGAGTCGTCCGCAAGCTGGTCTTGGAAGAGCAAGACAACAAGCTGGCCGCCGCGATCCGCATCGGCAAAGAAGAAGGCATGCAATTGTTCAATGACTCGTTGCAGTATTTCATCGAGAAAGAATTGATCAGCCGTTCCGATGCGTTCGAGATTTCGCCCAACATCGAAGAACTGAAGATGGCGCTCAAAGGAATCAACGTCCGCGGTGCGGCCATTCTGTAAACCCCGTAGCACAGGTGGCCCGCCTGTGTCATTCGGCCCCAGTCCGAGCAGGCGATCCGCCTGCTCTACGTTCATAACGATCGGAATCCCACATGCGTCAAATTCATTCCCGGCTGACGTTGCCAGTGTGTCTGCTCGCCACGTTCGGCTTGTCTTGCGAGCGAGCGCCGACATTCCCCCCGTCACCGATCCCCCCGATACCGGTCGTGAAATCCCCGAGCACAACGTCTCCGGTCACTTCTCCTTCCGATCCACTCACAGCCAAAGAGCCTGAAATGAGCGCCGCCAAAGTCACGCAACAAAAACTTGATGCCGAATTCGACGGAAAGTCGCTGGAGCAATTCACGATTACTAACAAGCATGGCTTGCGAGTCGTCGTGTTGAATTTTGGGGCCACGATTGCGTCGGTGGAGGTGCCGGATCGGAAAGGCAAGTTGGACAACGTCGTCTGTGGGTTTTCTCCGGACAACACCAAGTTCGTGAAGAATCCTCCGTACTTTGGTGTCGTGTGTGGTCGGTACGGGAACCGCATTGCGAACGGCAAGTTCAAGATTGGCGATGCCGAATACACGCTCGCAACGAACAACGGCAATCATCATTTACACGGCGGGATAAAAGCCTTCGACAAGGCGATTTGGGCCGGCGAACCGTGGAGCGGCGAAGGTTGGGCCGGTGTGAAGCTGACGCATGTCAGCCCAGATGGCGACGAAGGATATCCCGGTACGTTGACCTCGTCGGTGACGTACAAGCTGACCGACGGCAATGAACTGCGAATGGAATACGAGGCGACAACCGACAAGCCCACGCCGATCAATTTGACGAATCATGCGTATTGGAATTTGAAGGGGGCTCGGCCGGAGAACGGCACGGTGCTGGAGCACACCTTGCGGCTGAATTGCGATCACTACTTGCCAGTTGACGAAGGATCGATACCGACCGGCGAGTTGGCCTCGGTCAAAGAGACCGTGATGGATTTCACTCAAGCGAAAGCGATCGGGACCGATCTCGGCAAGCTGACGAACGAGCCGCAAGGTTACGATCACTGCTGGGTCATCAACGGCGGCGAAAGGCCGAAAGAGCCGGTCTTGGCGGCCGAAGTCAAAGAGCCAACGACCGGCCGCGTGATGCGAGTCTTGACAACCGAACCGGGCATTCAGTTTTACACCGGCAACTATTTGCCCGGCACACCGGACGTCGGCGGTTTTGCGAAGCATGGAGCCTTTTGCCTGGAAACTCAGAAATTCCCGGACAGCCCGAATCAGCCGTCGTTTCCGAGCAGCATCTTGAAGCCGGGCGAAACGTATCGCCATGTGACGGTGCATCAGTTCTCGGCGGAATGAATTGTCGAGACAAAACCCGTGGGTCGGCCGGGAAAGGCCGACCTACAGCGGTGATTCCATATAGGCGAATAAGTCGCGAAGGTCTTGCGGCTTGAGCTGTCGATAGAGATCGTCCGGCATCAGCGATACGGGAGACTCGCGAATCTCGTCGATGTCCCCTCTGGTGATCGTGGTTTTTTCGTTCTTGGGGTTGACCAGTGTCATACTGGCCTCATCGCGAACCCCGACCAAGCCGGTGAGCACTCGGCCATCTTTTGTGGTTACGACGAAGCTCACAAATTCCTTGCGAATGACGCTGCTGGGATCGACGAGCGAAATCAACATGTATTGGCGGTCGAGTCGATTGGCGGTTGTCAAATCGGGACCGAGCTTTGTTCCTTCACCAAACAATTGATGGCATGAGGCACAGTGCTTTTTGTAGACCAACTTCCCCGCCGCGACATTCCCCGGCGCAGCCCGCACATCGTTGGACAGACGTCGGACTTCCGCCAGCTTCTCTTCACGACTCGCCGCCTGCAGCTTGCCCCAATGTTTCGCCACCACAGAATCCAGTTGAGCGTCGTCAAAGAGAGCGACTTGCCGAACCTGTTCAAGCGGCGTGGCCGAGGCCGCGATGTCACCTCGATCCACCGCTGTCAGCCAAGCTCGCGCACCTTCCTTCCGACCGAGCAGCTCGTCGCGGATGCGAGAGTTCAACTTTTCCGAGGTTGATCGACGATGCAACTCGATCAACGTACTCGCGATACGAGGATCATTGAGACGCCCCAACGTCTGCAGAGCTGCGATCCGAACCATTTCCGGCTCGTCGGAAGCGATGAGCTTGAGGAGCGGTTCGATCAGCGAAGACTCAGCCACATCAGCCAAAATGCCGAACAGAACCACTCGCCGCGAGACATCGATTTGCGGATTCATTGAATCGCGAAAGGCCGTCTCGAACGATTCGCGATTTCCCAACGCGAGACTTAGTTGCAGCAACGTCGCATCGTCAGGCTCCGCACGCCATCGAGCAAGAACCAAATTGGAAAGTTCTTGTCCACTCGCGTGACCAATCCGATCTTCCGGCTGCTGAGCGTGCGGAATCTCACGCCAACCTTGCAGGATCTGTGACCAAAGTGCGTGACGTGCAGCGTCGTCGGGAGCTGCCTGAACAAGTTTCAGAACCGAGTCCATTCCGGCTGAGCTCCCTTCAGCGGCATAACGGCGAATCAGTCGAATCAACAACGTGTCCCGGCCAAGTTTTGATTTCCACAAGCTCGGGCGCACGAATCGTCGCAGCACTTCTTCGCGACCGCTGACGCTGTGCCGTTCGACCGCCCACCACCACAGCAAAGGCAAATACGGATCGTCGTTGTCGATGTCCCGGTTGATGTTGGCGTTGATGATCGGCAACGCTTGTGAAGCCGCCAGCAGAGCGGCGGTCGAAGCGAGTTGCTGTCGGACAGTCACAACGGGCTCTTTCTCCGCGAACTTGTCAAGTCGATGAGCCATCTCGGCCGATATCGGCCCGCTGTCGACAAGCAGCCGAACCGTCCACGAACGGACGGCCGGATGCGGACTACCAAGCAACCTCATGCCCAACGATTCGTCAAATCCCCCGACAACATTCAGCGACCACAATACTTCGAGTGCCGCAACTTCATCGTGATCGGCAGCCAATTTGTCTTTCAGCGTTTGGTGAACGGAGTTCTCATGGCGTCGAACCAGCTCTTGTCTCGCACGGCGGACGTACCACTGACTTCGATGCTGATGCAGGTCGAGCAACTCTGTGGTCGAAAGCTTTGCGAAATCAATCGGCCTCGCTGGCGGCGTCCCCTTCGCCGCGATCCGATAAATCCGACCGTTAGAGCGGTCCCAATCGGCATCGGGATCGGGGTGAGCCGTTCGGGAGTCATGCCAATCGGCAACGTAGATCGCCCCGTCCGGACCCATCGTTACGTCACATGGGGCGAACCAAGTGTCGTTGGCGATCAGCAACTCGCCACCGTAGGACGATTGAAACGTTGAACCGCGCGGCACGATGTTGTGCCAAGTGACGCAATGTTTCAACAGGTCCGCCGCGATGTACTTGCCTCGGAACGAATCAGGGAACGAGTCCCCTTGATACACGATGCCACCCGCCGTGATGTGACCCCCGCGAAAGTCCTTGTACGGAACGTGATCGAAGTAGCCGTAGGCGTGCGGATTGTGCAGCGCTCCATGTTTGCCAAACGACTTCCAATAGGACGCCCCTTGCACGCCATGCAGCATCGCGTATCCACCATGATTGGTGCTGTAAAGCAATTGGCCGACTCGGTCGAAGTCCAGACCCCAGGCGTTTCCGCCCCCTTCGCAGAAGAGTTCGAATGCACGCGTCAGCGGGTGATATCGCCACACTCCCTGTTGAAATTCGATCCCGCGAATGTTGGCGGTGACCGTGCTTCCCTGACAGCCGTAAAGCCAACCGTCCGGCCCCCACATCAGCGAGTTGGCGACACTGTGTGCGTCCTCCATTCCAAAGCCGGTGAGCAACACTTCCGGGTCGCCATCCGGAACATCGTCGCGATTCATGTCAGGATAAAAGAGCAAGTACGGCACGTTGATCACGAACACGCCACCATGTCCAAAAGCGATGCCGGTCGCCAGATTCAGCCCGTCGATAAAATCTCGGCTGTGGTCCATGTGCCCGTCGCCGTCGCGATCTTCCAAAATCGTGATACGATCCGCACCACGCGGTCCGTGCGGCGGCGGCTCCGGCACGCGATCGTATTTCGTGCGAGAAAAGCGATCGACTTGCACACGCTTCAACCCTGCCGGATTCGGATACTGCAAGTACTGAATGACCCACAACCGACCCCGATCATCGAACTCGATGCACACCGGCTGCCGCACGAGCGGTTCGCTGGCAAGCAATTGAACTTCAAAGCCCGCCGCAGGAGTCATTCGCCGAACCGCCTCTTCCGGAGAAAACCCCTGGGCGGAGGCAGTCGATTCTGTCGCTAACGTGAAGCGCACAGTGACCAGAATGCCGATGATTGCCAAGATCCGCATGAAAACCGACTGGTTCACGATCTTTCCTTTCGTGGAGTGCCAATCGAGCATCGTGGATTCTGTGCAAAAAACCAACCTTCCGTGCTTTGCAAGATCTCAGGACGCGGTTACATTCCCGCACCTCAAAACCTGGGGATTTGGAAAATCGTTGACGGAATTTGATCTAAGGGATATCTCATGGCCAAGAATAATCGCAAAATCACCAAAGCCAATCACGGTGCTCGCCCGTGTTGCTCACGCCAGCGCCGCCAAAAGCGGAGTAAGGTGAAGTTGTAACTCATCGTGATTTAAAAACGAAAAAAACCCGGCCGGAGAATTCCGAGCCGGGTTTTTCGTTGTTGCGTTGAGGTCATTGAGGCAAAGCTCTGACAATCGGACTATCGGCATCGGCCGCCACCGTGATGATGACCGCCAAATCCACCACCGTGGCCACCGCGATACCCACTACCCCAGCCGCCATAGCCCGATCCAATCGCGATGCTCAGGCCAGGTCGATAGTATCCAATGCCAGACGACGGATAGCCGTAACCGCTGTAGCCGTAGGAATACGCGGGTGCATAACTGTAGGCCGGAGCGTAGCTGTACCCGCTGTTGTATCCTCCATAGCCACCTCCCCAGCAATTGTGATCGGCCTTGGCCATCGAGGTCCCACCCACGGTCATCACACCAGCAACCAACGCAATCAGGATCAGTAACTTTTTCATGGCAGGCTCCTTTTGGCCAAACTTGAATCGAACGGGATTGAGCTTTCCGGGACACTCCCGTGTTTTGCTGCTCAGTAGGTTTGATTCGCAGTGTCTGTGCCAATCCGGGAAAATTTGCCGGTGCGAAATCTAGCGACTCTTCGGTTGAACAACGTTGACTTCAATCCATTGCGATAGTGAGCCGAAAATCGTTGAAAAACTTTAATGCTCGATTGAGCTGGCTGTTCTCCAACCAACGGATTTGAGCCGCCGGACCTGGAAATACGAGTGTCTCCGAATTGGTGATTCGGTCGTCGGAGTGATGACGACCGAATTCGCAGAGGACTCCGGCACAAGGTTTGATCACGATCAACGAACTGGGGGCATCCAGCGTATTTGGCAGCGTCAATTTGGGGCGACAAGCGATCTCGCGTGTGCTGCTCCACCTTTGGGAGATCAATCATGTTTATGAGCTTCGGCCTTCTGATCGCTACCGCTCCGGCGTTGATTCTGATGCTGTGGGCTCAATGGCGAGTGAAATCGGCGTATCACCACGGGATGCAAGTTCCCGCACCGCTCAGTGGAGCAGCAGCGGCTCGACACATTTTGGATAACTCCGGCTGCCATGATGTGGGCGTGGAAGTGGCTCAAGGCTGGTTGTCGGATCACTACGATCCATCCGCGAGAGTCTTGCGACTCAGCCCAGAAGTCTACGAAAGTCACACAGCCACGGCGGTTGGGATTGCGGCTCACGAAGCGGGGCACGCGCTACAACATGCTGAACATTACGCTCCGCTTGTGGTGCGAAACGCGGCCGTCCCGGCGGCTCAGGTTGGTCCGACATTGTCGATGATTTTGTTGGCGCTCGGAGCGATCTTCAGTTCGCCGAAACTGATCGTGCTGGGAATCGTCGCGTTCGCTGGCATCGTGGTGTTTCAGGTGATTAATTTGCCGGTCGAATTTGATGCCAGCAATCGAGCCAAGCGGCTATTGGGGCAACTTCAAATCGTGGATGGCGACGGTGCATTGGCTGTTCGCGATGTGCTCAACGCCGCCGGTTGGACGTATGTCGCAGCGACACTGCAATCGGTCCTGACGCTGCTTTACTATCTGTTCCACTTTACCAGTGGCTCGCGCGACGAGTGACGATGATATGCCGGAAGAAATGTTTGACGTGGTCGATGAGCAAGATCGGGTGATCGAACAACGGCCGCGATCGGAAGTTCACCGTTTGAACCTGCGTCATCGAGCGGTCAGCATTTTTGTGTTCGATTCGGCGGGGCGGCTGTTGTTGCAGCAACGCTCGGCGACGAAGGACGAATACCCGCTACGGTACACTTCGTCCGCATCGGGCCACGTTTCCGCCGGCGAGACCTTCGACGAAACCGCTCCGCGCGAGATGCAAGAAGAACTCGGTTTGACCGCTCCGCTGGAACGACTGGCGAAATTTCCTGCCGGCCTCGAAACGGCAAACGAGTTCACTGTCTTGTATCGCGCGATCACCGATGAGCCTCCCTGTTTCGATCCCGATGAAATTGCCGGCGGCGGCTTTTATGAACTCGTGGAAATCGACGCTTGGCTCGATCACGCCCCGGAAGACTTCTCGCCGCCATTTCAAGTTGCCTATCGCTGGTTTCGCGTCAACGTTCGTTGTTGAAGAATTGGCCGACCGTGGTTAATTCCACGAGGGACATCGCGGTTTGGTTGCTTGATGAGTACCGTGCTCTACTAACGCTCCCCATCGAAACGAGGAACATCATGACCACAGTTGCAACTTACTTGGTTTACGTGGCTCTCAGTGTTGCGGTTGCCATCTGGGTAGGACGCACATTGCGACGTTACGGCACCATCTACCTCATCGAAGGCCATGAAGAGAAACGTGGTTTACAAGAAGCGCTGTCTCACTTGCTTGTGGTCGGCTTCTATCTGGTGAGTTTTGGCGTGATCTGCTTCGTCCTGAAAATCGATCGAGAAGTCAGCGATACGAAAACCAGCATCGAAATTCTCAGCACGAAGGTCGGCACCGTTCTGGTGTTCTTGGGCGCGTTGCACTTCCTTGTCATGGTTGGGCTGGCTGTGGCTCGTAAGCAAGCGGCTTCCGAGCACCGTTTAAACCACTGGCGGAAACTGACCCGCGAATTGCCGGCGAAGGCGGACGACGATGGCGGCGAACTGCCGACGTTGGATTCCGCCGACAGGACGATGCCATGACGATCGTCGTCTGGACCTATGCGGCTTATCTTTGCGTGAGTGCCACGATCACCGTTTGGGTAGCCGAGACACTCTCGCGGCACGGTCGTGTGTTCTTGATCGATGTGTTCCAGGGCAATGCGGCTCTGGCAGATGCCGTGAATCGGTTGCTCGTTGTGGGCTTCTATCTGATGAATCTGGCCGGAGTGCTCTTCAACCTGAGGGTCGGCAGTTCGGTGGCAACACCGGTGGAAAGCGTCAACTTCCTGTCGTCCAAGATTGGTCTCGTCTTGACCGTTCTCGGAACGATGCACTTTTTCAATCTGATTGTGCTGACCGCGATTCGTCGCTGGCCGCAACGGCGGATGATGAAAAGGGGATGATGAACGACTACGATTTTCAAACGTCAGTCCCTCAATGAATTGGAACAGAAACGCCAACCATGCGAACCAGTCGAATCAAAGCCAAGCTTACTCAGAACAAACCGGTGTTGCTGACGACGTTGCATTATCCCGATGCGACGCTTTACGAGATGACGAGCCTGATGGGGTTCGACGGGATTTGGCTCGACCTGGAGCATCATCATCACAGCGTGGCAACGGCCGAACAATTGCTGCGAGCCGCTCGCGTGGGGACTTCGGACGTGATGGTTCGCCCGGCGAAAGGTGAGTTCATGCGGATGGGCCGCATTCTCGAAGCGGGAGCGACCGGGATCATGTACCCGCGCTGTGACGACGCGGCGGAGGCTCACGAGGTGGTTCGTTGGGCCAAGTTTGCTCCGCAAGGCCAGCGTGGGATCGACGCCGCGAACGCCGATAACCCGTTTTGTATGACGCCGCTCGTCGATTATTTGAAAGCCGCGAACGAGCAAACTTTTCTCGTCATCCAAATTGAAGATCCGAAAGCGCTCGCTCAAGTGGACGAGATCGCGGCCGTGCCGGGCGTGGACGTCGTCTTCTTTGGGCCCGGAGATTTTAGCATTTTGTCCGGCATCCCCGGTCAGATGAATCACGCGCTGATCAAAGACGCCATGCGCACAATTTCCGCCGCCGTGCAGAAACATGGCAAGCACTGGGGCATGCCGATCTTCAGCGTCGAGCACGCTCAAGAAGTCCTCAGTCTGGGAGGCCGATTCCTGTGCCACGGTGCAGACATCATCATCATGAAAAACGGTCTCGAAGCCATTCAAAAGAACTTCACGCCGCTGGGCGTGACGTTCGAGCAACGAGAATCTGTCACGACTCGTAAAGATCCTTGATCGGGTGGCAGGCGGGATCGAGGAAGTGGCTGGCAGGGTCGATGCCGAGCGAGGCAATCATCTTGGCGGTGACGTCGGCGGGGGTGAACGGAGTCGTTTCGGGAAACGCGGCAACGCGGTCGGAAGTTCCGACGATTTGGCCTCGCGAAACTTCCGCGCCGGCCAGCATGATCGAAAAGGCCTACGGCCAGCGCTTGCGGTCGGATGGTAAACCTTTGAATCGCTGCTCCAGCGCGACGCACGCTGCACGCTCTGAAGTCTTCCGCGTCCACTGCGAAAGAAGCACCGCCAAGGAAAGTTGCGCCGCCACGGAAAGCCACGTCGCGCAAATCGAAGTCTCGCCGTTGAGTCTCGGGTCAATCGCCTAAACGAGCGACAAAACCTGGAGACTCACCCTGTTGTCTCGATACGATGTGCCGCCACCTTGAGTTCCTGTTCCGAAGAGAGATGATATGTCGTTGCAGTTTTTGACCGGTGAAACGGCTGCTAGGTCGGGGTTGTCCCGGCGCGAGTGGCTGCGCGTCGGCGGATTGGGCGGATTCGGGTTGATGACTGCGGCCGGACTCGATGTCGCGCGAGCCGTCGAGGTCGGTACTCAATCACAGCAAAAATCTGCGGGGTTCGGCAAAGCCAAGTCAATAATTCTCCTCTACGCCGCTGGTGGGCAAAGCCAATTAGAGATGTGGGATCCAAAACCGGAGGCTCCTGACGGGATTCGGGGTGAGTTCGCTTCGATCGCGACCAGCGTACCGGGAGTCCGTTTCGGTGAGCACATGCCACGTATTGCCAAGCTGGCGGATCGGTTCACAGTTGTTCGCAGCATGTCGCACGACGATCTCGATCATGGGTCGGCGACGTATTTGGCTTTGACCGGCGTTCCGCATCCGAAGAAATCGTCGAACCCGTTGCCGTCGCCGCTCGATGTGCCGACATTCGGTTCGATGTTGCAGCGGGTTCGGCCGGCTGATCGGTTTCCGCATACGGCCATCCATTTGAACGGGCCGTTGCTCGCACCGACGTTGCCTTGCGCGGGTCAGTCTGCCGGTCTGTTAGGGAAGCGGTTTGAACCGTTCGTGCTTGGAGATGTCACTGCCGAGTCAACTGCTGTCGACGGGCTTGATCCGCTGCCCGATTTGCCGCTCGTCAGGCAGTCGGCTCGGCAGACGTTGCTCGATGCGATTGATTCGGCACGGCGCGGCTTCGACAACAATCGCGAAGTGGTTGGCATGAGCGACCTGTATCGGCAGGCGAGGCAACTACTCGACACACCGTACTGTCGCGAAGCGTTCGATTTGTCGCGTGAGCCGGACAACGTTCGCGACCGATACGGACGGTTCCGATCCGGGCAAGCCTGCTTGCTCGCGCGGCGACTGGTCGAGGCGGGGGTGCCGTTCGTTACCGTGATGTTGTGCCACTCGAACCGAGGACAGGACGATCGTCCGGATGAAACCGATCAATACGGCTGGGACACTCACAACGACATCTTCGACGCGATGCGAAATCATTTGTTGCCCCGATTCGATATCAGCGTTTCGGCGTTGCTGGAAGACTTGGATCAGCGTGGGTTGCTCAACGAAACGCTCGTTGTGTGCATGGGCGAATTCGGCCGCGCACCTCGCGTCGCGCTGGAACCGCGGTTCAAAGGAGCAACTCCTGGCCGGAAGCACTGGCCGTCAGTCTATTCGATCATGCTGGCCGGCGCAGACGTTTCACGAGGTCGCATCGTCGGAGCCTCCGACCGCATCGCCGCCTATCCCGCGACGACTCCAGTAACTCCTGCCGACGTCACCGCCACGATGTTTGCCTCGCTCGGCATCAATCCCGCCAGCCACTACCTTGATCTCGCCAGCCGCCCAGTCACATTATCCGAAGGACGTCAGATCGCGGACCTTTATCAGTGATCAATTTTGATTTGATGCTGATGGCTTACGATCGTTTCTCATGGAGAAAATACCGATGAAGAGCACCAACGGTCGGCGATTCCTACTATTCGCGAAGTTGAGATTCGTCCGAATGGTGGCGCAGATCTTCACCGTGATCGCGCTGAGTACCGCAGCGAGCCATGCCGAGGGAATCTCTGAGAAATACGCTGGGGTGAATTCCGAGGACTATTTCGCCGGACCGTTAGTCGAAGAGATAAAGATCGTCGACGACAAGGTCTTCACCGAGGGACCGGCTGTCGCGGCGGATGGGCGAGTTTTCTTCACGAATGCCACGGCGGCGAAGATTCTGGTTTGGGATCAGCAGGCCAAGAAGCTGACGACGTTTCGCGAGAACAGCGGTGAGGCGAACGGCTTGCTGTTTGATCAGGCAGGAGCGTTGCTGGCCTGCGAAGGGAAGTCGGGGCGAGTGACTCGCACCGATTTGGCGACTGGCAAAATCACCGTCTTGGTCGATCAGTTTGGCGGGCATCCGCTCGGTGCTCCGAACGATTTGACGATCGACGCGAGCGGACGAATCTATTTCACTTCGCGACTGCCGAATGATGACCCGAAAAAGCACAACGTGAATTCTGTGTATCGCATCGACACGGACGGCAAGGTGTCGCGAGTTTTGTACGAGCCGGACATTCACATGCCGAATGGAGTCGAGGTTTCTCCCGATGGCCGAACGCTGTATCTGATCGAATCGGACGGGCGCGAGGGGCGGAATCGTTGCATCCTGGCGTATGACTTGCGAGAGGACGGGACGACCGCGAATGCTCGGCGGCTGATTGACTTTTATCCGGGTCGAGGGGGCGATGGACTCTGCGTGGACAGCGTCGGCAATTTGTACGTCGCGGCAGGATTGCACAAGACTCGCGGTACGCATGAGACGCTGGAGACGAAACCAGGAATTCACGTCATCTCGCCGACTGGCAAGTTGCTGGCGTACCTCGCGACGCCGGTGGACACGATTACCAACTGCACCTTCGGCGGCCCGGATCGCCAAACGCTGTTTATCACCTGCGGCGATCGATTGCTCAGCGTTCGCACGAAGCAATCTGGGGCCATCGCGAAGTCGAGCAACCAGGATTCGGCCGATAAAGATTACTCGGCCGAGCTGCCTCGGATCGCGCCGAAGTCGGCGGAGGAATCGATCAAGGCGATGAAACTCAAGGCGGGGTTTCATGCGGAGATCGTCGCGACCGAGCCGCTGATTCGATCACCGATGGCGATGGACTTCGATGAGTTCGGCCGAGCGTTTGTTGTCGAGCTTCCCGAATACAACCAGTACGGCAGCGTGAAGCCTCACGGCAAAGGGGCGATCAAACTACTGGAGGATACAAATGGCGACGGGCGCTTTGACAAAGCGACGGTCTACGTCGGCGATCTCGATTATCCGACGGCCGTTGCCTGCTGGGACGGTGGTATCTTGGTGGGCGTCGCGCCTGACATCCTCTTCTGCAAAGACACTGACGGAGACGGCAAGGCGGATGTTAGACAAAAACTCTTCACCGGATTCGGCATGGACAAGGCCGGTGAAGGGATGCTGAATTCGTTCCGTTGGCGAATCGACAATCGGTTCCACATCCCGTGCGGTTTGAACGGCGGCGAAGTCGTAGCAGTTGGCGGCCCGACTGCTGCCGACGCGCCAATACTCCCCAAGCCAATCAACGTCCGCGGCCAACACCTGCTGCTCGAACCGCGAGCCATGACAATCACTGCGACCAGCGGCGGCGGCCAACACGGCATGAGTTTCGATGATTGGAACTTGCGCTCATTCGTCTGCGGCAACAGCGAACCGGTGCATCTGGTGATGTACGACGGGCGATACCTCGCGCGGAATCCCTACCTGCAAGCACCAGCCGCCGCGATCAACATTGCTCCCGAAGGAAAGTTCACGAAGCTGATGCGGATCAGCGGCGTCGAACCGTGGCGAGTGCTGCGGACTCGGCTGCGGAATAAAGGGATCATTCCCGGCTCGGACGAAGGAGGGACGCCGTCTGGTTTCTTCACCGGAGCGACCGGGATCACGGTTTATCGCGGCGATGCTTGGCCAGTCGAGTATCGCGGGCAACTGTTCGTCGGCGAGGTCGCGAACAATCTCGTCTATCGAGCGAAGCTGGAACCGAATGGCGTCGGCCTCACCGCGCATCGGGCCGACACCGACGCCGAGTTCCTTGCCTCTACTGACAACTGGTTCCGACCGGTGCAATTCGCGAACGCTCCCGATGGCACGCTTTATGTGATCGACATGTATCGCGAACTGATTGAAGGGGCTGCGTTCCTGGCTCCGCAGATTTTGAAGCACATGGATGCGAGTGCCGGTGCCGACAAAGGCCGCATCTACCGGATCGCCCACGAGGGTTTTCAGTTCAAACTCGCGCCTCGACTCGGCGATCAGCCGACCGTTGAATTGGTGAAACTTTTCGAGCATCCGAACGGCTGGCATCGCGACACGGCGTCGCGTTTGATTTATCAACGCCAAGACCGCGCCGCCGTCTCACCGCTGCGTGAATTGGCGACTTCATCGAAGTCTGCACTCGCACGCGTGATGGCGCTGTACTCTTTGCGCGGGCTGTCGGCGTTGGAACCGGAAGCGGCAATCGCTGGAACAAAAGGGACCAAAAGGACCGAAGGGTTGGGGGTGAGCACACCGTCGGCAATTCACTTGTTGAAGATTGCCGAATCCTTTGCCGATCGTGCCGACGTGCGTGATGCCGTACTCACGCTCGCCGACGATGCCGACTTGTTGGTCCGCTACCAAGCTGCCTTCACGCTCGGTGCATTTCCCGGCGAAGTGGCCACAAAGGCGCTGGCTCGATTGGTGATCAAAGACGGAACCGATTCGTGGATGCAGTTGGCGATCCTCAGCTCGATCGGTAGTCGGCGCGGTGAGTTTCTGGCTGCACTCCTCGCGGATCGTTCGGTAACGAAACTGAGTCATGTGAAATCGCTGCTCACGGCGGTGGCGACTCAAATCGGCGCGGCCAACGCGAAAGATGACCTGGCGATTTTCTTACGGCAGGTCGAAACTCTTTCTGCCGACGCGGGGGATAAGGTGCTGGCCGAGGAACTCGTGAAAAGCTTGATTGCCAAGCAACCGGCCGTCGCCACGATGTTGGCCGGAGCGACCGCTGGCAAAGCCAAAGAGATCGTGGCAGGAATCATTCGTGACGCGCTGGTGACTGCTCGCGACGAGTCGAAATCTCCCGCCGATCGAGCGACCGGCGTCCGTACACTCGCAACCGCCAGCCTGTCCGAAACGAAAGCCCTGTTCACCGAATTGCTGCAATCGCGACAACCGCAACCGGTGCAAGCGGCGGTGCTCGAGACGCTGACTCGATTCGATCACGCCGACGTGCCGCAGTTGATTCTCGCCGCGTGGCCGTCGCAGACTCCGCAGCTTCGAGCGACCTCGGTTGAAACCTTGTTGTCGCGGCCGAAGTGGATCATTGCGTTTCTGGATGCCGTCGAACAAAAACAAATCGCGAGAGCCGACATCGACCCCGCGCGGATCGTGCTGCTGCAAAAGCACAACGACTCTGCGATTCGCGATCGAGCCACAAAGCTCTTCGCCGGAACATCGCTCGCTCGGCGGCAAGAGGTGGTCGATGCATATCAAAAGGCACTGGAGCTCAAAGGGGACGTCGATCGAGGCCGAGCAGCGTTTCGCAAAACGTGCGCGGCGTGTCACAAGTTGGAAGGTTTCGGCGAATCGATCGGAGCTGAACTGAACGCGATCCGCGACCGAGGAACCGCCGCCGTGCTGCTGAACATCCTCGACCCAAACCGCGAAGTGAAGCCGCAGTTCCTGAGCTACGTCGTGATCCTCGACAGCGGCCGCAGCCTGACTGGCATGATCACCGCCGAAACCGCCAATAGTCTGACCCTTCGCAAAGCAGACAACACGACCGAAACGATCCTGCGAATCAACATTGATGAACTCAAAAGCACCGGCCTGTCGTTCATGCCGGAGGGAATCGAGAGGCAACTCGACGCCGCCGCGATGGCCGATGTGCTGGCGTATTTGAACGCGATCAAGTGAAGATCTGGCGGCGGCCAATGACTGACGTCACACACATCGTGTCGCCGATGGTTGCACCGCGAATTGACACCCCAGCGTAGCCGCGTTACGCGAACAACTCGCGCACGACGTTTCCTTCCACATCGGTGAGCCGGAAATCGCGGCCAGCGTGCCGATAGGTCAATCGTTCGTGATCCAGGCCGAGCAGATGCAGCAGTGTGGCGTGGAAGTCATGGATGTGGACTTTGTTCTCAACGGCGAAGTATCCGTAATCGTCTGTTGAGCCATATCGAAAGCCCCCCTTCACACCGCCGCCGGCCAGCCACATCGTGAAACCTTCGGGATTGTGATCACGACCATTGGCAGTTTCGGCAGTGGGCGTGCGACCGAACTCGCTCCCCCACCAGATCAGCGTGTCGTCGAGCATTCCGCGAGCTTTCAGGTCCGTCAGCAGGCCAGCGATTGGCAGGTCCACTTCGCGAGCATTCTTTTCATGTCCGTTCTTCAAGTCGGCATGTTGATCCCATTGCACTTTGTCGTCGTTGTGAGTGACCTGAATAAACCGCACGCCCGCCTCAGCGAAGCGGCGAGCCATCAGGCACATGCGACCAAAGTTCGCTGTCACGGAATCGTCCATTCCATACAGCTTCAACGTCGTGGTCGATTCGTTGGACAAGTCTTCGACCTTGGGAATCTCAGTCTGCATGCGAAAGGCCAACTCGAAGGAATTGATCCGCGCTTCCAGCGATGCTTCGGTACCAATCTGGGTCAGATGTTCGCGGTTCATCAAGTTCAAGCGATTCAGTTGCAGTCGTTGAACGTCGCGAGACAGTTGACCATTGTTGAGGAATTTGACGTGAGCTTTTTCCGATGGCACGCTGGCGTTTCCCAGTGGAGTTCCCTGATACACAGCCGGGAGAAACGAAGAACTCCAATTGTTGACTCCACCAAACGCCAGCGTAGGACAGATCGTCACGAACGCCGGAAGATTGGCGTTGTCAGTACCCAAGCCGTAGTTCACCCACGATCCGATGCTGGGCCGAACGAAGTTGTCGCTGCCCGTATGCAGCTTCATCATCGCGCCGCCGTGCGCTGGATTCGTCCCATGCACCGAATGCACCATGCACAGATCGTCCACACGCTCAGCAAGCCGGGGGAAAAGTTCGCTCACCCACAGGCCGCTCTCGCCGTATTGACGGAATTTCCAGGGGGACTTGAGCAGGTTACTTGTCGTGTTGAACTGCACTCGCGGCTTCGCGAAGGGGAGCGGCTTGCCATCGTCTCGCGTGAGCAGCGGCTTGTAATCGAATGTGTCAACCTGCGAAGGGCCACCAGACATCAGGAGAAAAATGATCCGCTTTGCGCGAGCCGCAAGGTGCGGCAACTTCGCTGCCAGCGGATTGTCGTCTACCGCGCGAACCGATGATTCATTCGCAAGCATCGAGGCCAACGCCAGCGAACCAAACCCAGCGGCGGATTGTCGCAGCAGTTCTCTGCGTGACACCGCAGATGGAAATTCCGATTGGCTCATATCGACTCCGTGGCAGGCGCACTCGTTCCAGTCAGGCCCTGCGGTTACACCTCCGGCAAGACCCACGGTTTTCGCCATTCCGTGCGACCGCGCAGCGAGTTCGCTTCGGCATCTCCGACGAACGTCTCGGTCGCGGGATCGAGCGTCAGCTTGCGGCCGAGTCGCGCGGAGATGTTGCCGGCGTGACACAGCACCGACGCCGGATGTCCGATCATTTCGAGATCGCAATACGGTTTCGCTCGCGACTTGATGCACTCGATGAAGTTCTGAACGTGTGGGCCTTCATGGCTGTCTCCGTCACCCTTCGCGAGCACTTGGCCTCCCTTGTCGTAAGCGGCCCAGCGCGTGTTGCCGAGCACGATGTAGCCCTGATCGCCGAACAGCGCTGAACCTTCCGATTCGCCGAGATAGTTGTACGGAGCCCAGACTCGCATTTCGTAAGTCAGCAGCTTCGGATGCTTGCCGTCTTTGACATTGCCTGAACCGAACTCGTAATTGACCTGCATGGTGTCGGGGAACTCTTGAGCGTCATCGAAATACCACTTGCCGCCGTTCGCGAAGACGGTCGTCGGCAGGCCGAGCGGTTCGTCCTTCTGAACTTCGCACGCGGCCGCGAGCACCGCGACCGCCATGTCCAATCTGTGGACGCCGTCGTTGCCTAGATCACCGGTCCCGAAGTCATAGAACCAGCGCCAATTGCCATGAAACCGATTCGGATTGAACGGCCGCTTCTGCGCCGATCCGAGCCACATGTCGTAATCGACTCCGGCCGGTGACATCGCGTCGGGCCGTATCGGCAAGGCTCCCTGCTTTGAGCTTTCCCACGCCTTGGCTACCGTGCAGCGGCCAAGTTTTCCGGTCTTCACGAATTCAATGGCCGACTGCATCCGCGTGGTCGAGCGATGCTGCGACCCCATTTGCACGACTCGCTTGTGCTTCCGCATCGCTGCGACCATCCGCATCCCTTCGACGATGTTATGGCTGTCCGGCTTCTCAACATACACGTCCTTTCCCGCCTGACAGGCCAAGATCGTCGGAATCGCATGCCAATGATCGGGTGTCCCGATGACGATCGCGTCAATCGACTTGTCATCAATCAGTTTCCGAAAGTCACTCTCTCCTCGCGGTTTCTTCCCCTGCAACTTCTCAGCGGACTCAAGCCCTTTCGGCAACCGATTCGCATCCAGGTCCGCAATCGCGACGACCTCGACCGACTTGTTTGCCGAGAACGAGGCAATCAGTGACGCCGCTCGTCCACCTGCCCCGACGATTCCGACGCGAACCCGCTCGCTGGCCTGAGCCTTCGCGACTTGATCGAGATGCGAGAGCAACACTCCCGAAGCGACGGCGACGGACGAACTCTGCAAGAACGAGCGACGAGTTTGGGAAGACATTGTGGCTCCAATTCGTGAGGCTCGAAACGACGGTGTCATTTTAAGTTGCTTTCGATTTCTTCCTGCGGACCGCAATGCTGACCTGCGGATGAAGAAAACAAAAGGTCAACGCAAATCCTCCGCCAACTCAGATCGCCGTCCGGTTATAGCGGTTGTAGTGATTCCACTAGTGAATTACCGCGTGTCCGAACGAGCTGCGGGTGTTGATGGCGCAACGTGTTCCGGTTGGGGACAATAATCGCTCTTCAATTGCGATCTTTCGAGCATTGTCAGAGGGAGTGGACCGAAAGCTGTCGTATCTTTTTTAACGTTGAAAATTGAGGGCCGATGATCGGCGCCACAACAGGACGAGGAACGACATGAGCGAGATGTTGGACATGGAACCACGAGTAATGATCTTTTTGACGTGCGTTGGGCTGCTGACTGCTGTGGCGGCGGTGTTCGACTTTCGGATCAAGAAGATTCCGAACAAGTTGACCCTGCCGGTCTTCGCGGCCGGGCTGGTCTACAAGACATGGTTCTTTGGCTGGGGGGGGAAGCTTTTGGTTCCTGGTTTGGTCGATTCGCTGGCGGCCTTTGCCTGTGGCTTCGGGTTGTTTTATGTCATGTGGATGACCGGAAGCGGTGGTGCTGGTGATGCCAAATTGATGGGCGCGCTGAGCGTTTGGATTGGTTTTAAGCTGACTTGGTATGTGATGGTGGTGAGCACGATCTTCGTGATTCTCGGCACGATCGGTGTCATGACCTGGCAGGTTTTGACTCACGGGCTGTTTCGAACCAAAGAGACTTATCTGGCTACTGACAAGACGCCGAAAGGACAGACGCCGGTGGCAGAAACTGCCGGTCAAAGACAAAGTCGCCGGGTTATGGGCTATGCGCCGCCGGTCGCTTTGGCAACGTGGTTGATCGTTCTATGGAAGCTCCCAAAGTTTCCGCAGTTCTGAGCCACGCCGGTTTTGACAGGTAATGGAAACGTCACCATGCAATGGATCACGCACAACACAACGGCTCAACAACGCCGCGCAGGTGGGCGAGTCGCGCGAGCGACTCGCCTGCCACGTGCCGGTGTGTTGAGCATCGAGTTGGTGATGACGCTGCCCATATTGATGCTGGTGCTCCTGGGATTATTTGAATTCTCGATGTTGTTTTTCGCGCGTGGTGAAGTGGTGGAAGCGAGTCGTGTAGCGGCTCGCGCGGCCAGTATGCCTGGCGCGACGATTGACGACGTCGAAGACGAAGTTCGCAAAGTGTTGAACCCGCGATTTCACAACTCGCTGCAAGTGGACGCGCTGCTAGGTGAGAAATCGGGGGATGTGGTGGCTGTGGCTGTGGCTGTGGATATGCAAGCCGCGGCACCCGATTTGTTGTGGCCGATCGGCTACAGCTTGCAGGGACGCCAATTGTTGTCGGAAACATGCATGGTTCGGGAATGACCCGGATCGTTCTTTAGTTAGTTCAAGGAGACTCGACGTGAATCTCACACCGGCGAAAGTCACGATGCTGATGCTCGTGGCCGTGGCAGCGTTAATTGGAATGTACATCGTCAAAGGGCTGTTCGCGGGTGCCAAGCCCGTGGCACGGAATCCGTATGTCAACATTCCGTTGGCGGCGGCGGATTTGTCCCCCGGCACGCGGATCACTCGTAATCACATCGGCTTCGGACCGTTTCCTGAAAAGGAATTGAAGCAAGACATGCTTCGCAGCGAACGAGTGATCGTCGGCCGCGTGGTCAAAGACGGAATCAAGGCGGGCGAGCCGCTGCAAGGTTCGCAACTGTACGAACCGGGCGAGAACGCGCCGCTGGACCTCGCCGAAGGATACCAGGCGCTCTCGCTGGAAGTGAAAAACTCCGCTGATATGGTGGATGGACTGATCAAGCCAAACGATTACGTTGATATTCATTTCATTCTGAATGGTGAGAACGGCGGGATTGATTCGCGAATCGCTCGTTTGGGTGGCGTCAGTATGACGTTACTCAAAGGGGTTAAGTTGTTAGCCATGAATCGCACGATGCGGCAAGGTCCGGTGCTGACCAGCGGTAACTCGGTGACGCTGGAACTGACCCCAGCTCAGACGAACATCCTGCTGGTCGCTCAAGGCAAAGGGGAGTTATCGCTGAGTTCCAATCCGTCCGGTAAAGGAGACGGGGGCGTGGCCCTGAATAATGCCGACCGCGCAACTCTGTGGGAAATCCTGGGACTCAAGAAGCCGACCCCACCAAAGGATCCTCCCGAACCGGAAAAACCGTTCGAGACGGAAGGGATTCGTGGTACCGGCAGCAGCCTCACCATGTGGGACAAGAGTGGCAAAAAGTGGTCGGGAAACATGGGTGGCGGCCGATACGGAGGGTTGGGTTACGGATACCAAGGTTTTCAAAGTGCTCGCGATTGGCCGGCCGGTTCTGGTGCGTCATCGGGAGGCTCGGACGATCGCTGGTGGGGCGGTGGCAGCTACAGCGATCCGTATAACTACAACCGAGACAACTACCAACGTGGCCGCAGCGGCGGTGGCGACTCCTTCGATCCGAGCGACGTGTTTGAGTCGCCGGGTTCCGGGTCCGGATCAGGTTCGGGAGCCAGCAACGAACCAAGTGCTGGCCGCATCAATCCGGATTCGGATATCCCGATGACGTCGCCGGGTTTGAATCCGATGCGTTCGCTGCGAAGGAGTGTGCAACTGACCGCTCCAGAACCAACCTCGTTGCGCAGATGATATTAGTGGGGCTGATGGAACATTTGGGACTGATGGGGCGATGAATTTCCAAAGCCCCACCAGTCTCATTCGTCACAGTCCTCCAAATCTCATAAGTCCCATTCGTCCCCTAAGCCTCATAAGTCCGCATCCCCATGCGATACCCGACCTCTCCCAGCTTGAAGACCGTGATGCGGTCGCGTCGCGCCGGCAGCTTGATGCCAGCGATCGTGGTGGCGCTGATTGTGGTCTTGGCGGGGACTGCGTTGGTGCTGGATCGGCTGTGGCTGGACAACTCCAAAACCGAATTGCGAGCGGCAGCGGAATCGGCCGCGCTGGCGGCGGGTCGCGAGTTAGCCAGCGATGCGTTGCTCCAAAAGGAATTCAACGCTGACGCCTATCTAATGAAAGCTCGGTTGGCCGCCGCTCGCATAGCGGCTGAGAACAGAGTGGCTGGCGACACGGTGTTACTGAATACCGACCGCGACGGAGATATCCGTTTTGGCAAAGTGACAACGAACGAATTCGGCGAGATGACGTTTCTCGAAACCGATTCGCATCCAATGAGCGTAGCGGTTGCCGCGCGGCGGACGTCCGATCGCGGTTCCGCGGTTGGTTTACCGATGCTCACGCCGGGCGGGCCTCGCAACGCGGATGTCGTGTGCGTGGCGGAGGCGAGTCTGGACAATCACGTCGTCGGCCTGCGTCCGGTAGGCAATGTTCCGCTGATGACGTTGCCACTGGCGATCTTGAATAAAATCGTTCCGTCTCTCGCGAAGCCTGACCCAAAGACAAAGCCGAAGGTTGCCACTTGGGACAATCAAGTGGAGCAGCGTCGCGGCCAAGATCGGTTCAGTTACGAGCAATCGACCGGCGAGGTGATCCAACAATCGGACGGCATTCCCGAAATCGTGCTGCGAACTCACGCCGGCAAGCTCGACCCGTTGGCGAATTCGTTCGTGGTCAACTTCGGTGGCGATCAAACCCTGAACGACTTGCATCAGCAAATCGTGACTGGCTGGACGGTCGATGACCTTGAGCCACTCGGAGGCGAGTTGATGCTCAATGCGGGAGTGAAATTGCCGGGGTTGAAAGGTGTGGATTCCAACACATTGGCCGAGGGGCTGCAAAGCGTTATCGGACAAAGCCGTGTTTGCCTGCTTTACGAACAAGCAAATCTCAACCCCCAAGCGAACGTCGCCACGGTTTCGATCAGCGGCTTTGTGGCGGGTCGAGTGATGTCGGTGAAACAACTTTCAAGCGACTGCTGTGAGATCGTGTTTCAGCCAGCGGTGATGACTGTTCGCGGAGCGGTCGTCGCGTCGGAATTGAGTGCCGATGCGGCTCATCAAAGCAACGACGGCCAATCCGAATCAGATGCGAATAAGTACGTTTACAAACTGCGACTGACCAATTGAGTGTTCGAGGAGATTTAATTGTGGAATCAACGGCAACACCAACTAGCCCGACAACGACAGCAACTCTGAACCGGCCGACGACGACGGCGACCGATCCGCGGCAGGCGTTTCAGCGTCTGAAGACGCACTTGCACCGGCGGATGATCGACGCGATCGATCTGTCGAAGGCCGGGACGCTGAACGAGGGCGATCTGCGGTCGCAGTTGCGGTCGCTGGCGACGCACTTATGCACAATGGAAGCGGTCGCTCTGCCGAACGAGCACCGCGAAGTCATGGTTCGCGAAATCATGGACGAGATCTACGGCTTTGGACCGCTCGAACCGCTAATGAACGATCCCGACGTGAGCGACGTTCTGGTCAACGGCGCGGACCGAGTGTTCGTCGAAAGACGCGGGTTGCTGGAGGCGACGGAAATCAAGTTTGCCGACGATCAACATTTGATGCGGCTGATTCACCGTTTGGTTGGAAGAGCAGGGCGGCGTATCGACGAAGTCTCGCCGATGGTCGATGCCAAGTTGCCGGACGGCTCGCGATTGAACGCGGTTATCCCGCCGCTGGCGCTCAAAGGCCCGACCATTTCAATTCGTAAATTCATGGCTCGTGGCTTGATGTTTGAAGACATGGTGCGGCTGGGTTCACTGGCACCGGAGATGGCGGACTTCTTGATTTTGGGAGTGCGCGGACGGCTGAACATCTTGATCAGCGGCGGCACCGGTGCCGGCAAGACGACGATGCTCAACAACATCAGCCGGTTTATCTCGCCCTCCGAACGTGTGGTCACGATCGAGCAAACGGCCGAACTGCAATTGCAGCAGCCGGACGTCGTGTCGCTGGAAGCTCGGCCAGCGAATGTCGAAGGCAAAGGGGAAATCTCGCAGCGTGAACTGTTGCGGAACACTTTGCGAATGCGGCCCGATCGGATCATCGTGGGGGAAGCTCGCGGCGGCGAAGTTCTGGAAATGCTGCAAGCGATGAACACCGGCCACGAAGGTTCGATGAGCACCGTTCATGCCAACGACACGCGTGACGCACTCGACCGTTTGGAAATGATGATTGCTTTGGCTGGCGTCGATATGCCGACGCTGATCGCTCGACAGTACATTGCTTCGGCGATTCACCTGTTGGTGCATATCACGCGGCTGAGCACCGGCGAACGTAAGGTGACTCGAATTTCCGAATTGGCCGCCTGCCGCGACGGGCACTATCAGATCGAAGACATTTTTGTGTACCGCATGACCGGGATCGGGCCCGACGGCAAATCACGCGGCTCGTTCTATTCGACCGGCTACGAACCAATCTGCTTCAAGCGATTGAGCGCCGTCGGCTACGAACCGCCGAAGGGCTTGTTCTTGTCGAGAGAACTGTCGACGGGGACGAACTACCGTCCTAACGTGTAAGGTTGAGATTTGAGATTTGAAATCGAAGAGAGTCACTGCCATGTCCACTGGCTTACCCGTATCACGACCGATCGCCTCGAATCCCGGCTATGCGGGCATCCTGAAACAGCAAGAACTGTTCGCGGGCGCGGATGACGATGCAACGTCAAATCGCATCAATTCCAGCTTCGATCGGCTGATGCTGCAATCGGGGGTCGGGTTGACTCCGATGACCGTGTTGATGCTTTGTTGCCTGAGTGGGTTGATTGTCGGCGGACTGATTCTGGTGATGCAGGAAAATCCGATGACGGCTTCATTCGGGTTAGTCCTCGGTGCGATCTTGCCGCTGGCGTGGGTAATGATCGCTCGCGTTCGACGGCAACGAGAAATGACGCGGCAATTGCCCGGCATGATCGAAGAGTTGGCACGCGCGGCGAAAACCGGACGCAGCATCGAACAGTGTTGGGCAATGGTCGCGCACGACACGCCGCGACCCCTCGGTTCCGAGATGCAAATTTGTTCGCGGCGGATGCAGATGGGCCAGGACGTCGCCTCGGCCATTCATGATCTGCCGTATCGCACCGGTTTGGTCTCGCTCAACATTTTGACGACCGCGATGAGCGTACATCAGCGGAGCGGCGGCGACCTTGTGAGCGTTTTGGAACGACTGGCTCGGACGATTCGCGACCGACTGTTGTATCTCGGTCGGCTTCGAGCCGTCACGATCGGCAGTCGTTGGACCGCGATCCTGATGCTGATCCTGCCGCCGTTGATTGTCTTCTTCTTCATGTTGCGAGACCCGACGTACCTAACGCAATTACTGAGCACATTCGGCGGCCGAATGATCACAATTACGGCGATCGGCTTGCAGTTGGTCGGTTCGCTGTGGGTTCTCGCGGTACTGCGAAACAGCCAGCGGAGTTAAAGAACGAGCCCGAAGCGTGAACGAGGGTGACGCTTCACGAGACTTGAAATTCATCGAGTTCTAGAGCGATCACCCTCGCTCACGCTTCGGGTTACTTGGCCAATTCGGAATCAGATTATGTTCACAGCTCAAGGCGTTCAATGGTTGGTTTACGGCGTGTGTGCTGCCGTCGGATTGGCTTCGTTGGTGAGCTATCTGCGACGGAAGAGCCAGGAACTGGACCTGCGGAAGCAGCTCGCGGCCGAGGTTCGACATCGCCAGCAGTTGCAGTTGGAATTGGCTCGGCTCGACGACATTCGCGCTGCCGGTTCCGTACCGTCGATTCCAGTTGTGGCATCCACAGAAGTCACCGCCACGCGGCTATTCACTGAGTCACGTTCCACAACTGTTGAAGTTCCGAAAGAAATCACGATCGCGAAGTCGCGCGTTGAGTCCGCCGGCAGCATGCCGCTGACAACTCCCGCCGTGTCATCAATGGCCTCAACGAACGTCGCGGCAGCCAGTATCGCTCCGTCGATCTACGGTCACGGGACTGGCGCGACGACGTGGCAAGATCGGACGTTGTTTGCACACCAGTCACCGACCATGTGGCGCGGTAGCGCGGCGATCCCACGACTAGAGGCTCGCGATACGCCGAACATCGGCGGCAGCGATTACACCTATGGGGCGGTGACCCCCGTGCTCGCGTCGTTCTGCCCGGAAACGGAAGAACGGAGCCGCGACCTTGGCCGCAAACTGCGACAGGCAGGAGATTACGCGCCGCACGCTCCAGAAAATCTGGCGGCCACGCGATTCCTGTTCATGATCGGCGCGTTGTTGCTCGGCGGAGTTTGCGTGCTGTTGGCTCCGCAAGCGGCCGAACGACCACTGCTCTTCGGCACGTTGGTGCTGACGGGACTCGGCTGGGCACTTCCCGCGCTGTTCGTCCGAAATAAAGCCGAATCGCGGAAGGCTCAGATCGAACGCGGCATCCCCGACATGATGGACATGCTGAACATGTGCGTTAGCCAGGGTCTGACCGTTCCCGATTCGTTGGCTCGCGTTGCGGTCGATTTGAAACCGGTGTACCCCGCGTTGTCGGAAGAATTGCAGATTGTGGTCGATCAAGGCCGTGTCGGTACGCTGAACGAGGCATTGACCAACTTCGCCGGCCGAGTCGATCTGCCGCAAGTCGATTCCTTCGTCTCGCTGCTGACGCAAACCGAACGAATGGGAACCAGCGTCTCGGCCTCGCTCAACGACTATTCGGACAACATGCGGGAAAGCTTGCGTCAACGAGCTGACGAGAAAGGGAACGCCTCGGCGTTCTGGCTGCTGCTCCCGACGGTGCTCTGCCTGATGCCGGCCGTGTTCATGTTCCTGATGGGCCCGGCCGTGATTGAGTACGCCAAGTTCTACAACGCCGGCGGTTTGTCCGGATTGAACCAGGGCCGCCAAAACCTCCGCGCTCTGAATGAACAAGAAATCCGCTCTGGCGGCAGCCGTATCGGCGGCACGCAAGGGCAGCGAAATCTGAATCGATAGCTCGCGATGATCACAATCGACGCGACGACTGAAAAGCTGCTAGCGCAGGCGGCGTCGGAAGTAGAGATCGTTCTCGCGTTCACAGAAGATCGGTTGCCGACGGCTGCCGCAATTGTCGACGTGGTTCTTCAAGACCATTCAAACCGAACTCAACGATCTGGAAACCAACGCTCGCAAAGCCAAGAACTACGCGGCCTCGGCTCACTGGTTTGAGACTTGTGCAAAGTCAATCAGCCAACTTCCCAGACGCGACGTCGATCAAGACTTGCTGAAGTATTCCATAAGTGTCGTCAATAAATTGCGAGCAATCGCCCGTTCGCTGCGCGGCGTGCCATTGGACCTCGGTGCTTTGCAGTTCGCCAAAGAGCAAGAACTCTACGTCTATCCACAGAACTAATACTCAAACGGTTGGGACAGAGTGAGCTACGGCACCGGGTACGCTTTTGCTCAAACGCGATACGAATATCACAACAACTTCGCCGACGTCGACGTCAGACAAGCCAAGGTCATCGCCGATGCCGAAAAGAAACGCCAAAAAGTCTGGGACATGCTGACCGACCAAACCTTTTCAACCCGCTCACGTCTGTCGAAACAATGCGGCGTGGACCGTTAGGACTACCGATTTGTTTGCTTTCAGCATCGAGCGAATGCTGAGCGGTCGCGCATTGTAGTGTGACTGTTCGAATCATTCGCCGCGCAGGGTTGCGACGATCGGTGTCCGCACGGATTCTCGCGTGGCAGCAAAGGCGGACAACAGACCGATGGCGAAGAGTCCGAGAAGCAGCGTGAGGCCCGATCCCCACGGCGTGTCGGCACCGGTGCTCAGTATGTGCGGCAACATGGCCAGCAAGGCAGAGACGGTTCCCGCCGCCAAACCGCAGATCAGCAGGAACGCATTTTCCAACTGCACTAACCAGCGGATTGACGACGGCCGGAACCCAACTGCGCGAAGCAGCGCCAATTCACTGCGGCGTTCGAGCACGTTCCGTAGCATCACCGTGCCGAGGCCCAGCGTGCCGAGCAGCAATCCCAGGCCGCCGAGCGTTTGAAATGTGCTCAAGTACGTGTTCTGCACCGCCAGAAAAGTGGCCAGCCGGTCGCCAATCGGCTCGGCGTCGAAGCCAAACGATGCCAAGTCCGTTTCGAGTTGATCGGACAAAGCACGAACCTCCTCTTTCGACAGTGCGATGCCACGTGGCTCGAACCGCCGATCACCGATCAGGAAGTAACGGAAGCCAGCGCGTTCCGGTTCTGGAAACAGCCGCAGAAAGTTCTGCTCCGACATCAGCACCACGCCTTGAAACACGCTGCTGTCCAGCATCCCGACGACCTTGAGTATGGCTTTCGGATTCGAGTCGTCTGGCATGGACAGCGTGTCGCCGACCCCTTTGTGCAACGAATACATCAGCGTGTTCATGTCGCCGATAATCGGGATCGAACCGTCCGGCTGCGCGACATCCAGTAACTCCCAGGGCGACGCCACACCGCGCGGCGGGCTGACGAACTTGAAGCCGCGCAGATCTTTCGGCACGCCCAAGATTGTCGGCATCCGTGTTTGATACAGATTCAAACAGCTTGCATTTTCGCCGGGCCGAACGCGGAACGAGGCGACCTGCATCGAGTTGTAGAGTGGCTCTTCGACTGGCTCGCTGTCCGATTGTGTCTGTCGCTGAAGTCGTGAGACTTCGGACGAGGGCGCAATCACCGACGACACTGTCTCCGAACTCTCACGAGTTCGGCTACGAGACAGACCACGCGCACCGAGTTTGACGCGGCCAGCAGCTGTTCCCAAATCGTGAATCAGCGGTGCGGTCGATTCGGCGACGAACAAGAATCCTCCATTGCCAGAGTTCATATCGGGAGCCTCCACCGTTGGATTTCGCCGTCCTGCGGCGACCGCCACCAACAGAAATGTCGCACAGGCAATCAACGCCAACGACAACAAACTCCGCTGCCGCTGCCGTGTCGTATTCCGCAAACTCAAACGAATCAGCCCGGCGCGATGTGACCCGATGAGTCGAAACGCGCGAGCGTCCGGTTCCATGCGACGTGAACCGGACGCTTGCGCGTTCCGGCTGATTGAGTCAGTCACATTTCCGTCCAGCCACGCTGCGAATCGAAACACGACCGACGTCAGCAAACCGCCGCCGACGACAAAGAACAACACCGTGGACCATGACAATCCCGCGAACGCTTCCTTGGCCGGCATCCCAAAGCCGATCACGACCGCAATTACGATCAGGCTCAGCAGAGCCAGCCAATTCGCGAGCCGCGCTGATCGCACGCGTCGTCTCGCTCGTTGCTCGTCAAGTTCCACAAGCGACGTTTGACCGGCAAGCAGTTCACGCGGCGATAACTGTCTCAAGCTTCGAAGTCCCCAAATGGCCGACACTCCCGCCGCCAAAATCGCCAGCACGAATCCAATCAACAAGGTCAACGGCCGAACGGACAATGACAACAGCGTCGTCCCGACCGCACCCACCCACCACGTTCGCAATCCATAAATCAACAAGCCCGCATAGCCGACCGCCGCCGCGATCCCGACCACTCCGCCGATCAGTACCACGACGGATTGTTCGGTCATCAACGCCCGATTCACTCGTGATCGCGACCATCCGACCGCCGACAGTAATCCGATTTCGCTAACACGCCGCTCGATCCCCAATCGCACCAGCAGGCTAATCAGCATCAGTCCCGAAAAGATCATGAACAAGCTGAAGCCCAGAAACAGCCCGGCGAAATCGGTTGTCCCGCCAGCCGCTCGAACTCCAAACCATTTCACCGGTTGCACGCCAAAACCCAAGTCTGGCAAGTTCAGCGACCGCAGCAGTTCACGTTCAAATCGCTCGCGTTTCTCGTCGGTCAGCACACCGTCCGCTGTCGGCAACAACGGACTACGCTCCGGAGCCAATCGCAGAGACGTTTGCGAACCGTAGCGGCTTGCCCACCAACCGCGAGCAGCATCGATCTCGAAAAACGCTTTCGGTGTCGCCCGATATTTGTCCCAGTACTCTTCGTCCCGTTCTGTCACCGGCAACTTCATTGGGAACGGCTGATCCCAATCCCGAAACGATTCGGCATCGGTGATGCCACGCACTTCTGGCGTCAGCCCTCGATCTCCGGCCAGCTTGCCGGTGATAGGCAACACTCCCCGGACCTCGAAGACTTTTTCTTCCTCCGGCAGTTCGCCGCGTGAACCAACTTTGTGATAAGTCACCCTGACTCGCGGCCGCGCACCAGTCGCAACATCGCTGGCCGAAATCCCCAAATCGGTCGCCAGCCATTCGCTGATCAGCATGCTGTCGGCGTCAATCGACGGAGTCGGCGAACCGGTTGCTGTCGTGATTGGCCCAAACTCTTTCGGCAGAGAGGCCGGATCGGGGACTCCCGCCACAATCGAATATTTGGAAAATTTCTGATCGTGCCCGTCCTGCCAGATCAAATTCACGAGATATGCCAGCACTGGCGACGCGACCAATTGTTGCTCGGCCGCTACCCGCTTCGCCGATTCCGCCAACGAGTCTTCCAAAATCATCCGTTCGCTTTCCAGTGACCAGTATCCGCGATCCGGCCGTGACACGACTCGCAAAATAAAATCATCCAATGTCACCGAATCCCGAAGCAGTGACGTCAAAGCCTTAGCGGCATCAACGGCTGCGGCGGTTGTTGCTTCACGTGAATCCCGAGCCGCCACGAAGAACGCGTTAACGCGCGCCGGCTTGTAAACCTTGTTTCGTCGTGACGTTGTGACTTCTTCCAAAGTCAGTTCCTTTTGCAACGCGTGCAAATCGACAAACGCCACTTTCGGAAACTGCTGACTCGGCTGCAGATTAAACCGCCCAGCTCCGGCCCGCTCCGGCAAGATCGCTTCGACCGTGACGCGAATCTCCTGAGTCGTCTGCTCTTCCTGCCCGCCGAGCAAACTATCGCGCGG
>JANMIF010000545.1:0-7124 GCA_031375695.1 Planctomyces sp.
AAAATGCGACTGGCTCCGGTAATTCCAAATGAACCTACCTCAAGAATCAACTGGTAGGTTCATTTGGAATTACCGGAGCCAGTCGCATTTTCAGAATAAAGCAGAGCAAGCTAAAGCCGGTGGGATAGCGAAACCAAGCCCGCTATGCAGATTATTTGACAAAATCAGCTAATTGGCCATCCCAGTGCTAACTGTAACGCTTCTGGTCTTGAGGCTCGGTGCGACGGGGGAACGCTCGCAAGACCATCCAGAATTTCGCCCAAGAAAGCGAAAAGCCGCAAACCATTTACGGCTGCGGCACTTTCTGAAGTGCCCCCAATGCGGCTCGGATGACCCAGCAGTTTGACGCGGCGGCAGTGGGCTTGGTGTGCTGACTGCTCGGCTTCGAACAGTCGCCCAACTTTGTTCACGAAGTTTCGTAGCGTGCCCAATTCGGGAAGGTACTGGCACATCGTCCGTAAGTCGGCACGTTGCTGGTCGCTGAGATTCTCGTCCTTGGTCACGATCAAATACCGATGCTTGAACACGAAGTGCGACTGGTCCTCCAGTGTCAGGCTGCGGCGTTTGCGGGCCGTCTTCTGGGGCCGGCCGCGGCCTCGTTTGCGTCCCCGTTGGCCGCACCGTTGCATCGCTCGTCGCAGCCGTTTTACCGCGTCGAGCACCTGGCCATTGATGTCTTGCAACACATGGAAGACGCAGAGTTGGTGCTCGGTCTGCGGCCACAGTTCGGCCAACAGTTTCGGGGACAGCGGCGAACCGTCGGTCACCACCACGCGTGGCTCGAAGCCGTGACGTTTCAGGTTTGCGAGGAACCGCTGCATGTGCTCGGCGTCGTTGCTGTCGATCAACGCGAACGCCACCGGGAAGTTGCCAATCGGATCGGTGGCCAACAACAACGTGTGACGGCCCAGATGCAGCTCGTCGAGGCACAGCGTGCCGCTGAATTTCTCCAGAGTCCAGCGGCGATAGTCCGCACCGTCCAACTCCGCCACACGCCGCTGGATGCAGTCGTAGACGAACCCCTCGGACAGATCGAGCAAAAAGTCGCGCCGCATCGCCGCCGAACAAAAAAAGGCGATTAAGACAACCGGCCGCAAATCCTTGAAGTAACAACGTCTGTGTTGTTTGTGGAAGACTGATTCGGTCACTCTTCACACCGGAAGGAAAAGCGCAGAGCCTGCGCTAGTCTTGCTCGTGGATCAGATCGAGCCCTGGCTGAGGCAGGCGTATGCGCACGTCGATCGCGTCACGCAGTCGCTCCTGGTCAAAGCCTTCCGAGGCGAACTCGTCCCCACCGAACACACCCGCGCCACCCGAGACCGAGGTGGAACTCAAGGCGCTTCGATCATGCACTCAACACGGCCTTCCGTTTGACGATGACAGCTGGATCAAAAAGCAGCGTGGCTTGGTTGAGCCTGGAAGTCACAATGCGACCAAGAGACAGGTCAAGAAAAGAGACCTGACAACACGAGGCCGTTTTTGCGCCGTTTTTGCCCTTCGGAACGGGAAGCCGTTGGGTTGACGCTTTGAGGCTTCGCGGCGATCCAGGTGTCTTGCTAGATTGCCGTTGTTCAAAAACCATGCGCCCCTTCCGTCTGTTCCGAAGAAAGACCTGCTCATGCCGCTGCCCATGAAAACACTTCAGGAAGCCTCTCAGTTGCTGGGTCTGCCGGAAGCGGAAGTTCGCGCGATGGCTCAAATGGGAAAGATTCGCGCGGTGATGAAAAACGGCGTCCCGCGTTTCGCTCCCGATGAGTTGGCCCGAATGGCTCGTACCCGCAAGACGTTGCCGGAGTCGGCGAAGAAGTGACGTGGGAGTTTGCCGATGTCAGGCGATCACGAACCAAAATCGAATCACCGAAACGCGGTTTGGCCCGTCGCGTTCGTGATGCTGCCAGTCATGTATGTGCTCAGCATAGGCCCTGTTGCGGGGGTCTGTTGCCAGCTTGGTCACGACGTTGACTTTTCTGTCGGCTTACTCGGTACGGTCTATTGGCCGCTCGATTGGTTGGCGGACGAAGTTCCGTGGATTGCCGCGTGCCTTAACGCCTATGTTTTTTGGTTCTCTTATTGAGCGGTCGCATGAGTGTGCGCATTCTGCAACTGACCGACTGCCACTTGATGGCTGACCCGCACGCGGAGCTGAAAGAGATTTGCACTCGCAAGCGATTCGCTGGCGTTTTGTCGGCCATCACAACTCATCATGCCGACGTCGATTTGTTGGTCGTGAGCGGCGATCTGACTCACGATGAGCGGCCGGAAACATATGCGGCGTTACGCGAGATGCTCGCCGATTGGTTGCCTCGGTTGCGAGTGATTCCAGGGAACCACGACGATCGTGAACCGCTGCGGCAGGCCTTTCGCGATCAGACTGAACAGGTTGCCGAACGGCTGGTGTTCGTTCACGATCTCAGTAGCTGGCGGCTGATCGGACTGGATTCGCATCGGCCGGGTGAATTGTCCGGCGAGTTGGGCGTGGAGCAGTTGGCATGGCTCGACGAACAACTTGGTTCGGAGCCGTCGCGTCCGACTGGCTTGTTCGTGCATCATCCGCCGATCTCGGTCAACAGTGCTTGGCTGGATCGGATTGGACTGGTTGATGCGGACTCCTTGTTGACCGTGCTGCGGCGTCATGCTCAAGTTCGTTTTGTCTCGTGCGGCCATGTTCATCAAGAGCGATCGGCGGTCCTTGGCTCGATCCAGATTCTCGCAACTCCGTCCACCGGCGTGCAGTTTCGCCCAGAAACTGCGGCATTGGAGGTCGATGTCATCGACCCTGGTTATCGGGTCTTCAATTTGGTTCCCGATGGACAGTTTCAATCGTGGGTCGAACGAGTCGAGGAGACTGAATAGAGTTCTCCAATCGGAATTGGCGAGTCAGTGAATGGCTGACGACCTGATCCCTCCGAAGCAAAGGGCCAAAGAATGTCTGTGCCGAATCGAGTGTCTGCTACTTGTTGTTTGCTGTTGATTGCAATGTCGTGCGGCCTATCGGCCGCTGAACTGGTTCCGCCCGAAGGCTTTCGCGCGATTTTCAATGGCCAGGATTTGACTGGCTGGTACGGACTGAATCCGCATTCGGTCGAAAAACTTACCGGCGAGAAGCGTGAGGCGGCTCTCAAACAGATGCGGGACGACTTCGCGAATCACTGGCGAGTTGAGAATGGCGAACTGGTCAATGACGGTCACGGGCCATACGCCACGACCGACGCCGAACTTGGCGATATTGAATTGTTGATCGAATACAAAACCGTGGCGAAGGCGGACAGCGGGATCTATCTGCGCGGGCTGCCACAGGTGCAGATTTGGGACATCAATCAGCCGAGCTTGCACACGGCTCCTGACCGCAATCCGAATCGCGGCTCTGGCGGCTTGTTCAATAACTTGCCGCGCACGCCCGGTCGCGATCCGCTGGTTGTGGCCGACAAGCCGTTCGGAGAGTGGAACGCTTTCCGCATTCGGCAAATCGGCATGCGGACGTGGGTGTGGCTGAATGACAAACTCGTGGTCGATGACGCGGCCATGTCGAACTACGCGGCTCGCGAACAGCCGTTGCCGGTGCGCGGGCCGATTCACTTGCAAACGCATGGCGGCGAGATTCGTTGGAGAAATCTGTTTGTGCGCGACATTGGTTCGGACGAGGCTGCGAAGTTGTTGGCAGAAGCCGATGCGAAGTTGAAGACAACGTTTGCCGACAAAGTTCTGATCGAGCGCAGCGTCCGATATCTGGCTGATGGCCGCGATGAGAAGGCGGACCTCTACGTCCCGCTGAGCCGTACGGCGGAGACTCGCTCGCCGGCAGTCGTCATTATTCATGGCGGCGGTTGGACTGGCGGCAAGCGTGATGCTTCGCGCGAACTCAACATCGGCACGACGCTCGCCCTAAATGGCTATGTCGGCATGAGCATCGACTACTTGCTGGCGACCGACGACAAGCCGTCGTGGCCTCAGAACATTCACGACTGTAAGACCGCCGTCCGCTGGCTGAGGGCAAACGCCAAGCGGCTGCAAATTGATCCCGATCACATCGGCGTGATCGGAGGCTCGGCGGGAGGGCATTTGACTTCGTTGCTGGCTCTGACTGGTCCGGCCGATGGGCTTGATCCGACTGAACCATGGGGCGAGTTCTCTTGCGCAGTTCAATGCGCTGTGCCGATGTATGGAGCCGGCGAGGTCCGCGACAGTAAGAGCGTGAAGTCGTTGTTCGGCAAGACTCGCGATGAAGTTCCTGAGCTTTACAAGCTGGCGTCGCCGATCACTCATGCTGACTCACACGATCCGCCGTTCCTGATCTTACACGGCACGGCCGACGAAATTGTGCCAGTGGAGCAATCGGAAATCCTTGCCGCCGCTTTGAAGAAGGCAGGCGTTGAGCACGAACTCGTCCTTGTCAAAGACGCGCCGCATACGTTTGATCTGCAACCGAAACAGCAAGACCTGCGACCGCTAGTGCTGGGCTTTTTCGACAAGCATTTGAAGCGGTGAAAGCCATGACCTTGAAATACTTCGACGGCGAGCCGGTGGACGCGTACTTGAAGGAACTTGGATGAGCGACGAGATTCAGACTTCCGGTCGGATGTGGCTCGTGAGCGGCGCGTTGCTGGCGGGCTTGGCTGTCGTGACGGGAGCGTTCGCGGCGCACGGTTTGGAAAAGCCGCTGACCACGATGTATCTGGCGACCGAAACGCGTGTGATCGCAGGGCTGACAGTTCCGGCATCGTACAAGTACTTGCAGGATTTCAAAACCGCGGCCGAATATCAGATGACTCACGCGTTGGCGTTGATTGTGGTCGGATTGTTGACGCGACAAGTTGGGAGTCGGCGATCGTTGACTGTCGCGGGTTGGTCGTTTTTGTTGGGGATCGTGTTATTCTCTGGCAGTCTGTATGTGCTCGTGCTGTCGGGAGTGCGAGCATGGGGCGCGGTAACTCCGATTGGCGGGGTGCTGTTCTTGATCGGTTGGGGGAGTTTGGCGGTCGCCGTAGTGCGAAACGATCCGTTGCCGAAGTCATGAGGGTTAGTTGATTTAGTACCCTCTTGAGGCAAGCTCAGGGGTATTGAATTCAACAAGTCCGTGAGACTTCAGTCGTATGACGAAATAACGCATCCGAAGTTCCATGACTTCGGCTACATCTCGGCTTGGGCTACATCACGAAAGGAAAAACGAACATGCTCTTCTTTGACGCGCATCTGGATATGGCTTGGAACGCTCTGGAGTTCAATCGGAACTTGATGCTGAGTGCGGCGGAGATTCGGGAGTCGGAGAAACATTATGCCGGGATCGTGTCGGGACCGAATACGGTGTCGTGGACGGAACTCAAGCGAGGGCGCATCGGGACGATCATCACGACGTTGTTGTCTCGGCTGCATCGGAAGGATCGTGCACTGACGTTTTATCAGTCGGATGAAGCGGCTTATGGGGCGAGCATGGGGCAACTCGCGTACTACAAAGGGATGTGCCGGCGCGGCACATTGCGCGAGATTACGGACAAGGCGATTTTGAATTCGCACATCGCGGCGTGGGAGTCATCGAGCGACGATACGAAGCTGCCGATCGGTTACATCTTGAGCATGGAGGGGGCTTACGGAGTGCTCGGTGCCGAGCAGATTCACGAATGGCATGCGGCCGGATTGCGGATTCTTGGTCCGGCACATTACGGACCGAATCGGTACTGCTACGGGACCGGCAGTGAAGGTGGGTTCACCGACGAAGGCAGGCAATTGTTGAAAGAAATGCGGAAGGCCGGAGTCATTCTGGACGTCACGCATCTGGCCGATCAGTCGTTATGGGAGGCACTGGAACTTTACGACGGGCCGGTGCTGGCGAGTCATCACAACTCGCGGACGCTGGTGCCGGGGGATCGGCAATTGACCGACGAGATGATTAAGGCCCTGGCGGCTCGCGGAGCGGTGATCGGAGCGTCTTTCGATTCGTGGATGATCGTGCCGGGTTGGAAGATTGGCGTGACCGATCCGGCGACCTGCCGTCTTGAGCACTTGGCAAATCACACGGATCACATCTGCCAATTGCTAGGGACGACGAAACACTGCGGACTGGGCACGGACCTGGACGGTGGCTTCGGCAAAGAACAATCGCCATCTGATCTCGAAACCATCGCGGAATTGCACAAGTTCACGGACATCTTGCGCGACCGCGGATATTCGGAAGCGGATGTGACCGGGATCGCGTATCGCAACTGGATTGAGTTTTTCCGCCGCGCTTGGTCGTAGTCACAATAACCCGAAGCACTAGGTTCGTGATTTGAGGTCGGCACTGCTATGAGCAGTTCGGTGGCATTGGTGCTGACGAGCGATGAAGCATTGGTGCTATTCGAATCCCTTTCGCGACATTCGGACTCCGACTGCGTCGCAATCGAAGACCAAGCAGAACAACATGCACTCTGAAACTTGCAGTGTTTGCTTGAGGCGCAGTAGGTCGAACCATTTCGATCCGACTACGACGACTTGCTTCCCAGCGCGCGAGATCGGTTACGTGACAAAATTGAATGACCCGTAATTCTTGCATCCAACACAGGAGAACTTCCCATGACCGAATCCTTCCCTCGACGTGACTTCCTCAAATCTACTCTCGCCGCGTCCGCTGCGGCGGCTCTGCCGATCAAACTATCTCTGGCCGACGAGGCGAAGAAGCCGAAGCTGCGGATGGCGGTCAAGTACGGGATGATCAAGCACGACGGCTCGATTGAGGACAAGTTCAACCTCATCAAGAAGCTCGGCCTGCAAGGGGTCGAGGTGGACAGTCCCAGCGGGTTGAACAAGGCCGAGGCCAAGGCCGCCGCCGAGAAGACCGGGATCGTGATTCATGGCGTTATCGACAGCGTTCACTGGCGCGACACGCTGTCGAGTTCCGACGCCGACGTCCGGGCCAAAGGACTGGCCGCTCTGAACGGGGCGATCGAGGACGCCGCGTTCTTTGGCTGTGACACCGTGCTGCTCGTCCCCGGCGTCGTGAAGGACGACGTCACCTTCGAGCAGTGCTACGAACGCTCGCAAGCCGAAATCAAAAAGGCGCTGCCGCTGGCCGAGAAGCACAAAGTCAAAATCTGCATCGAGACCGTCTGGAACAATTTCATCACCAAGCCGGAGCACCTGATCTCGTTCGT
>JANMIF010000563.1:0-2329 GCA_031375695.1 Planctomyces sp.
ACCACGAACTCGTCCACCAAACTGCCCACCCAAGGAACCCGCACCAAGCGGACGACGTTCGCGCGAAAATCGGAAGCGGATCAAAAAAATATCAAAACTTTCACAACGAGAAATTCAACAAGCTCTGGCGAACGCGGCTACGTTGCCTGATCGCCCGCTGGTCAAATCGTTCGTCTCGCAATGGCGGCGTTCTCTCGAACGGACGGTCGATGATGCCGCAACGCCGTTGACCGAATGGCGCGAGCTCCTGCTGTCGCTGCAATCGCTCGATCCGCAACAAACCGCCGATCGGTCCAATGAGTTTTTGACACTCGCGAGTAAGACCGGCGATGAACTCGCGGCAGCGGTTTCAGAAAAAACTCCCGATGCGCGGCAAGAATCGCTTATCAAACTGCTGCGAGACACCGCCGAGAATGCTCCTTTCGCCGTGCCCAAGAATGTCGAAGAGTATTTCGCGGCCGAAACCAAAACACCGCTGATGCAATGTCGCGACGAGGTCAAACAACTTGAGGCCGCGATTCCGAAACTTCCCGAAGTGATGGCGGTCAGCGAGGGAACGATCGCCGATCTGCCGATACATCTGCGCGGCAATCACACGACGCTGGCGAAAGAAGTCCAACCGCGCCGTTTCCCGAGAGTGTTCGTCGGTGACAAGAGTGATCCGCTGCCAAACGATCGGAGCGGTCGGCTGGAATTCGCTCGCTGGCTGACGGAACCGACTCATCCGTTGACTGCTCGCGTGGCCGTGAACCGTCTCTGGTTGGGACACTTCGGTGCGGGGCTTGTGAGGTCGCCGGATAACTTTGGGTTGCTGGGCGACACGCCGACGCATCCGGCGTTGCTTGATTGGCTGGCGTTGGAATTAATGGGGAGAGGGGGTGATGGAGAGTGGGCGAGAGGAGGAACGACGAAACAAAAGCTCCGCCCCCTCAATTGGTCGCTGAAGCGTCTGCATCGCAAGATCATGTTGTCATCCGCGTATCAGATGCAGACGACCTTCAACGAAGCGGCGTTCTTGGCGGACTCGGAAAACCGGTTGTGGTGGCGGCGGAATCGACGGCGGCTGGAAGTGGAAGCCGTACGTGATTCGCTACTATTCGCGAGCGGCCGATTAGAAAACTCAATGGGCGGCTCGTTGTTGCCGACAGCGAATCGAGCGTATGTCACCAGCACGGCCAACGTGAATCCGAAGATTTACGACACGCATCGTCGTTCGGTGTATCTGCCGGTCGTGCGCAGCTCGCTTTATGACCTGTATCAAATCTTCGACTTCGCCGAACCGAGCGTGATGAACGGGCAACGAGACTCAACGACAATCGCGACTCAAGCGCTGTTCGCACTCAATAGCTCGCTGGTCGCCGAACAATCGCGAGAATTGGCGGTTCGCCTGCAAGACGTAGCCGATGATCCGGCTCGCATTCGTCGCGCGTTTCACATTGCCTTGCAGCGTGAGCCGACTTCGTCCGAGATCGCTCGATCGTTGGATTTCATCGCCCGCATTGCTGAAACAGCGGACTTGGCCACATCCCCCGAAGATCGCCGCGCGGCCGCTTGGCGAAGTTTTTGTCGCACGATGCTGGCGGCGAATGAATTCTTGTTTGTCGAATAATGATCGTTTCCGCCGGGGCCGACACACGCACCTGTTCATCGTCACACCTGCTCCGAAAGGGTCTCACAAAGGGAATCGCATCACGGCGGTTCGTTGGGCGCGCCTCCTGTGCCAACTGGGGAATCGTGTCACCGTTGCCGAGACTTTCTGCGATCAGCCGTGTGATGTGCTGATCGGGCTACGCGCTCGCAAGAGCGCCGCGTCGATTCGGCGATTTCGAGCGAAGCGGCCTAAGAGGGTTTGCGGGAAGATAAGAGTTCTGGACAAGGAGATCTTGTCGACCTTACGAGCCCGCCGGTGTGATTTGGTGTGACCATCAACCTAGTACCGCAAGCGGGGATTGTTGTGTCATCAGAGGGCAAGTTTGGCTGTTGTGATTTTTGATGGCCGAAGTTTTCGCCGGTGTGGTGGGCAGAAACGTGGACGGCGGTGGGGGGTTGTTGGTTTGCCGGTGTCGGTCAATTCGAACGAATGAGCCATGGTGTCGTGGAAGTGTTTCAAGAACCGGCGCAGCTTGTCTTGCAGATCGGCGACCGAGGTGAAATTGCCGCGACGCATGACCTTTCTCATCACGATACCGAAGAGGACTTCGATCGGATTCAGCCACGAGCTGTGTTTGGGAAGAAACACGAAGCGGATGCGATGCTCGGGATCAGACAGAAATTCGCGGCGTTTCGCTTGAGAATGCAACAGGCCCGATTTCCCTTTTTTCCCAGTGGC
>JANMIF010000371.1:0-11702 GCA_031375695.1 Planctomyces sp.
CGAGAGCGAGCGCCTCGCGTGACTCGGAACTTCCGGTCTCGTGGAGCGCTCGCTCTCGCTGGCGCTTCGGGTTAGGGTCGGCGCACGAAAAAACCTCCGCCGTTATGCCGGTGGGCTGTGGTGGATGATGACCCGAGCCTATCAAGGGGGAGCGGACCATCCGGTTAGTGTGAGCCGAGGCCGATGCCATCGGATATACACGCGGCCGGAACTGGAGTTTGCTCCCAAGGTCATGCTTGTAGGGTCAACCGCAACTTAGCCCTGTCGAACATGGCAGAGGTGGTGAGCCGAAGCTCGATAGTGAATCTACCATTCGAGCGCACCCCGTTCAAGCTGCCACTTCGGATTCTTCTGAGGCTCGCCTGGACAGGTTCTTAGATCAGGTCCAACCAATCGGCGTTGAAAGTGAACGTCGCGTGGATTTCTCGGCGGCGGCCAAGGACGGTGTTGCGGCCGGAACCTCCAGAGAGTGTGTCTCGTGAGCCCTGACCGCCATCCACGGAGTCGTCGCCGTCTTCACCCAGAGCAATGTCATCTCCCTGGCCGCCAGACAGCGTGTCGTTGCCGTTACCACCCAGCAATGTGTCATTGCCGCGCTCACCGTAGAGCTTGTCGTCGTCGGCGCCCCCCGCGATGGCGTCGTTTCCGTTGCCACCAAAGATGCTATCGTTGCCGTCGCCGCCACTGAGCGTGTCCTGGCCGTCGCGGCCGAATAGCAGGTCCGCGCCGTCACGACCGAGCATCAAATCGTTGCCTCGTCCGCCGTTCAATGAATCGTTGTCCGCGCCGCCATCGAGCATGTCGTTGCCAGCACCACCGGCCAACGAATCGTTTCCGTCGCCGCCGTTTATTTGTATACCGACACGAACTGTATCGGCCACGTTGACGCGATCGTTGCCCGCTTCACCGTTGATCGTGAAGAAGCTCGTAAACGATCGATCGACCGACAGAACCTGGACGCGGTCGTTGCCGTCACCGGCATTAATAGTGATCGCGTCGAGCACCGAATGGCGAGATCTGCCGAAGGTCAGGTTCAGGCGATCAGCGTCGGCCGTCCCTTCGATCAACAGCGACGAGGTTGTTTCAAGCGAAACGGTTTCCGTGCGATGTCCGCGAGCCTTCAAGGTGAGCGTGTTGTTCTGCAACAGGCCGTTTACCGTGTTGGCTGCGTCGAGCAATGACACGCGGACAGTACCGTCGAGCACGTTCACGGCGGCGAGAGCCAACATTCCTTCGGCTTCGTCGAGCGATTCGGGCGGGTCGATGTATTCCCAATCGCTGGCTCCGTCGTCAGAGTCGATGAACACCGGCTCGATTTTGAGCGTGGCTAAGTACGGATTGAACTCGAAGTCCACTTGATTAAGGATTTCTTCGGGATTGTCGATCAGCGAGGCGATAACCGAGTTGCTGGAAATCGTGTACAGCACATCGTCGATGAACGCACTGCGGTTGATGTAGCCGTCGTCCTCGACGCTGCCGGTCTGTTCGATGGCCGCTTCGCCCGACGCCGTGACGTCGATGTGGAACACTACCAACTCATTGTGATAGCCGCCGTAGTTGCCGGACTCATCGATGTCCCAACCGGACGTCGGGATCGCCAAGGTGTTGTGCGACGCGAACCAGCCGATGGCTTTCGCGTCCCATTCGGCCAGCGACCAAGTCCATTTCGGCAAGACATCGCTGTCCACCTCAATCGGATTGGCGGGATCACTGATGTCGTACAGCGAGACTTTGGTCGATTGCGTTTCGGTGTCACGTCCGACCGCAAGCAGATGATTCTCGTCAATAACTTGCAAGTAACTGGAATAGCCCGGAACCTGCAACTCGCCGCGAATGACCGGAGTGGTCGGGTCACTCAGGTCAAACACGAACAGCGGATCAACTTGTCGGAACGTGACCACGAACGCTCGGTCGCCGTCGAAGCGGACGGAGTAAATTTGCTCGCCAGTTGCAAAGTCATTCACCGCGCCCACTTCGGTCAGCACGCCGTCGATGTTTTCCAGAATCGCAAGGTTGTTGGTTTGTGAGAAGACACTCGTTTCCGAGTCGTAGTGCGAAATCGTCGTGGCAACTCGCAGTCGGCCGTCGTGTTCATCAACGGAGAACTGATTGTGCAGCGATCCCTCGACGGTGCCGCTACCGATCAATTGAATTTCCCGCTCACCATTCGCCCAAGCGAACTCCAGGATGCGAGTCTGCGTTCCGCCGTCGCTGTAGGTCGGCGAGAAGACGTACAAGTGTTCGCCGTTGGCGTAAATGCCGTTCGTCCAGTCGGTGATCACAGAACTTGAACTGACGAGTCCCGCTTGCGGACTGCGTGTGTCGACCGTCACGACCGACAACAGTGAATCGGAGTCCGAGCCATCGACTCGACTGATCGCCGTAATTTCGCTGATGACGCCGGTCGCCGCCAAGCCGTCTGCGGTGATACCTTCGTAGTGCGGCAAGGCTTGGTCGATGAGCGAATCCAGGTTGGCTCGGACGCGAGCGATGTAGGCGTCGCGAGATTCATAGACTGGGACTTCGATCTGTTGAGTTTTTAACTCAAAACTATCCGTCGGATTGATGATTGCCGCGTCGTCTGTTGCCTGAATGGCCAGCGAATCTCCCGACACAACGTCATCGATCGCGACTGGCGGACCGTAGAAGTAAATCGGTTGCTCAATCGTCGTTGTGCCGTCGGTCTGCGGTGCCGGGAGCGCGAGATCGTTGCTGGTGATGACGTGTACTTGGCCGTTAAACGCTCGCGAATCGACATAGGTTCCGTCGAGTTTGATCTGTTTTTCAAGGCTTGGCTTCGAACGGTTGCTGACATCGAAGACACTGACCACGGTAGTGACTGACGATGGCCCGGCAAATCGCAAGGCCGCACCGCCAAAAAAGTCTCCGTAGATTCCGCCGCCACCGTAGTCGTATTCCTGTGAGATGACCGTCAGTCGGTTGCCGTCGAGATACTCGGCAATCGCGTAACCGTCGAACTGAATTCGAGACAGTTCCCGCATTTCGCCGGCCGGGAAGGCTTGCAGAATCACCAGTTGATCATTGTTGAGCACATACAGATTCCGTCCGTCGTTCTCGATAACGTCCCCTTCGTCGATTCCATTGACTTGGACGTTGGTTTCCGAATGATCCAGAAACGCCGGAGCGGAGACTTCCGAAGCGAACGCACCGCCACGGAAATAGATTGGCCCGCGATACCACCAAGCCGGTTGGCCAAAGAGTCCGTCGTATCGAGCCAACGCTCGTTCCAGCAGATGTTCCCCCAATTCTTCTCGCGATCCGAATTGACTGATTGGCGAAGCGGAAGCGGATCCACCGAGAGAGAAGTACATAATCTCGGGATTGAAGTCGCCGTCCTCCATCGTCGTCACGATCTCGCCTGGAAGCTCTTCAGATGACCCGGTCTCTGTCGCCTCAATAAACAGCCCCGGCATCGTGCCATCCATCAGCGCTCGCGGTTCGAAAACCTCAGCGGTACGAACTGGCCGCTGGACTTGGCGGCGAGACGACATACCAGTCAACCAAAAAGAGAACTTCATTACGATGGCTCCGAATTCCGAAGGGAGAGTTGGACGGGACTTGAATCGAGTAATTCTCGAAACGAGGAAATTCGCACGGCGGCGAAGTGTGTACAAGATTGATGCCGCAGAGGCCAAGCATCCGTAGCGATTTTGATGTGATAACGGAAAACAATCGGGTTGGTCTAGCTGGCCGGCAAGCGGATTTTGCCGGTTGTGGCGGTCGCACAGCCGAAGCGGGGCGCTTCATTACAAAGTGTCTGAACGAATCATGTCGGAAACGTACTCAACATCTCTACGGATGTGGTCGCGAGCGGACATCAAGTTAGGTGAGCGAATAAGAACCCGAAGCGTTAGCGAGGACGGACGCCCGTAGGCGTGCGAAATCGAGTGTCATGTGGAACGCCCGCTCTCGCTGACGCACTGACGCTTCGGGTTCGTTTGCATTTCATTCGCCTAATCCCGATTGGCAGGGAGTCCGAAGTCTGTAAAAATCCCGTCCTTCGTTCTGTTTGGTGGCATCGTGCGCCGATGACCTCGGCTTTCAGATGCGAGATGAATTCATGTGGCACCGACGTCGGGGAAGCAAGATCACTCGGACGCGGCGGGCACTCGGTGTGCCGGCTGTTGCAGGGAACGTGTCGGCATTGATCGCGGAGATGCTGGAAGATCGCACTTTGCTGTCGGGAATAGCTGAAGACGGTAATGAATCGTGGGCCGAACTGCTGCGAACAAACGACTCAGTGGTATGGCTGCTGCCCAGCGATGCGGTGACATGGATCGCCGCCAAGAGCGGCGATGCGGAGTCCGGTGACGTTGTCGTTCAATTGGATGCGGAATCGAATTGGCACGAGTTCGTTCGTCTGTCCGTTAACACAGACGAATCGATCTCGATCAAATCTCAGGTTCTGCTGGTAGTGGAATGGAGTGCCGGAAATACTTCCGACGATGATGGAAGTATCGGAGTTGCGGATGCGTTCGATACGCCGTTCGTGCAAATCACGATTCGCTCGACGAACGACTCGCTGATCGCGGCCTCGCTGCCACAGGATTTCGTGTCGCGAAACAACGCTCCGGCGTTTCAAGGATCGAGCGTCTCCAACATCGGGCAGCCAACCGATGATCCGACCGATCAGCTCATTCCCGTGATTGCGAAGCCGGTCGAATCATCGAAGTCTGGCGGATCGGGTTCGGTGAATGCTTCGGTTGCTGTCGCGGAGTTGGCCACGCCGACAACGAATGTCGGCAAAGACGTTCGATCGGAAGCGAGTTCGTTGCCCGGCGTCACGCAGCGTCAGCACAAGGAATTCAACAATGTCGAACTGACCGGCATCGGCCTCGAACTGGTCTTACTTCGATCCGATGATGTTTCTCAACCAGCCGCCAACTTCACGAAGACTTCCACGAAACCGGCAACGGCATCAATCGCGAGTGTTCCGGTGGAACCCGATTCGATTTCGATCGAGCAAACGGTTTCGTTCGTGTCCCTGAATTCAACGGACGCGGCAGGATCGTTCGATGTCGTGGCAAGTGCGATGACACCGGTTGAAGGTCTTCAGGCGGCGGCTGCACCGGTCGTCGCGGTGATCGAAACGCTATTGGCTTCGCTTGATACGGCAGCTCGCGCATTGCTCGCATTGCTGACGGGTTCGGGCGGAAGCTCATCGCCCGTCGCGCCGACCGCGCAACCGATTTTGAATTCGACTCAAGTGGTATTCGATCCGAAACGTCCGCGTTGGGCATTGCATGATGGACTGGTCGAGGAATTGGCGGTCTACTCGCTGGTCGTTGCGAACGATCAACATTTTGATCTGAAAGACTTCGGCCCGGCGAGTCGCGCGGCGGACCCGGTGGTTCGAATTGAATTCGATGTGCCGCCGCAACACGGGCAGGTTGCGTCTACAGCGATTCCCGGAGCGTTTCGGTACTCGGCGGATCCCGGCTTCAGCGGAGTCGATACAGCGCGATTCCGAGTGACTCGTGCTAGCGGTCAGACGGTGGCCGGGGCGGTCACAATTTTCGTGGAGGATCCTGGATTGCCCGCAGGCCCGGCGTCGGTTCGGCAAGTGGAATTGCCGGTTGACGATCGGCGAGTCTCGGAGATGGATGCAGGCTTTCGATTGTCGGACGGCTGGCTGGACCTGCCATGAATTTTCCCACGACGCGGTACACGTTGATTCAGCGTTTGGCGACGCACGCGGCGGAAGAGGACTGGGCGTTGTTTCTGGCGGATTATTGGCGACCGCTGTGCCGGTTTGCAGCTCGCTGGGGACGACTGACCTTGGCCGATGCCGAAGACATCGCGGCGGTCACGTTGGAAGTGTTGATTCGAAATCGGTTGCTCGAACGCTGGGTCGGCGACCGGCGAGCAAGACTGAGAACATTGTTGTGCGGCATTGTTCGGCGCGCGTTGTCGAATCACACGCGACGGCAAATTCGCGAAGGACATCATCTGCGTGAGTACGTCAACGAACTGGCGGCAGCGGGGCGGATCGACGAGTTGTGCGACGAGTCGATTCCCGGCGACGAAGCCGATGCGTTTTATCAGGCGTGGGCTGAGGAGCTGATGCAGTCGGCGGTTGAATCGTTGCTCGACGATTATCACCGCGAAGGGCGTGGGAATTATTTCCGAGTGCTGTTCGGCCGAGTCTGCGAAGGACTGCCAGTCAAAGAAATCTCCGAAGCATTAAGTTTGAAGATCGACGATGTGGACAACTACTTCCGCCACGCTCGCAGTCGCTTGGAGCATCGGTTGCGAGAACTCGTGAGATGGCATGTGGTCCGTTATTCCGGAAAGGACGCGGCGGCCGAGGAGTTCCTGCACGAATGGCATCGGTTAGGGGATTTTCTGGAACGGAACGGCGGACTTGAAGAGGCCCTGCGACATTCGTATGCCGACTTCGACACCGAACCGCTCCGCGAACGCGAGGTCGAATCGATGACCGCGATCTTGAAAAACGTGCGGGAGTATCTGGCAGAACGCTCACATGAGTGAATCGTTGGCTGAACGAACGTCTGGAAGACAAGGAAAGCGGTGATGAATCGCCGCGCTCCAAATCATGAAACAACTCGTGACCGACAACTTGAATCACGCTCAGCACAGCCGGTCCGAGGGACAGGTTGCGGCTGAGGTCGTGCTGCGCGGGATGCTTGGTTTGGCGAGCGAGTTGGAGACGCTGCATCGAAGCGGGCGGGTTCGTCGGGATATTTCGATGCAGACGGTCGCGGTCGATTGGGAGATTCCGCGAGTTGGGTTATCGGCGGATGTTAATTTGGAATCGTTGTCGTTTGGCGGGTTGCTGGCTGATCCGGAACGTTGTCCGCCGGAGTTGCGGCGGTCGCATCCCTGTGAAGTGCCGGCAGATATCGACTCCGCGCGGCGCGTGCTGGCGAGTCAGGGGATTTTGAGCGGTCCGGAGCGGATTGATTTGTATCAGTTTGGTACGTTGCTCTGTCGGCTGATCACGGGCCGTTCGATCCAAGCGTATCTAAGCAGTCCAGGGGTTCTGTTTCGCGTACCGGCCGGAGCGAGGCGAATCATTGACGGCTGCATTGGCTATGACGAATTGCTGTGCGTGGAATCGGCGAGTCAGTTGGTCTCGCTGTTGAACGAGGCACTCGGCGCGGCTCCGGCAGTAGCCACGTTCGCCAGAGCGTGGGACGAGTCACCCGAAGCCCAGGTTCTGGCGAACGTGGCTACGGCGGACACGCAATCCGATTTGCGAGCGGAGACGCGGACACATTTGCGTCGGCCGCCGTTTGAGCGGCTGGGGCATTTTGAGATTCAGGAAGAGATTGGTCACGGTGGCATGGGGACCGTGTATCGAGCTTACGACCGGTCATTGGATCGAGTGGTCGCGGTCAAAGTGTTGTCACAGCGACTGGCCAGCGACCAGACGTTCGTGCAACGATTTCAGGCCGAGGCGGCCGCCGCCGCGCGGTTAACGCATCCGAATGTCGTGCCGATTTATTTCATCGGCGAGGATGCGGGGAGTCATTTTTACGCGATGCGGCTCATCAATGGCGAATCGCTCGCCGACCGGTTGCATCGGGAGCCGTCAATCTCCGCGTCCGAAGTGCTGGTAATACTGCAACAGGTGTTGTTGGGACTGGCGGCCGCGCATCGTCTGGGATTGGTGCATCGCGATATCAAGCCGGGGAACATTCTGATCGACCGCGAGAATGGCTTGGCGACGTTGACCGACTTCGGTTTGGCTCGATCGATCAGCAAGCCGCACGATCAATCCGAGCACCATCTCGTGATGGGAACGGCCGAGTACATGTCGCCGGAGCAGGCTCAGGGCGAGCCGGTCGATCCGCGTTCCGATTTGTATTCGGTGGGCGTGCTGCTGTATCAGTTGCTGTCGGGCACGATGCCATTTGATGCGGATACTCCGTCGAGCCACCTGATTCATCACGTCTGCACAGAGCCTCGCCCGCTGCGCGATTTGATTCCTGACGTCGATCCGCAACTGGAAGCGGTCGTCATGCGGCTACTGCGAAAACGCCCCGACGAGCGATATCCGTCGGTTGAGGAATTGTTGATCGACTTGGATGTCGCGCTAGATTCAGTCTTCGCCAGATCGCCCGATGCCTCACGACCGATGACGAATGTCCGAGCGGCACGATCATCTCGCATTCGCCGGATGGACTCGAACGCGCAGCGACTTGCCGATCAAACTGCCGAGGCCACACGACCTGCGGATTCCAGCACGGTCAGCCGCGCTGCACCGGCCGCTACCCCGATGGCGACGAAAGTCACAACGCCACTCAAACGCCGCGCTGCGGCGCTGGTGATTGCCGGAATGTTAGTCGTGTTGTTGGCAATCGCGACCTCCCGATTCCAACAGCCAGCGGGGGCGACCACGTTACAGGTTCATCATGACGCGGTCTCTGCGTTGGCTTTTTCCCCCGACGGCAACTGGCTGTTGTCCGGCGGCGGAGCCAGTTCGTCCTTGAAAGCGGCAGGCGATACGTCGCTGCGATTATGGAACGCTCACACCGGGCAATTGGTCAATCAATCGGAGCGGCTGCCGGTACGGCCGAGGCAGCTCGTGTTTTTAGGAGACTCACGCCGCGCGGTCGTGTTGGCATCGGCTCGCGAGGACACTGGAACGTTGTCGGTGTGGGATTCAAGCCGCGGGACACTCGGACCAACCGACTTCAGCGAACCGTTTGCGATGCACTTCGATATGGCTCTGTTGGCGACGACCGATCGCAATCATTCGGTGTTGGTCGCTGGCCGAAATGGACTGACTCGTGTGGCCGTGCAAGGGATCGTAGCACGCACGTCCGCCGTGAAGTCGATATTCGGCTTGGCCCCGATCCGGGCGCTGGCGGTGTGTCAAACGGCCTCCGGTCCGCAAACGTTCGTGGCCGTAGACGACGCAGAGGCGTCGTTGGTCGTCGCGTTTGATTTGGCATCGGGCCGTGAATTGGCTCGGCTGCCGTATCGCTTCGGCATGATCACAGCGCTGGCCGTGTCAAATGACGGCCGTCGGCTGGTGACTCGCGCGACCGAATCGTTGGTGCGTCCGAATGCCGATCCGCCGAATCAAGCGATCATGCCCACGGAGTCGAAAACCGCGTTTGATTTCGTACGCGTTTGGGATTGGCCAAATCCAAACGAGGGTTTCCGGTTCGGCCCGTATGCTCCGGGTTTGAGAGCGCTGGCGGTTTCACCGGATGGTCGCCGCGCGTTGACGATCGCAGAACCATCGATCGGACCGCGCTCAGAGTTACCTCAGGACGCCGTGTGGCTGGACCTCACGACCGGCCAGGAAATCTGCCGAGTTCGCACGAGCAGCAACTGTTTGACGGCTGTCGCCTTGTCTTCGACCGGGACGCGCGCCGCGCTGGCCGACACGGAAGGGCAAGTCGTGTTTTGCGACCTGCCGAAGTGACGTGGAAATCTCGCCTTGACCGGTTTGCGGAGCGCGACCTACTGTCTCGGTCGATTCCTGCCGTTCGGCATTCTGCCGAGCTTGTCACCTCTTTCATCCTGCCCGTTTCCCCTCACCCTTGTCGGTACACGAGCTTGCTCGTCGCTGGCTGAAACTCATTTGGAGCGACGTCATGAAGGCGTTTCGTCTCTGTTTTTTCACTTTGTTTGTCTTGATGCTCGGCGCCGGCGCGGGGTGCAGCAAGTTCCATTTGCTCCGCTTTCAATCGCCGGAAAAACAAGACGAGGATGTGGCGAAAGAGGATTCTCTGCGCGACGACGACGAGAAGTCGAACGAGGAAGAGACCAAGGTCGAGACGCCGTTGGTGGGAGATTACACTTCGATCAACGGATTGAATCGCGTCGTGATGGAAGGGGTCGGGATTGTGGTCGGCTTGGATGGGACCGGTGGCGATCCGCCGCCGTCGGTCTATCGCGAAGCACTGCTCAATGACATGCGGAAACGAGACATTCGCGATCCAGAGTCGATTCTGCGTTCGCCGAGCACCGCGCTAGTGATCGTTCGAGCCTTACTGCCGCCGCTGGCCCGCAAGGGAGAACCATTTGATGTGGATGTCCGAGTTCCCGAAGGGGACACGACGACCAATCTGAATGGTGGCTGGCTGTTGGAAACGGAAATGTCCGAACAAAAAGTAGTCGCCGGTCAGGGAGTGATGAAAGGTCACATCCTGGCGCGGGCGGAAGGTCCGATCATGGTCACGACGGGCGAGACCAAAGGCGACGCCACCGGCGTTAAGCTGCGTGGTAAAATCCTCGGCGGCGCGGTGGCCAAGAAAGATCGCGATCTGCGGCTGCAACTTCGCAGCGAATTCAAAAGCGTGCGGCAGACGCGGCGAATCGCTCAACGAATTGGTGACCGGTTCTTCGCTTACAACCAAAGCGGCCAGCGCGAACCGCTCGCCAAGGCGCTCACCGATCAGACGATCGAGCTGAAAGTTGTGAAGCGGTACAAAGACAATTACCCTCGTTATTTGCAAGTCGTAAAGAATATCGCCTTTCGCGAAACGTCGGTTGCGCGGCATGTCCGCATGGAAAAACTCAAATCGCAATTGCTCAACCCAGACACGGCCGAACAAGCCGCATTGCAATTGGAGGCGATCGGCAATGACGCCATTCCAACGCTGAAGACTGGGCTGAAACACCCGGACTTGGAAGTTCGGTTCAACGCGGCAATGGCATTGGCGTACCTGGGACAAACCGACGCGATCAAAGTGCTCGGCGAAGCGGCGCTCAACGAACGAGCCTTTCGTGTGTATGCCCTGGCTGCGCTGGCCACCATTGAAGACGGCGAAACACATCTGCTGTTGCGCGATCTGATGAGTGCTCGTCCCGACGCATCCGGCAAGCTCGTGGACAGCACGGAAATGCGGTACGGAGCCTTCCGTTCGTTGTGGACGCTCGACAAACGCGACCAGTTCCTCAATGAAGAAATGTTGAAAGAGCCGCAGTCGGGTCGAGAACTGTTCGCGCTCCATGCGATCGCGACGGAAGGGGATCCGATCGTGCATCTGACTCACCATCTCCGCTCGGAGATTGTGTTGTTTGGACCGGATCAAAAGTTTCTCGCCCCGATGGCGGCTCGCGCGGGCAATCACATTTTGGTCACGGCTCATCCGGGAAAAGACCACGTCGTGGTGTCGCGATATCAGGCGGGTAAGCCGGATCAACGAAAAGAAGTTTCGCCGCGTGTGGCCGATGTCATTCGGACCATCGTCGAGCTTGGCGGTAGCTATCCCGACGTGGCCCAACTGCTGCTGCAAGCTGCCAAGCAAGACAACCTCACGTCGCGGATCGAAATCGACGCGCTGCCGCAAGGTGGCCGTGAATATGTTCGCAAGACGGACGCTCAATCCACCGACAGCGACAAAGCCAAGAAGGTGCGAGTCGGCAACGCCAATCTTGTCCCGAACTTCGTCCCAAATCTGAAAGACGCGGCTGGCGGAGCCGAAAAACAAACTTGGGGCACAGAACCGGAAAAGTCCAACTCCGACGACACAGAGCCAGAGTCAACCGACAACAACTTGACTCAATCCGACACTACCGGCAGTGCTACTGCCGCCGACGACCGCAAGGAAGTCGCCGCCAACGACAGCGAACGAAAGTGGTTTGAATTCTGGAAACGAAAGTAGAGATTGGGGGTTAGAGGTTAGTTGAAACAGAACGCAATTGACTCCAATTCCAATTCTCAGGCCCTCAGCTCTTTCTTCTCTAACCCCAATCCC
>JANMIF010000593.1:0-2826 GCA_031375695.1 Planctomyces sp.
GGCGACAAGCGGATCTGCGACGCCCTCGCCAAGGCCATCGATCAACACCTGCCGGACGCCGAGAACAAGATCTGGCACCGGCACCCCGTGTGGTTCTTGGAGGGAAATCCGATTGTCGGCTACCACAAGCTCAAAGATTGCATCCGCCTCTTGTTCTGGAGCGGCCAATCCTTCGACGAGCCTGGTCTGAAGCCCGAAGGGAGTTTCCAGGCCGCCGAAGCACGGTACACCTCCGACGATCAGATCGCTGCCAAAGATCTCAAGCGGTGGCTCAATAAGTCGATCGAGATCCAGTGGGACTACAAGAACATCGTGAAACGAAAGGGCAAACTCGAACGATTGAAGTAGAACCCAAGTAGGGCGCGCGGACAAAGATATCCCCGCTGGACGAAGCTCAATTCGCCGCCTGCGTATGCCAGCCAATTGCCCGGCGAACGAATATGAACGGGGCGTGTGAGGCAGCATCCACCATGATGGAGAGCAGCAACACCCCTTGAAGCAGAGCAATCGATTTATTCCACGGCCAGCCACGTGCGGCAATTCGGACATTGCGCGTACTTGAAGTCTCGAAATCCCAGGAAGCCGCGAAGTGGCTTGTTGCAGTTTGGGCAGATGAAACCGAAACGCGGTGGACGGCGTTCAAAATATGTCAGCGCGAGCCGGATGGGGACAACGATGGTCGCGGCCATCATGAGTAAGATCGCGATCCCTAACCACGTCGGCATCTGCTCTCCTTGATAAATTGCGAAGTAAGCTAGTGCGAGCTGCGCCGGACTGAAAATCAAAATCATGGCAAGCGTGTAACGGCTCTCTTCACGCTGAACGGCTCTAAATCGTCGCTCGAATTCTTCACGACTCATCAGGGGCGTCGGCGGTACGGGATCGCCAGGGGATTTTGTTTCACTTTGTGGCATGATGGTCCTGAGTAACAGGCAGAGCGATTTCAATTCATGACTTCATGTCGGATCGCTCCGGTCTTGATCTGCGGAAGGTTGGGTACCAGCTTGGGGTCGTATTTCGAATCCACCGAGACCTGGATCACGGTCATGCGGACCTTGGTGGGAAAGAACTTTTCGTGATCCTGTCGCTTGTGAGCATGGCCGCTACCACCGCTGTTGTCCTTGATCACCAGATGCATTTCCTTGATCCCCTGGTCCCAAACGATCGAATCGTTTTGCCAGAATTTCGTCATGGGAATGTCCTGCTCGTAGACGCCGGCTTCCTTGTAGACCGGCGTGTTGAAGCAGCCATAACCATTCTTCTGGCCCTTGTTGGGGATGTAGCACACCGACCATGTGGTGGCTTCGCTGCCCGGCGGCTTCTCCAGCACTTCCAGGCGAACGTGTGCCGTTCCGTTGCGGTAGTCGACGGGGTTCGTCCAGTCTTTGGGACGCTCCTCATTCATCAGCTTGTCGCGGACGTAATAGTGCGAGGGACTTGGCTTGGAGTTATCCGCGTCCTTCTTGGTAAACGTGAAGGTGGCATCGAACAGAACGAATTGTTCGGCTTGGACAGTGGACGCTCCCAGCGACAATGCGGCGAGACCGGCCAAGACTGACAGACTTCCGTGCGTCCTTCGACTACTGGTGCAAAACATCGCGGCATTCCTTCGTTAATGACGTGAATGTGGGACATCTCATGTTTGTCGTTGATCGACGAAGTCGAATCGTCTGCTATCCTGACGCATTTCCAGGAACTCGGATACCTATTGTGGATGATTCTGCTGATTCCATCGAACGACTCGCTCCATCGGACGAGGCTCTCGCGAGCGCTGTCGAGATTGTCGAGCAGATTGCTGCGGACCGTGGTTTACTCACTCGGCTTTCGGAGGACGACCGTTGTCGGCTGGCGCAGGCGGCCGAACGCATCGCCAGCCCGGATCGCACGTCTCGAAAACGATTGATGCGGGCGTTCAAACAGCGTCAGCAGGCCGCGATTTCTCGAAAGAAGGCGGAAGACGAACAGCTCCTGGCTCGCACCGGAATCCGAAATCCACTGGCAGCGCGGCAGTTAAAACAACCGAGTCCGCCGGCTCCCTTCGAAACAAAACCGCCGCCATCGGCAGTCGATCCGAAAGACGAACACTTCATTGATCGCCTGAGCGTTGCTCGGTGCTGTTACATCTGCAAACAGGATTTCGATCGCCTCCATTTTTTCTACGACGCCCTTTGTCCGAACTGTGCTGAGCTGAACTGGGAGCGTCGGCAGCGGACGTTCGATCTGTCTGGTCGCTTTGCGTTGCTTACGGGTGGTCGAGTCAAAATCGGGTTTCAGGCCGCTTTGAAACTTTTGCGAGCGGGTTGCCATGTCATCGTGACAACTCGATTTCCGCGAGATGCCGCCACACGCTTCACGGCCGAAAGCGACAGTTCCGACTGGACGACACGACTACAGATTCACGGCGTCGATCTCCGACACACGCCGAGCGTGGAAGCCTTTGCGGATCATCTTTGTGAGACACTGCCGCGGCTCGACTTCATCCTGAACAATGCCTGCCAAACGGTCCGACGTCCGCCGGGTTTCTACGGCCACCTGATGGCCGACGAGCGGAAGCTGGCGTCCGAACTGCCTGCTGCGGCCCGGCCATTGCTTGAATCGTACGAGGCGCTCCGCCGTAAGGGCGGCCTGCTGGAGTCAACCGATTCATTACTGCCGGTTCAGGTCGGTAGCAGCCTCGCGGGGATCCAGCGAGCGGCTGAGTTATCTCAGATTCCATTGGCTCCCGGAGACACTGAGAACGGAGAGGAACTCTTCCCGACCGGGAAACTCGACGGCGATTTGCAGCAGGTTGACCTCCGGACAATCAACAGTTGGCGGTTGCGCCTG
>JANMIF010000027.1:0-16490 GCA_031375695.1 Planctomyces sp.
CGATACATACCCGTGCGGATCGGGCGGTAACACGTCCTAGCAACGTGACCTCGGTTTCAAAGATCGACGCTAACGCAGGAATCACTGCGGCATCCGGAGTTGGCACTCCGGCGGCTTGGTTGGTCACCAAGTAGCGTGCAAAGGAACTGGCTGTGTCCAGCCTGCACGATGTGCCGTAGCGAGGGAGAGTGGCCTCAGTAGGAAGCGTGTGGAAACACGCGCGGTGAATCGGGCGAAGGCTCGGTCACAGACGCCGCCTTTCCAGGGCGGACCTTCTGTGCGCGGCAAGGCAGTCGCGTCCCGTTCGCGAAGACGTTGGGGGTGATGCCTCGGCGAAGCGAAAACGAAAGGGCTGAGGGGCTTCGTGCGACAAAGATCGCCACCCCGTTGGGAGAATTGCAAACGTCACACCGAATCGGTGTGGCTGTGTCCTTGGCAGGCAGCATGCGGCGGATGGTGGCCATTCGGGAGAATGGCCTCCGTCGGCGGCAGACTGACGACGAACACCGGGGATCTGCGCAGATTGCTCGGACAGTTCGACTGAGGTTTTGCGTGTGTGGGTATTATGAATTGAGCGTGCGCACTGACGAAAGCAGTGCAAACACGCGCGTGTTGCAATACCTGCGGCTGATGAATTGGGTGAAAGGGCATCGTTGGCGGCGTTTGTCTGTCGCGACGACTGGGCCTGCACCCAATTCTCAGCACACGGCTTGGATCTGCATCAAGGAATGGCTTTGTGGGATTGGCCAAAACAATCCCACATCTTTTGCATGGCCTTGTGGAATGAGTCACGTTGGCACTCGTGCTTGTGCCTCACCTTGGCCAGTCCCATGCCGAACAAAAGGCTTGCATTCTCGTTTGACATGTGGTGTGTTGAATGCCGTTGAGCAAAGGATGGATGTCATGAGCTATCGCTACATTGCCACAACGCCGGAAGGGCTGGTCCAACAAGTGGCCGTCAGCTATCTCCGCCACGGTTACTGGTGGTACGTCACTGGCCGTATTCCCGCCATGAAACCTCCCAATTCGATCGACCAAAAACTGCTGGCCAAGTACGAGATCGCGATCACCGAACGACAGCGCGCCTACCGCAAGCAACGCGGGTTGGCGAATATGCAATACATTCGATACGCGAATTGGTTCCTGCTCCTGGTCAGCGATGGCCACCACGCATTCAAGCAGCGGGAGCGTGAGCAAATCCGAGACTGTCGCCGTCACCCTATTCGTTTCGAGGGGTACTCCCTCAGCTACCGCCGTGGCGGTGCCACACCCAAGGGAGGAAGCGAACCAAAGTGGCACGCCTGCGTCCGCATTGAGCCATCGACCTACAAGGAATTGAAAGCCTATTTCATGACGCGAGCCTGCCATCGTTCCGTTGCTCATCTAGCCGATGACTTTCGCCGCATCCCTTATGCTCGTTACGCACCAATCCGCAGGCAACTCTTGAACATTCATCGCGCCGTCAATCGCGCCCGAGACCAAATGGGCTATGACCCCGTTCCCGTCTCCGCTCTTTGCTTGCGGAGACGAATTACACTCCCCTTCGCCGAGTGCTCAGAGCAATCGGCATCAGCCGCAGCGGCCTGATGGCAGCGCAATTTGTCTTCTTCTATCTGGTGTCGCTGCTGTTGGCCGTCAAACATCCGTGGCCGACAGTCTGGATACTCTGCATCTATGTGTCTGCGGTGATTCGCAGTATTTGGATCTCTCGCCGCTGGCATTGAGGTCGCAAATTGTGGTGCGACGCTCCGCGTCGCAATTCACGACGCGGAGCGTCGTGCCACGTTGGTGATCCGTCATGCAGCCAGAATGGAACCCGTCGAATCCGCTGTGTTCTCCGACCGATCGCGCACCGCTGCGATGATCTGAGTCGCCGTCCGTTGCACGCTTCCCAGCGATTCCCGCAAGGTGTCCTCGGTTCCTCGACAGAGTTGAATGTAGTCGGAACTGTGTGTGGTCGAGTCGATCCCAAAGGCTCGGCAAACCGTGTAGGCCACGGCTTCGGCCTCCGTCTCCTGGACTTTTCGAGTTGCGTTCTTCTCGCGGTCGATCCGTTGGTGAAGAAGTTCGTGGGCGAACTCATGAACCAACACGGAAAACTTTTCGGAGTCTGACAAACTCGGTGAGACCTTGATGGCACCCGGTGTGGAAACCCCTTTTGCCCCCATCGGAAAGCCGATGTGACCGTATTCCAGAGTGACTCCAGCATCACGAACCGCGTCTTCAAGATGAGGCAGCCAGCCCGAAGCGTCACCGCTCACTTCTGCGAATTGAGGAAGTGGATCTCCTTCCGTCTGAGAAACATCGAAGACATAGGCGATTCGAAACCCGCACACCAATTCCTGGCCTTCACTCGTCGTCGCCTCGCGTTCGTCGCGGTCTTTGCGGCGCGACATCGGTGCAAAGATGGCAATGCCATGTTCCCCTTTCTGGACACACCGACCGAACTTTCTCCAGGCGTGGAATCCCGCCACTCGCGTTGCCTCCGGCCGTTGCGCTGAAATCAGGATCGCGTTATTCAGGCTGTAGTGGTGAAACCTCGCCACGGTGTCCAAAAACCGTTTCAGCGTTTCACTGTGCCCACTTTTCAGTGCTTCGTTCAGTGCGGCGATTCCTTCGTCAACCAGTTTCATTGCTTCTTCTCGTTTCATTGTTGTGCTCCCTGTGCATGATCGCAGCCGGCATCTGCGTCGTTCATCTATCAGTTGACCTGCCGGTGGCCAGTCTCAAGCGGCCCACGGCAACTCAAGGTGGAGCCTTGGCCGCAGGCCAAGCAGCAGCGAGCGCCGCAGGCGGGAGCGGACCTTGACGCCGTGGTACGATGAGAGACTGCCAGCGAGCGGACAGTGTTTGATTTCCCCGCGTTAGGGATTCGCAGGGTGCGCAGCAGTCCGGCCTCGGCCGGACCGAGCGGAAGCGGAGCCCGGAGCAGCCCGGCCCGCAGGGCAACGCCCAAATGCAATTTCACGAACGAGTTCACGCCCCGCACGCCCTTGGACGAATCCAAGCCGCAGGGCAACGCCCAAATGCAATTTCACGAACGAGGCCATTTCCAAATCAAACGTGTTTCAAATGCGGGGCATTTTCTTCGATGGGATTAACCGCAGGCCCAGCCGGGAAATCGGCAACGCCAGAGTGACCACCACCTTCTCCTCCATCGGCAGGAATGTTGAACCCCACCGTGAAAACGCGCTTTCTGATTGCGACTGACTGGGACGGAAAAATGCGGTAGGATCAAAGCACCTCGTACTCCATTTGAGATGGTCCTCCGAAGAAAAGGTAGAGATGGCGACTGCAGAACAAGTCAAAGCCCTGCTGAAAAGCTACGGCGAAGGAAATGGTGAGCATTTTGCTTCTGTTGCCCTTCAGATCGCCGCCGATGCTGCGCGTGGTGGCAAGGGCCAGCTTGCTCAGCAACTTCGTGATTTGGTCGATGACATTAAACGGAAGCAAGCCGTCGGGAAAATTGGCGGTTCCGTGCCGATTGCTCGTCCGACAGGTGAGTTGGCGTCCCTCTTGGCTGTCAGCTATCCGCAGACGCATTTGTCGGAAATGGTCTTGAGCCGTGAGACGGGAGGGGCTTTGCACCGAGTCCTTCACGAATACCGCAGTCAATCTCGCTTGCGCGAACATGGGTTTTCGGCACGCCGAAAACTGCTATTGGTGGGACCGCCGGGTTGCGGTAAGACGATGACGGCATCTGCGCTTGCGGGCGAACTCAAATTTCCGCTGTTCTCGGTTCAGCTTCACGGTTTGATCACGAAGTTCATGGGCGAAACCGCCGCCAAACTGCGACTCATCTTCGACGCGATGACAGAGACTCAAGGCGTTTATTTCTTTGACGAGTTCGATGCGATTGGCACCGATCGCGGAGCGAAGAATGACGTCGGTGAGATTCGCCGAGTCCTAAATTCATTTCTGCAATTCCTCGAACAGGATGACTCTGACAGTGTTGTCATAGCCGCGACCAATTATGAAGCGATGCTCGATGACGCTCTCTTTCGACGATTTGACGACGTGATTCGATACGGTCGTCCTGACTCCGAGCAATCTGCCGCTCTCATTCGCAATCGGTTGCGAGTTTTCTTGGGTGCTCGTCCCGCTTGGCAGAAGATCAGCGAAGCGGCGGCTGGCCTGAGCCATGCCGAAATCGCCCGTGCCTGCGACGACGCAGCCAAAGACTGCATCTTGCATGAGCGGGGCAAGGTGACAACGGCGATGTTGGTGGGCACACTTCACGAACGCCGGAGAATCGACCGACCAAGCGCGGTCATTGGCGGCACGGATGCGAGTACATGATTCATGGATCAACTGCCTCATCTTTTTCCACGCGAGACGGGGACCGTCGCGGGATACACTTACCCTCGCAAGGTCGTCACGACATTCGATGCGCCGCCTCGGGATCGTGTGCCACATAGCCAGTCGCTTGTGACCCAGATTCAGTCGGCGGAGCAGCAAGCGAAAACGCAGGCGATAACGCAACCCGCTGTCGAAAAACCAAAGGGAGTCGTCCTCGATTTTCAGAGCGACCCGAAGTTCAAGCTCCAATTGAAGAGTTTGGAATCCGATGGTCACGGAATCGAATTGCGGAATTCGCGTGTAGATTCCAGCGGAGTCATGCACGCCACCGTTTTTATCCCCAACGGCAAAGTCGGCCTCTTCGTTCGCAAGTTTGAAGCCTACGCCGATCCGGCGAAGGACTCGAAGAAAGGGAAGCCGAAGAACAACGACTTGGTTGCCAGCATCAGCCAGATTCGATTGGCGGCGCTGGAATCGTTCTGGCAGGATGCCGGTGAGTTTCCAACGGAGAAGGATCAATCCTTCTGGTGGGAAGTCTGGTTGGGCGAGATGACCAAACCAGACGATGTCGTTGACATCTTTCGGCGACGTGCTCAAGCAGCCGGCGTGTTGGTTTCCAATCGAGAGTTGCGATTTCCCGATCGCCGAGTTGTTCTCGCTCGTGGCACCGTCACGCAACTGCTCGCCATCGAAAATCTGTTTGACATCTTGGCGGAACTGCGACTCGCCAAAATTTTAGCGGGCGAATTCCTCGACTTGCCTCCACGAGATCAGGCGGACTTCATTCAAGACGCGCTCTCACGCATCACAGCGCCACCCGTTGATGCTCCGGCGGTGTGCCATCTCGACACTGGCGTCAATCGCGGCCACCCGTTGCTTGCACTGGCTCTCGCCGAAGAGCACCTGCTTACGGTTGATCCAACTTGGCTCGCCAGTGACGGCGATCCGCAGCAGCATGGAACGGGCATGGCCGGTTTGGCGCTGTATGGCTGTCTGACCGACTTGCTGAATAGCACCGAGTCGATTTCGCTGCGACACCGGCTCGAATCGGTCAAGATACTGCCAGACCACGGACAGCATGACCCCGATTTGTATGGTGACGTGACGGCACAGTCCGTCTCCCGTATCGAAATTGTCGCTCCAGAACGCCAGCAGCGTGCCTTCGCATTGACGATCACAGCGGACAGTCGCGATGAAGGATTTCCCTCGTCATGGTCGGCGGCCTTGGATCAGATTTCCTCCGGTGCGGAAGATGAAGGCCGTCCTTCACGGTTGCTGATCGTTTCCGCTGGCAACACGCCTGCCGATGGCCGCCGCGATTATCCCGATCACAATCACACTCAAGGTGTTGAAGATCCGGCTCAATCTTGGAATGCGATTTCCGTTGGTGCTTACACCGAGAAAACCACGATCCACTCCGACGAATACCGCGATTGGAAGCCGGTCGCCAACGCGGGCCAAATCAGCCCGGCGAGCCGAACGTCGGTGGTCTGGGATGATCGGTCCTGGCCGCTCAAGCCTGACATCGTCATGGAGGGTGGCAATCTGGCGATTGATCCGACGACAGGTGATGCGGACTATGTCGATGACTTGATGTTGCTGACGACTCGCACAAGTTCTACCGGTGCATTGCTCACCGCCACTGGGGACACGAGCGCCGCGACTGCTCTGGCCGCGCGGTATGCCGCGATCATTTGGTCACGGTATCCCGACCTGTCGCCGGAATCTGTGCGTGGATTGCTGATTCATTCGGCTCGCTGGACGGCCCCGATGCTCAACGAGTTTTCACCCGAACAGCGCCATAATCGGCTGCGAGTTTATGGCTACGGCGTTCCCAACCTCGATCAAGCCATCTGGAGCGCCAAGAACAACGCGACGCTCGTGATTCAGGACTCGCTCCAACCATTCGATCAGGAAACCGACGACAAGGGCCAGAAACGAATCAAGACGAAGGATCTGCGATTGCATCGGCTACCGTGGCCTAAGCAAGTCTTGGAGCAATTGGGTGGTGAAGCTGTCCGGCTCCGTGTCACGCTGTCCTACTTCATCGAACCAAGCCCCGGACGCCGAGGCTGGACTCGCAAGCACCGTTATCAGTCGCACGGTCTCCGCTTCGACATCAAGCGGCCGACCGACATGGATGACAACGAGTTTCTCAAGCGAATCACCAAAGCGGCCTGGGATGAAGATGAAGACTCAATCAGTTCGGCAGCCGATGATCGAAGCTGGACCATCGGCCCGAACTTGCGTTGCAAGGGGTCGATTCATTCCGATGTCTGGACCGGGACAGCCGCGCAACTGGCTTCGTCAGGAACGATCGCTGTTTATCCGGTAACAGGTTGGTGGAAGGAACGTCCCGGATTGGAGCGATGGAATCGATCTGCGCGGTACTCGCTGATCATCTCGCTCGAAACTGACGCCGCCCAGGCCGATCTCTACACACCCATTGCCAACCAAATCAGTGTGCCGACGGCAACGGCGATTCCCAGTTCGTAGTCAAAACGCAATCGGCAAGTGATGCCATTCTCAGGCTGACTCCTGAGTCGAGAACCGCTGACAGGCAAGCTCCACAAAACGCCTGTTCTTCTCGATGCCAATGAATTTCCGGCAGCCTTCCACGGCCGCAACGCCCGTACTGCCGGAACCGCTGAAGGGGTCGATGACGAGATCTCCGGGCTGACTGGCGCAGAGCACGATTGGACGAACGAGGGCGAGCGGGAGTTGAGTGGGGAAGTCGGGAAGGCGTTCGCGGCAGTTTTCGACGAGGCGGGGGATGCACCAGACGTTGTCCCAAAGCTTGCCGTGCGGATTGGCTCGTGAGTCGGCATATTTGGATTGGCGGTCGGATGGCCGCGAGACGGCGTCGGTGTTGAAGACGAATCGACGTGGATTTTTGACGCAATAGAAGATGTGCCGCGAGCAGCGGTTGAAATTATTGGAGCAGTTCACGCCAAAGGTCTCGTACCATTTGATCCATGAACGACGATGTAGTCCGGCCTCACGGAGCAAGATTCCAAAGTGGTCGGCGTACTCGTCCGAGATCATCACCCACAGACTACCGTCGTCGGTCAGCACGCGGACGCACGCCTTGATCCAGCGACGGCACCATGCGAGATACACTTCGTCGGCAAGCAAATCCGCTTTGCCGCCTCGGCCGTAGTCGATGCCTTGATTGTATGGCGGGTCGCCGAAAACGAGTCGAGCCGTTCCCGGTTTCAGCTTCGTCAGTTCCTCAATGCAATCACCGCAGCGGATTTCCCAATTCGATTCATCGCGAAGAGGACGCGCGGCTCTCGCCAAGCGTCGTTGTTCTTGGCGTTTTGATTCGCGGTCGGCTTCTCGTTTGGCGACGGTCAACCGTTGCTCACCGGCTTTGACTCGTTCGTAGAGTTTCGGTGCGACCTGTTTCAATTGTTGAGCTGCTCGGATTCGGCGTTCCGAGACGCGATAAGCCACGGCCACGGTGCCGCGAGAAGTCTTCGTCGGCGGTTGCTTCCCGACCGATGTGATCGGCAAGCTATCGCTCGGCTTCGCCCGACCACGACCGCCGGTCAGTCCACCCTGCCGAGCACGTTCTCGCGTGGCGATCTGGCTCAAAATCTCCATTTCTTCGCGAGCGAGGCACGCCCGTTGGTCGTCGGTCAGGTGGCGGCGTTTGGTGGCCGCTCGCAACATGTAGAGGACAGGATCGTCACCATTTAACGGCGCGCGGATCACGGGGACTCGTTTGATGCCCAAGTGTTTGGCACCCAGATAGCGGCTCCTGCCATCGACGATGACGCCTCCGTCGATGATCTCGATGGGAACTCGAACGCCTCGTTCGGCGATGTCCGCTCGAAACTCCGCCTCCTGCTCCGGCGGCATCCGGGGAACTCGGTTCGCTTCGGGATGAAGACGCAGTGATTTCAAGGACACAAGTTTCATTGGGAGTTTGATGCAAACTCCTGCGGTGCGGATTCGCAGGCTGGAAAGGTTCGTTGAGCGCAAGGGGAGAGTGGCCAGTGGTGCCGCTCTCCAAATCCTTTCTAGTTGAAGACTGTCGAACTGCCGGAATCTCGACGGTTAGTAACGATCTTCACCGCCTTGGTCGCCGTTCTCACTGTGGCCGTTCCCATTCGAACGTTCCGCAGCTTGCTCGAAGATCCATGTGTGGGCTTGGTCGCAGACTTTCGCCACGAGTGGCAAATCGTCGCGGCCGAAACTCGTCGAATCCTTCCATTCGTTGCCGTCCTTGTAGAGCCGAGTAATGGTCACGTTGTGGCGTGGACCGTTCTCCGTTTCGTTCTGCCAAATGGCAGCCCGAATGCGGCCGAAGCGAACTTCGTGAACCGGTCGGTTTTTCGCTTCTTTGGGTTTCGGTTTTGTCGCGGTTGACATGAACAAGGTCTCCTTTGATGGAAGAAACATGTTGAGACACCACGGCTCTCGAACGTCGAGGGCCGGTTATGGATGTGGTCGAAAGCACTCGCACAACGGCGGCTGTGAATCGACCATCTGTTGCAGCACCGAGTTGCAGAACTGAATGACGATGGCTCGTTGCTGAGCGGCATCATTCCGATTGCCTTCCGACGTCACCGGTGGAAAGCCACCGCGATTCAGCCAGTCGAGCAGCGACTGAGCCATTTCACGAACAGCTTCCCAATCGCGGTCGCAATACGCCTCCTGCAATTGATCCCAAGCGGCTTGCGGGTCCATGTGACACCGCCTTACGCCACAAGGGCCAGCGACAGGAGTTGGGCTACCTTGTAGTCGGCGTCAGCGCGATCGGCCGCGAATGTGATTCGCTGTGTCAACCGCGTCAGAGCATCGACCAACGCGAAGATCGTGAAGCCTCCTTGGGCACGAGCAATTTCCATCGCATCTTTGATGTAATGCTGCGGAATCCCGTGCTTGCCGAGTTCTTTCGCGACCTCATCGGAATCAGAGCCGAGTCGCGTTTGCATCGCCTTCTTGAGCACTTCGGCAAACAGATCGCGGCGAGCATCCCGCTTGGCGATCAACGCTTCGATGTGCCGCCGAATCTCCAACAAGCCATCACGGACGTTGGCCGTATGCTTGCGTGAAAATTCGATCACTTCGACCGCGTCCCACACGATGTGGTTCTGACAAATCTTTTGGAACCAGAACGTCTGCATTCCAAGCGATCGTCTGCCGACTTCCGAGTTCCACACGAAGAATCCCGGCGCAAACGCCTCACCGTCGATGTCGATCCAGCCAGTCGGGTCGATGAGGAAGCAGAACATGTCCTGCTCCCCGCAATACAACCCGGTCCCGCCGTTGACGGCGGCTTGTGGCGGCGTGAAGTCCGTCGCCACGTCCCGAATCGTCTCGATCAGTTCTGAGTTCCACAGCCGCGTGTAGGCCACGCCGTGAACGGAACGCACAGTCTGGCCGGTCGTCAAAATTTGGACCGGCTTGTCGGCATGAGGCAGCGTGTCGCGAAAGGCCATCGTCGCCGTTTCCGGATGGAAGCGATTGATGGTCTCCTTGCTGACTCCAGAAATCCGGCAGACTTGGCTGAACGACCAGTCGTTCAATCCCACCGAATCTCCCTTGTCGAGCGTGAGCCGCAGCTCGCCGTCCGACACTTGGGGTTGCAGAGTGTGCGGCATTTGCCACACATCGGATGAGTACTGCCGTTCCTGCCGACAGTGGTCGTGCAGGTCTTTGAGCGTCGCAAAGGCTTCGTCCGGACCTCGCCGGTACAGCTCGCGGTTGGCTCGATTCAAAGTCGTCATCATTCGTCTCCTCATTGCCGAGTTACGGGTGCCAAAGCCACAGCGTTCACCGGCACCCGGCTGGTGAACGCCAAGACTCTGGCCCGCGAGACGAACGTGGACGGTTTGTGTTGGCCAAACGCGAACTTCGTCGATCAAAAACCTTCTAAGGGCACCACCGCCCTCTCGGTTGACGAGCCGGTTTCTCGGCACCACGTCAAGCGAGTGGCGGTTGCATGACTACCCAGATGAAGCTCAGCAAAGAACAAAGTGAATCGTTTCAGTTCCGTACCACAGTACCAAAGAATTGTCACGCCGCTTGAGCGTCGTGAATCGGATGAGGTTGATTGCCGAATGATTCTGCTAGGTTGGGGGCGGGATGCTGTCGAACTGAAGGCGGACACCATGCCTATGGACGCCTATGGACCATACCATCCGCCATGCGTGTGGCGTGTCGAGTGCGGAGCGTTATTCGTGGCCCTCGACTTTGGCAATGAGACGATTTGCTTTGTATTCAGCGGCATAGAACTCCGCAGTCAAATTCGTTGGCGATGCGTTTCCGACGAATTGAAGTAGCTCTTTGAGGGCTTCAAACAATTCTGGTGCCTTGGCAAAGAGTCGAGCATTCGCCCAGGCCCGTTCCGTATCTGTGGACACGTCGTCCCAAAACTGAATGCTGGCAAGAATCGTCTGATGAGCTTGGTCAACGATGTGGAAGCAGTCATCGCACCCGTCTTCGTCTCGTTGAATTGTGTAGGGGCCTGGCGTGAATTTCGCTTCAGTTGCCGTGAGTATTCCGATCGTGTTCTCATAGTGTTGGGTTGCGTTCGGATTATTTCGATTGGTCATGTCATCCTCCAAATCCAGCAGTTCGACTTCCTGGCTGGCAATAGTTCATCAAAGGCCCGTCGTCGGCCAAGTGTCGATCAACGCGGCCACTCAAGGTGGAGCCTTCGCCGCAGGCGAAGCAGCAGCGAGCAACGCGAGCGGACCTTGACGCCGCGTTAAACTGAGAAATGCCGACGACGGACAGAACCTTCGATCGTCACTTATCCGTTCTGTCGTGCCGATACACTTCCAGAGAATCCGGCAATCGCGAATGGTGATGAGCTATTCTCGGCACAACTCAGGCGAGTGGCAGTGGCATGAATTCCTGGTTGAAATTGTCAAAAGAGCCAAAGCACCATCAACCGGATTCCGTAACACAACGGAGCGACTGTCACGTCGGCGGCCAGTGTTGTGTCGGATGAATCGAAAGGGCGAACGTTCGCGGGGATTTACCTCTGACGATTTCGACGAACGCTTGCCGCATGACCGATCCCCACCATTGGTCGTTGTAAAATGAGAAATGCGCAAGTGGAGGCACGGTGGTGTGCAATTCATGAACCTCGAAGAAAACGCGTTTGATCAGAACAATTGACCCTGCTGCTTCGGAACTGGCATACAAAGCTCGGCCCGTGCGTCAACGGGAAGGTCGGCTACGGAAAAACGATTCAGTCGCTCGGCCCAATCGGGAACGCAGGGATCAAGGGGCATACTCGTAATCGGTAACGGAGCCGGAGCGACATGATCTCGGCCACTGTGATTCATGATCGCCCATGCCAAATCGTCCTGAATTTCTTCCAGCATTTGGCGGGCGATGGCCAGTTCCTCCTGAAGCCGGTCCAGCACGGTCGTTGAGTCCTCATCGTCCATCTGAGCGCGAGTGTGAATCATGGGGCATCCCTCGTTCGTCGTTTGCGTCTAATAATGAACCACAGGTAAAAACCGATGCACACCACCGGTTTCGAGACGACCCAAGAACGAACGACTCGAAACCGGACGAATTCAAAAACAGCCGACTGGGTGAGTGAACGGCGATACGACTTGATCCTTAGAACTCGTCCAAAAACTACTCCGTGTTTTTTGGGCGAGGGCGAATCGTGTAGTTCCACTGCGGGCAGACGTCGTGGCGGGTTAGTTGAATCGTTTTGAACTCGGCGTTGGTGACCTTCAAGCCTGTCAGGTAGGTTCGTTCGAAGTAGGTCGCGGTGACTTTCAGGCCGGTCGTGGTTGTTGTGCGGCGGATGAAGCCCAGCAGAATCAGCAGCGTACTCAGCACATGGCCAGCCCAGGTGGCGGCGATTTGGCTGAAGAGCCGGTGCTCAATCGGATTCCATTTCGAGGTTCCCGGTGGGTAGTGGCTGACTGTGATCGCCAGCCCGCTCTCGTCCGCGAAGTCTTGCAGACGCTTCTTGTATCGTCGGGAACGCGCCGCGTTGCTGCCGCCGGAGTCGGCCTCGATCAGCAGACGTTTGGCTTGCGGGTAGTGTGGTTGGCTCAGGCGCCACCAGTCGCACAGGGCGTCCACGGCCAGGTCCGCGGTGTCGCTGGAGGTCGTCACGCACACATGACCCTCGTTGCGTTCCGGATCGTAGACGCCATACGGTGCCGCGCGGCCCACGGCGTCCGAGGGGAAGTCGTGATCGTTGACCTTCTCCCCTTCCTCACACCAGGTTTGACCGGCGTTTTTGAACTGCCCCACGAGTTCCTTTTTCTTGGTATCCACGCTGATTCGTGGGTCACCACTGCGGCGGAAGTCTTCGCGCTGTTCGGCAATGTGCCGGAACTGCTGATCGCGCTGAGCATGCGACTTTCCGGTGTGCAGCACTTTGCGATGACTGCGCAGTCCGTACTTCTGGTCGCGCAGCAAACGCCCGATCGTCGTCGGACAAGCGCGGCGATCCAACTTCTCCGAGAGCCCGCGCAGCCGCGACCGGACCCATTTCTCGTCCGAACACGGATTGCCGGCGGTTTCGGGATCGACGCACCGCAGCAGGTCGGCGATCAGAGTCGGATCTTTTTTTCGACGCGCGGCCGCCCGCCTCCGGGGAGTCGGACATGGTCGGTCGGCCGCTCACGCAATTCCTCGTCGAGTTCGTCACCGCCCCGGCGAATCGTTTCCGGATGCAGGCCCGTGATCTCCGCCAGCCGTTTCAATCCACCATGTCCGAGACGCTTGGCCTCGCGGCCTGCCACCCACCGGCGTTGCTGCTCGTCCAAGCGGCTCAGCAACAGATTGAGTTGCCGATGATCGTCTCGATCCGCATGGTCACCCGCCCGACAGGCCGCACATTCACACTCGTGAACCGCTAATTCCGTTGACATCGTTCGGCCTCCTTCCTTGGAGTCGCCGCTAGTCTACTTCAGACTGTCTAATTCACGAATCAGTTCTTGGACCGGTTCTTAGTCCGTTAGCACACTTCGGCATCTTGAGCAAATCGCCAACCGCGTCGCACGCAGTAGATTCAAATTGAGTTCGGTTGCGGCTTGTGGCGTGGTGCGGACGCGAAGTGAAACCGCAGTCAAAACGTGCGAATTGAATGGCGTATCAAAATGTCCTTTTGGAAACGCCAAGACTGTGGCATGGTGGGACATGGACGATGAACAATTTCCACACTCATTCCGTGTCGAACTCTCAGCCGATGCCGACGTGGAGTTGCGACTGCTCGGCGATCACAGACTCCCAACGCTCATCCGTGAGGCAGGTGATCACGCTCAACGCCGGTTCGTGGAGTTCTTCACCGCCGACATTCGCAATCCTGGAACGCGAGCAGTTTATGCTCATGCCGTGAATCGCTTCTGCCAGTGGTGCGAACAACGCGGCCTCACGCTGATGACCGTGTCACCCTTTGTCGTGGCCGCCTACATCGAACAGTTGATGCACGATCGCAGTGCTCCAACGGTGAAGCAGCATCTCTCTGCCATCCGCCGATTGTTCGACTGGCTGGTCGTGGGTCAAGTCGTGCCGATCAACCCCGCCGCCTCCGTGCGTGGACCGAGACATGTCGTGAAGACGGGTAAGACTGCGGTGCTGACGGCTGCTGAAGCTAGGCAACTGCTCGACTCGATTGATGGCTCAACCATCATTGGTCTGCGGGATCGCGCGCTGATTGGCGTGATGGTTTACAGCTTCGCTCGCGTTTCGGCGGCGATCAGCATGAACGTCGCCGACTACTATCCGCAAGGCCGACGAATGTGGTTCCGCCTGCATGAAAAGGGGGGCAAGCGTCACGAGGTTCCGGCACATCACAATGCGGAACTCTATCTTGACGAGTATCTCGAAGCGGCCGGCATCGGCGACGAACAGAAAAGTCCGCTGTTCCGCACGGTCTCACGCGAGAAGACGCTGACGATTCGGCGGATGCACCGAATCGATGTGCTGCGGATGATCAAACGCCGCGCGACTCAAGCCGGAATTGCCACTCGCATTGGCTGTCATACCTTTCGTGCCACTGGCATCACCTGCTACCTGCTGGGCGGCGGCTCGCTCGAACATGCTCAACGCATCGCGGCTCATGAATCGGCTCGCACGACCAAGCTCTACGATCGCACCGGTGACACGGTCAGCTTGGACGAGATCGAACGAATCATCATCTGACAGAGATCACGAGACCGCACGAAATGCTGTCTGAATCTGGTGGAGTTGGCCATCCGAAAGTGGCTTCTCGGGCATCGACAGGCGAATGCGACCGCCTTGATAGGTCGAGAGTGACACGCCTTGTTGCTCGAATGCCGTTCGCAGTGTCTTTGCCGAAAGCTCACGGACTGCCGAGTCTGTGGATTCCAGCATCACAACGGCCGATTGAAATTCCGGCGACGGAGAAACCGGACTCCAATCGGATTCTCGGCTCAATTCGACGATGCCTTCAGCATTGGCACGCCGCTCTTGAAAGACGGACTCGCGTTCCTCAGCGGTGTCGAGAGACGCGCCGTAACACGAGAAGAGCGAGCCGAGATTCACTGTCTCGGTGGTACCATCCAGTGAGTCTGATTCCAATTGGCTTGAGAAGCGGAGCAATGGGTCGTCCAAATCGCCATCACAAAGCATTTGTTGGAGCACTTTCTCAACCCACTCAGCCGATCGCCTGCGGCCATAAAAAGCCAAGCCCATTGGGTAGTAGCCGCCAAGCCATTTGTGGCATCCGGCGAGATAGAGGTCGCAGTACTCGGTGTTGAGTGTTGATGGCGTGTGACAGAAGTCCTGAGCACCGTCGATGACAACAGGAATTGATCCGTGCTTTGATTCCAGCGTCTTCACGATTCTGGTAATCGGCAGAAGAATACCGTCGTGCGTGACGGCAGGCAGGAAGAGTCCGTCGCACTTCTTTGTTGTGAACGCGGATTCGACAACAGCGACCACTTCATCAGCAGTTACTTGCTGGAACAGGATGGAGTCGTGAATCGCGACGGTGTCGATTCGGCGATCCGCTCGCAGACCTTCGCATTCAAGAATGTCTCGATAGGCTGGCCAACAGGCATCGACGATCAAAACATTGTGGCATCGGTGAAAGAGCCAGCGTGCGGCAAACTTCATGAGTTGCGCGGAGCGGTTGGCCACGAGCACGGGTAAGTTGGTCGGCGAATGGGCCAATTCACGAAGGCGAGATTTGAGTCCTGCGACTCCAGACCATCTGCTGAGTGCCGGAAACCGCTCGCGAAAATCACTCGGACACGCATCGGCACCGTAAGCCAGAAAATCCTCGAAGTACGGCGGACAAACCTGCTCGGCAGCGAAGCGAGTGAACTCGCCGTTCGCTTGCTGAGCACAAGGAGTCATTCGACCAAGACGTGCGGTATCAAGATAGAGCGGCCTTTCCATGATTCATGGCTCCTGCCAAGCGGCGGGCCGATCCTACTCTTTGGTTTCGAGCTGATCTAGTAGGGTCCAATAGGAAACAGCGTACAACTTCAAACGCTCCCACCGGGCCTTGGCGGCTTGAACTTTGTCGGTATCAAACGTCAGCACGAACCGCACAACGCGAGACTGCTCTTCAAGTTCTTGCATCCCAACCGCTTGGTCGCCGTAGATGCCAATGTCAGCGAGCAAATCCGATTCGTGAATGACGGATGATTCTCGAACCAAGCCGAGATTGAGTCCATGATTATTTTGGTCGTCGATCCATTGAAGAATCGGCTCGTGTGGAAGGTGGGCTGACTTCGGCCAAAGATGGTCAGCGATAATGAGGAGCCGATGAATCAGCATCCCACGACGAACGGCAGCGTAGTTGGCGGCGATTCTTTGCTCTCCCGGCTGATCCTGCCAGTAGTCGGCGGATCTTACCCAAGCGACTGACCAGTGTTTCGTGAGGTCGGGATTTCGCAAGAATTGATCGTAGATGGTCTGCCATGCCTGGGCATCGGAAAAGGCGATCGTGCCATCGGCGAGCACCTGAAGTTGTTCGCCCAAGTTGGCCAACGTCAACATGACGAACTGGCGAAGAATTGAATCGGTTTGATCGGTCATTGCTTCCAAAGCTTTGCTGATACTGTCGTGCTGAGCAAAAAACGCTCTGTCGTCGGCTATTCCTTCAATCGAAACTGCTCCAGGAGTTCTTTGTAGGCGATCGAATACACGCCGAGTTTTTCCCAATGACGTTCGGCTTCGCGAACGGCATGCAGGTCGAAGTTCAGTAAGAAACGGTGCGTCCGGAG
>JANMIF010000080.1:0-10762 GCA_031375695.1 Planctomyces sp.
CCCGCACCTGGAGCGGCGGGGCCAGCTATCCCAAATACCTGACCAACATCGACAACGACGCCTTCGCCAACTGCACCGACGCCGAACGCCTCGCCATCGAAGCTCTCGGCGTCCGCAAACCCTACGTCATCCCCGAACTCCCCAAAGCCAAAGGCCCCGGCAAGGACTACTCGGTCGAGGAAGTCCTCGCGTTAGCGACGGACAAGCTGAATGCCCGCGACTTCAAGAACGGCGAGAAGATGTACAAGGCCGCCCGCTGCGTAGTCTGCCACCGCTTCGGCGGCGACGGCGGAGCCACCGGCCCCGACCTCACCCAACTCGCCGGCCGCTTCAACCTCAAAGACCTCAACGACGCCATCGTCGATCCGAGTAAAGTCATCTCCGACCAATACAAAGCCAGCGTCATCGAAACCAAAGCAGGAAAAATCATCACCGGCCGCATCGTGTCCGAATCGAAAGACACGATCACGATCGTCGTCGATCCCGAAAACGCCACGAAGACCGTCGAAGTCAAAAAGTCCGACATCGAATCGAATCAACCTTCGAAAGTCTCGCTGATGCCGAAGGACTTGCTGAAAACCCTCAACGAAGACGAAGTCCGCGACCTGCTGGCGTATTTGCTGTCGCGTGGCAATCCAGCGGACCCGATGTTTCGAAAATAGTCTGGAGTGAGGTGACGAGCCGCAGCACTCTCGGACAACATCGTCAACGGAGTGTTCTTGATCCCGTGCTTTTCCGCGAGAGCCTTCAGCTTTGACCCATCGGAATCAGCCGACAAGAAGATGACGAACGCCGCCATCTTCTTGTCTTTGTTCTCACCCACTTTGTCATCAAATTGTTTGACCAAACTAGCCAAGTCGTCCGTCAGCGAACTGGTGACAATCACCATCACTGGACGAGCACCTTAACGTCAACGGTGTCATCGCGCCGATTTTTTGCCTTCTCAAGCCGGGCATCCACGAACGCAGGATTGTTATCACCGCATTGCGTTCGGTCGCTTGCAGGTTCGACATAAAAGTTGATTTCAAGCCGTCGCCACGGCGGCATTGTTTTTATTCCGTCGATTTGGAGAAAGTTCCAGACGGCCTTACTAATTCTTCAATCTGCGTTGCAGTCCGATTAAAAGCACGAATTGTGTGACTAAGCAACACGGCAATCACGCGCTTGCGCTTCGGACTATTATGACCGGACTCGATTAAGCCGCTCGTGCGTCGGCGCATGTTGCCCACGCACAGCAGGGAGCCGCTGCACTCTGTGACGCCTCAACCGCCAATTGTTTCCAGGCGAGCGCATCGAGCGGCCCTGCTGGCACTTGCACTGAGATCATGACGAATTCCCCGTGATGCCGCTGACCATGCAGCCAGTCGCTGGCTCGCGTCGCTAGCTCACAGTCGGAGAAATGTTGCACTCGGCACGTCCCCGGAAAGTACGACAGATGACGTGCAAAGCAGGCTACTTCATGCGCCTGCGCGGTCGGGGACGAGTTCATTTCGCGATGATTCAAGAACACCAAGCTGCCACCGCCGTCTAGATGTTGCAACAACCGCGACGTGGCCAGAAACGACGACGGGCTAAATAGGTTGCCGTCATACGCTGTCAAATGCCGTACGACGATCATATTCAAGGGTTGATCGTCGCCGATGTGTTCCAGAGTTATCTCAGCGGGAGGTGACACGATGTGAAAGTCCGATCGTGGCTCCAACTCTTTCGCCCAGCTCACGTTTTCCGCCGACTCATCCAAACCAGTTGCGTCCAGTCCCAGGTCGTCGAACACATGCACTAAGTCTCCTTGCCCACACCCGACGTCCAGCACACGCGCTCCAAGACCGATTTGATGAGCGAACAGCAAATGCCGCAGCACGGCGCGAGGCACTGGCAATTCCAATGCGGCTGGTCCGAGAGATCGTTGCCGACCCATGATGACCTCCTTGCCAAAATCATTATCAAGACGTGACGGTTCGATGAGCTTTTCAACTGACGTGGAACGGGGTTGTACCCACGCTCTAAATTTTCGGTCAATCTCGTTCTACACGGCGTTTTGTCACTGGGCGTGAACACCACTGTTGGCAACTTCATTTGCCGCAGGGCGCTTGCCCCGTTTCGGGATGTCTCGAACCAAACGCTGTCGCGTTCCGGCTGATCACTGCCAGGACCTTTTTTTCGACGCTCGCGTCACTCGACGTACAAGAACCCATTCGAGGCCAGTAGCATCTGGCACAAGTCGGCCCAAGCTCGATGTGCAGCCTGTTCGTGCGGTTCGTAGGCACGAGTTTGTTCTTCGACGAAGCTCAGCGACGATCGCAATTCGTCGTCGCGCGGTAAGGCTCCCGTCACAATTTCAAACAACCGGCGCACGCGCAATCGCGGATCGCGTAGTTGCTCGGCTTCCAGTCGACGAGACAATGCGGCCGCGCGAATCGTGGCAAAATCGGAATTGAGTAAGCTCAGTGATTGCAGCGGCATCGTGGTTGTCGGCCGCTGGACGCAGTTGATCGTCAGTGTCGGAGTGTCGAACAAATTCAACAAGCTGAGCGTTTGAGTTCGCCGCTGCTGCAAATAGATCGAACGGCGATTGGCTCCCGGCTGATTCGCGGCGACGACAACCTCCGCCGCGCTCGAACGGCTCGTCGGGATATACGGTCCAAACAAGCGGCGTTCAAGATCACCGCTGGCGAACAGCATTGCGTCGCGAAGCGATTCCGCATCCAAGCGACGAACATTCGCACGCCACAACAACCGATTGTCCGGATCGGCAGCGAACGCCGCATCGTGCAGTTGGCTCGATTGCCGATACGTCGCCGAGTTCAAGATCACGCGATGCAATCGCTTGAGCGACCAGTTATCTGAAATAATTGGGAGAAGGGGCGAGGGGGCGACGGAAGCTCTGCCGTCGTTCGTGTTTCTTCCACTCTCCCTTTCCCCCACACTCCCCATCAATTCCAAAGCCAGCCACTCCAACAACTCTCGATGCGACGGCTTCGCGCCGCTGACCCCCAAGTTGTCCGTCGTCGGAACCAGTCCGCGTCCGAAATGGCGTTGCCAAATTCGATTGGCTTGTACGCGGGCCATCAGCGCGGCGGCTCGTGAATCGGGCCGAGTCAACCAGTTGGCCAGCGCTGTTCGACGTCCCGTTGACCGCAGTGCCGTTGTCGCCTCTCGCAAAGCAGTTGCCGGCTCATGTTGTGCGTTGTCTGTCGCTGGCGGTTCGGCGACATCAGTCAAAACGCGTAACGTCATCGGTTGCACGAGTTCACCCGGCGTCATCACGTTGCCGCGCACGAGCAACGGGACTTCCGGCGGCTCGGCGGAAATATCGACGGCCCAGGCGATCTTGCCCGGCCGCGCGGTTTGCAGTTTGTTCGCTTCGGTAACAGCCGACTCAAGTGTTTTGCGGCGAGTCTCGTACCCGTCGCGAAACACTTTCATTTCGGCGGAAACTTGCTCGGACGGCGAGTTACCGGCCGTATCGGACGACGACGACTGTTCGATCACGACATTGTCCACGATGAAGCTTCGACCGCAGCAAAACTCGAAGCCGAAGCCGCCGTCCGGCAATTCGTCGGCGGTTAGATCGAGCGGTCTTTCTTCCGGCAGCCAATCGACGATTTGCTCCAGTCGATATTTTTTGCCGTCGATGTTCGTGACTCGCACGCCGTAATTTTGGCCCGGCTTGTAACCGCTCTTGCCGATCGTTCCACGCGATGTTTGATCAGTGCCGGGATAATCGTGGATCACGACTGCGCCGCCGGCGGGGTTGCCGTCGAACAACACATTGCCGCCATTGAACGCCTCGTCGCCATTGTCGTTGAAGTCACGAGTCGCCAGGAAAAACGCGATCCGCGCGGCCGGTTGCTCCGCGGGAACAACTCGGTCTGCCAGCAGATCGAACGTCACTTGAATCCAATCGCCCGGCCGATTCGGTGTCCAATCGAATGCCTGCTTCGTGCTCAGCCACTTGTCACCGCTGGCACCTCCCTCGATCAGCCGCAATGTCCCGTCAGCGCGCACTGCGGCCGGCGGTTCCGGCTTCGAGTCGGCTGCTGTCGCTAGCGCCACGGCCGTCGTTCCGCCGGGGGCGTCATCACCCGGCGCGGTGTTTGACCATTTTTCCGCGAAGCTCGATTCTGGCCCGCCGAAGTCATCCTCAAACAAAATACCCGCTTTCGGCCGATGCTCTCGCACCCAGCGGCCAAACTCCGACCGCAGTGTGGCGACATGGGCTTCCGATTCATGCTGCTGCGTTTCCCACAACTCCATTTCGCCCGGCAGGCTCGCGTGAGCAAACCGTTCGTTCGGCTTGAGCCACTTCTTCAAATTGAAAATCGGGTACAGATGCGATTGAAGCTGATAGAACTCTCGCTGCGAGATAGGTTCGAATTTGTGATCGTGACATTTGCAACACTGAATCGTCAGGCCGAGCAACGACGACATGACAATCTGCTGCGATCCTTCAAGCGCCGTGTAGCGATCGATCAGCACCTCTTCGGGATTGCCGTCACTTTCACCGCTGCCATCGGGACCATTCCGCAGAAAGTGCGTTGCTTCAAGACGCTCGATCATCCGCAGCGTTGCGGCTCGTGCATGCTGCTGCGGATCGAAGCCGCTCAGTTCGTCGCCGGCGATTTGTTCACGTACGAATTCATCGAACGGCTTGTCGGCGTTGAACGACCGAATCACATAATCGCGATACCGATAAGCCAGCGGCCGGTCGGAGTCGGCATTGAAGTAGCCGTTCGAGTCGGCATATCCCGCGACCTCCAGCCACCATTTGCCCCAGCGTTCGCCGTAACTCGCAGACGCCAGAAACCGCTCGACCATGTGCTCGAATGCATCGGGAGCCGGATCGACGACGAACTCCGCAATCTCGGTTGGTGTCGGCGGCAAGCCGGTCAAATCAAACGCCACACGCCGGATCAAGATCGCCCGTTCGGCCTGCGGTCCAATCGTGAGGCCGTGCGCTTCCAGCTTCGATTGAACGAACCGATCGACGGGATTTCGCATTCGTGACGAGTCTTTGACCGCCGGAACGGCCGGCTTCGACAACGGCCGAAACGACCAGTGCTGGTCGTCGGCACGAACGATTGTCACGGACGCAAAGATCAAGCAAACGGCAGCCAATGCCACGCCAAATCTCAGTTTCGGATCGACCGAGCTACCTAACTCAGTCGCTTCGCGACTGAGTTTTTTCGGAAAACGATTAATTGACATGTCGCTATCTTCCGATATATAAAGCTGTCGAGGTGTCACATGCCCGCCGGACTGAAACTGCGAAAGTTGACCGACTTGAAAGCCCTGGAGCAAGCGGCCGAGTGTTTGAAAACGCTCGCGCATCCGCATCGGCTGCGGATCGTACAGATGCTGCTCAAGAAAGATTACACGGTCGGCGAACTGGCCGAAGCCTGCGGCATCCCGAGCGCGATGACCTCGGAACATCTGCGACTGATGCAACGTTGCGGATTCCTCGGCAGCGAAAAGGATGGTCGCAGCGTGTACTACAAAGTGATCGAACCGCATCTGGAAAACATCCTGACTTGCATCGAAAGCCGCTTCGGCTGCGACGAGGCATTACCGTAGTTAACCCGACGCGTGTGCGAGGGCGAATGCTCCACGAAACACAAAAGGACGTCATCATGCCATTTTCAACAATCACCCCGAACCGCTTAGATGAACTGTGCCGCAACGGGCAGTCGATCAATTTGATCGACGTACGAACTCCCGCCGAATATCGCGAAGTTCACGTTGGCATCGCCAAGAACATGCCGCTCGATCGGCTCGATGCGAACGCGATCGCCGTTCAATCGGGCGGCCTGGCCATGCCGCTGTATGTCATCTGCAAATCCGGAGGCCGCAGCCGCCAAGCCTGTGAAAAATTTGCGACAGCCGGATTCACAAACGTCTTCAGCGTCGAAGGAGGCACGTCCGCTTGGGAACAATCTGGCTTTGCGGTCGTTCGCGGCCAGAAGACGATCTCGCTGGAGCGACAAGTTCGCATCTCGGCCGGTCTGCTGGTGTTGCTCGGCGCAGGATTGAGTTACGTCAACCCGTTGTGGATCACGCTCTCGGCCTTCGTCGGGGCCGGCCTCGTTTTCTCTGGCATTACCGACACCTGCGGCATGGGGCTGATCCTGGCGAAGATGCCCTGGAACCAAGTTCCAAAAACCAATCAAACATCAGTACCCAGTGGCATCGCTGAACGACAAGCTCCCAAAACCGTGTGCTCGCTAACCAGTCCCAAAGGTTGAAGCTGAGCTACCGCGGACACAGTTTGCGTCCATCGAACTTCATTCCTTTGACCGGAGTCCCGCATCGGGCAGCAACAGTTGTCGCACGCGCACGGCCGTGACCGGGGATAATGTCAGGCCCAATCGGAAATGACCGGCAGCCACAAACAGATTTTCGCGCGGTTCACCGTTCGAAACGGCGCGACCGATGAACGGTTCGCCGCTGGGCCGATGCGGACGCAGTCCCGACCAGCATCGCTCCAGCCGAGCCGACTTCAGAGCCGGAACCAGTTCCGTTCCGAACCGAATCAATTCGCCGATCGCTTCCGCCGTGTTCGACTTGTCGAATCCAACCCGCTCTTCGGTCGAACCGATCAGCACGCGACCGTCCGCACGCGGCACAACATATCGCGGACCAACTTCGATGACTCGTCGAGTCGGCAGCGGCAGGGCGTTGAGCAATACCATCTGACCGCGCACCGGCTCAAGCGAAAACTCCACGCCCGCTTGTGCCAGCAAACTCCGTGACCACGCGCCGCCGCACACCACAAATTGATCGGCCGAAACGTCACCATGTGGAGTTTGAACAGCGACAACGCGCGTGCCGCTTTGTTCAAAACCGATCACCGGCGTTCCCGGAGATAACTCGACACCGCGCCGGGCGCAACCTGCGATCAATGCTTTTAAGTGTCGCGGATTCCGCACCTGACACAGTTCGGGCAACGCGACCGCTCGTTCAAGTTCGCGATTGAGGCCCGGTTCTCGCTGTTGCAATTCAGCCCCGGACCACTCTTCGACGGTGACCCCGCGTGAGCGCCACAAAATTGCGATTTCATTGCATTCCGCCCGCGAGCCACTGACCGGCAATTCGACTCCGCCGCAATTCACGAAACCGTTGTCGATCCCGGTCTCTTCACGCAGTCGCTGCGACCAGATCGGCCACAAAGCAAAGCTTTCCGCACGCAACCGATCCTCGTCGGTCACTGATTCCGACAAGCGACACGGTGGCAGGATTCCTGCACCCGCCCACGACGCCTCTTGGCCAAACTGACTTTGTTCCAAAACGCGAACGGCGACGCCCTGCCCTGCCAATTCGTAAGCCGCCGACAAGCCGATGACACCACCACCAATAATCACAACGTCCGACATGCGCAATCACTTCTTCTTTTTCTTCGCCGCCGCCGGACTGCTGCCAATCGAACTCAGATAACCGATTGCCAGCGCTTGTGTCGTTGCGGGCTTGTAGGCGTTGCCGACGGCCGTCTTCAGATCGTTGCCGGTCCGCAGAGCGTCAATAAAATTCGCGAACTTCGGTACGCCTGCTTCTTTGATCATGAACGACACCAACGTGTAACCAATCGGAGCCATGTCGGTCGGCGAGAACTTGCCGTCGTTGAACAAATCATCGGGCTTTTCCAGTCCGCGCACTGCATCCGCCGCGCCGACTCTCAAGCCACGCAGGTATTCGTTGTCGCCACCAACCTCTTTCGTCGCCATCGCCAAGCCAGTCCCGCGAATGACCCACTCCGGCAGCGGCTTCGCATCGCGCTTTAAGAACGCGCCGGTCATTTGATCGATCAAGTTCAATCGCATATCCGGCAACGTCGAGTTCGCCGAGTCGCCGACATCTTGCAGGCAGATGTATGCCTCTTCGTGGCCGAGTGTCACGATCGAATGACCCACGATGGCCGGATCGGGTTCACGGTTGTTGATCGTCTGACTGAACTCCGAATAACCAAATCGGTCCTTATAGACGACGACCGCCAGTTTTCCTTTCCAGATCGGTTCCGCTGATAGCTTGAACGTCGCCCGCAACGCCTTCGCGTGTTCATCGGCCCATCCAGCGATTTGCTTCAGTCGCTCGGCACCGACATTCCCGATCATCAGGAAATCCGCGTTCTCGTGCTCCTGCGATTCTTCCTTCGACAACGCCCGCTTCCACTGTTCCTGAGTCTGCTCTTTCCGTGCGGCGAGGAACTCATCGAACGTCATCAGGCCGAGCTTTTTCAACTTCAGTTCTTCTTCGGTCGGAACGAGCCGTTGCAGCGGAATCTTCGGATCGTCGCCGTCGTACTTGCAGCCCTCTTTGATCCAAGTTTCGAGCTTCTGATACCACTCCTTGTGAATGCGAGCTTGGCCGGGCGGCATCTTCGGCGGCCCGCCGTTGATCAGTTCCCACAACCGACTCCCGTCCAGATTGCCCGCTACGAGCACCGCTCCGCTGTCGCCGCCACGCATCAGGTCTTCAAAAGTCACCGTCCGAAATCCGCCGCGCGGGTTGTTCCCGCTGTGACATCGCTGACAAATCGAAACGAAATCGGGAGCCAAATCTTTGATGAACTTTACCTTCTCGCCGCCGGTCGCCTTCGCGATCTTCACCGGGGCCGTGTTCACCTTCTTCGGAGCCTTCCCGATATCCGCCAGCTTCACCGTTTCGTCTTCACCATCGAACTTGGCTCCTTGCTTGATCCAATTTGCCAGCAATTCGAGTTCTTCCTTCGCCAACGGTTCACCGTCCTTAGGCATCCGTTGAGCCGGCAACGGCGCGGCCACGCGAGCCATGATCAAACTGCGTTGCGGATTTCCAAGCTGCAACAGTAAGCCGCTCTTGCCCCCTTTTTTCATTTCGGCGAACGAATCCAGCCGCAGCTTTCCCGCCGCGTTCTCGCCGTGACAACTCACACACTTCGACTGCAACAACGGCCCGACTTGTTTGACGAAACTGACCTCTTCAACGTCCGGCTTCACTTTTCCGCCGCTGGCCTTCGTCAGCGCCTGTCGCTGCTTTTCGATCAATGAATAAATCGGAGCCAGTACCTTGTCCCCAGGTTTGAGTTCAGCGTCTTTCGCGATCTTCTCCAGCTTGGCGGTCAGCTCATCGAGGTGTTTGCCTGCCTCGTCGTACTTTTTTTCGCGAATCATTTTCGCTGCGCCGGGAACTTCGTTGCCGACCTGATTGATTTCTTTCCGCTGCTCCGGCGTGATCGCCGCCCGCAGCGACGGCGACACGAGACACAGTCCCGCCGCCAACAATCCACATCCCGCCAAAATCGCGATCCGATTCATAGCGTCATTCCTTTTCCGTTGTGATCCTGCCCGCCGCTGACCAAAAATCCCCGCGATTCCCGCCAACCAACTCGTCGGAGTATAAGTCGCCCCGCAGGCGTGCGAAACAGCGGGAGTTTGCCGGCCTACATTCGTGGTCTGCCTAAATTCGTGGGAGAACAATTTTCCCACGAATTTAGGCAGACAACGAATAGAAGTGCCGGCTCGATCGGGCGAATTGGAGTAGTCATGCTCATGGCAATTGAAGCAAAACGCGAAGCCTTGCTGTCGCTCCTGGCCGGATACGGTCGCGTGGCCGTGGCGTTTTCGGGTGGCGTGGACAGTGCGGTCGTGGCTCGCGCGGCGGCTGAGGCGTGCGGCGACAAAGCGGTCGCGGTGACAGCAGTCAGCGACAGTTTGGCATCGGGCGAACTCGATGAAGCCCGCAAAATCGCCGCGTTGATCGGGATTCGCCACGTCGTGCTGGAAACGTCCGAGTTCGACAACCCCGATTACCTCAAGAACCCGGTGAACCGCTGCTACTTTTGCAAGACGGAACTGTACTCGCGGCTCGAATCGCGACTCGACGAACTCGGTGTCGATGTCATTTGCAACGGCGCGAATCTCGACGACCTCGGCGACTACCGTCCCGGCATGACCGCCGCGAAGGAACATGCCGTCCGCAGCCCGCTCATCGAAGCCGGGCTGACGAAAGCCGACGTGCGAGAACTCGCCAAATTGTGGTCGCTCCCCTGCTGGGACAAACCCGCGATGCCCTGCCTGTCGAGCCGCATCGCTTACGGCATCCCGGTGACTCCCGACCGAGTTAGAAAAATCGACGCCGCCGAACAATTTTTACGGCGCGAATTCGGACTCCGCGAATTCCGAGTCCGCCTGGAAGCCAACGAGCTTGCTCGCATTGAAGTGTCTTTGGCCGAAGTCACACCGCTGTTGAACGTGACTACTTTCCAACGAGTCGCCACCGAACTCCGAACTCTCGGCTTCCGCTGCGTGACGCTGGACATGGAAGGGTTTCGTTCGGGAAGTTTGAATGACTTGGTGCAACTCGAATCTCGGTCGCGGAGCGACCGAGATTCATAGGCGAGCCACTCTCGCAACTCGCATTCCGAGCGCTTCAAAGAATCTCCAGCGTCGGCATCGGCGAATCGGTGATGACTCGTTTGGCGATTTGCATGGCGACGTTTTGAGTCATGTTCAGCAAGTATGGCTTCGCCGGGTTGTCGTCCTCAAGCAGCGAAGCGATGCGGCCTTCGTCGCCACGGACTCGGATTGTGGCTTCGATCGGGATTTCGCCAAGAAACGGCAGGCCGAGTTCTTCCGCTTTCGCCTTCGCCCCGCCTCGGCCGAAGATTTCTCCGGACATGTTTTCGACGATCCCCAGCACCGGGATTTTGACTTGATCGAACATGCTGATCGCTTTGACGGCGTCGAGCAGCGCGACCTTTTGTGGCGTGCAGACGATCACCGCTCCAGCC
>JANMIF010000082.1:0-3563 GCA_031375695.1 Planctomyces sp.
GTCCTCAAACGCCGCCGCCACGGCTACAAGCTCAGGCAACAACCACGAGCCGTACTCAAAGCCCAACTCCAAAATGCCAACCGCAAAACATGACTCACTTTAGAATCACGACAGTGCCATTCGACACAGGACCCTTTCTGCACCCGCAAGTTTCGGACGAATTGGAACGGCGGCGTGCAACGTGATGAGACGGGTGATTTCTATTTCATGCTCAGCGGCGGTGCCGACTCGGCGGCCTCGACCGCGAATCCTTCCAAATTCGCAATCAAACGAACAGAAACGGAACCCGCTTTCGAGAAGCTAAAGATTCGTGATGCGAAATTGGCGCTGACGGACGGCAAAACGTTGTCGGTGTCCTGGGACGTGGACGAAACCACGACGCCGCCTTTCGCGTACGATGTCAAACTCTTCGACAACGAAGCTGCCCGCGGCGAACCATTGGCCACCGCAGCGAACAACGAGCCGCACGCACGTTCGGTGACGGTCGATGTCTCGTCTCTGAAGTTGTCAGGAAGTCGTTACTACGTGCGACTCCAAGGCAAAGACATTCTGGATCGGAAGACGGAAGTCACCATGCTACAACTCCCTCCGACCAGCAACTGAATCGGCTCGAGTTGAACTCTCCACTTCTATCTCGACGTCGAGATAGGGTGTTCATCTCAAAAGTTGCTGGACTAGTACCAGCACACGCGGTCCGAAATATTAGACGAGCAAAGACATGATGCGATTCACGATCGTGACTGTGGTGGCGATACTGCTTGCGGAAACTGCTGCTGCGGCCGAACCACTCGAGTGGGCTCAGAAACCCGAACTGACTTTTGAAGCGAAGACCAAGAAGTGGCACGTGACGTTTGCGTTGGACGCGCTGACGGACGTTGAGGTGGCGCTTGTCGATCCGCTGACAAACACGGTCATCCGCCACTTGGCCGCCGGGGTGCTTGGTCCGAACGCTCCGCCGCCGCTCGTCGTGAATTCCCGGTTCCAGAAGCTCGAATGGGACGGCAAGGATGACTATCGAGTTCTGGTTCCGAAGCCGGAATCACTCGTCGTGCGGGTTCGAGCTGGCATGAGCGTGGGCCTCGATCAGATTGTTGGTGGCGATCCCTACGCTTACTACTCTGCGGAAGTCGGTCACAACGACCATAGTCCCTTTGGAATCAACGGGCTGGAATTGAAGTCCGATGGCAAAGTCTATGTCCTGGGCCATTCCAGCAATCTGGGGCCGCCAGCTCTCCGTCAATACGACATCGACGGCAACTACCTGCGGACGGTTTTTCCTCCGCCCGCCGGGAAGGACGTGAAGGCCATGAAGGGATGGGGAATCAACGTCAAAGCCGACGGCACCTACACGCCCAAATTCAACCGGCTTACCGATCCATCTTTGTCGACGACGATCCTGGATACGCACACCGGCGGGATGGCCCGACTGTTTCCCACGCCCGAACCGAATCGGCTGAGCCTATGGCACACAAGTATCGGAGCAGCCGAATTCCAAATGATGTCGCTCAACACCGACGGCACGATCTCCGAGAATCCCGCCGAGCAGATGCAAGGGCCGCTCGTCAAAAGCCCGCCGCTCGAGTTAGGGCCGATCGCGCCCGACAGTCATTCGCTCAATTCGTTACTGGGGCCTGTGTTCACCTGCTTTGCACCGGACGGCAAGCACTTCTACTTGAGTGGTCTGTTCGCGGCCACCACGGTCTATGGATCGATCAAGGAAATCAAGAATGACGGATTCTGGCGCGACGGGCAGGTTTGGAAAGTGGATCTGGCAACGAGAACCGCCAAGCCGTTTTTCGTGCTCGACCCCAAGGCCGTCGCTGCCGCCGGGCGAGACCGCAAGTCGGCGATCGGCGGCAAACAGAGTTATTCTGCGCTCCACGGCGTCGCCGTCGACAAAGATAACCACGTGTTCGTCTGCGATCGCCTGAACAGTAGAGTCGCGGTGCTGGACGAAACCGGCAAGCTCATTCGCGAGATCCCCGTCGAGCATCCCGACGCCATTGCCGTCAGCAATCGCACGGGAGCACTGTTTGTCACCACGCGGATCGGCGAAGAATACACGGGGCGCGGCCAAGTGGACCTGCTCAAGTTCAACGACTGGCGAAAGGACGACAAGCCAACCGTCTCGTTGCAGGTATCGGAGACCGGCTATACGGGTCATCATAAGCACTCCGATGTCGTGGTCTGTGAGAAGGAACAATCCAGCAACGTCTGGGTCGCCTATACAGAAATGCCCGTGCGCATTTACAAGGACGACGAGCAGGGCTTCACGCTGCTCAAAGATTTTTACAACGTGGCGGGCGCCCAGCGGGCGTTCGTGATGGATCACATCGCGGTGGATCCGAAAACCGAGGCCGTCTACGCGATGGACGATCACACCAGCGTGTGGCGGGTCGACGACTGGAAGAACCCACGGTTCGTTCAGACTCCGCTCCGTACGGCAAGCGTCGCTATCGATGCGCGGAACCGACACATCTATATCCGCACGGTCTTCGACGAGGGGTCGTCGATCTCGGTGGGAAAAATTGCCCGGCTCCACTTGGATGATGAAAAATACCCGCCCGCGAATTTCGGTAACACCAAGAGCAATCGACTGACACCATCGTTTGTCTACGAGTGGTGCTTTACGGGCAGCAGCGACCGAGGCTTTGCCATTGCTCCGAATGGGAATCTGGCGGTCTTGGCGCAACAGAATGGCGGACCCCTTCTGTTCTACCAGGGAGACTCTAGAAAGCTGCCGTGGGATTCGTTGAAGCTGGCCACCCTGGGTACGCTGGCTGGCGGGATCAAGTTCGACCTACAGGGCAACTTGTATGTCGGTTACGTCGACCAGAAACCCAAAACTCCGTTGCCCGGTTTTGAAGGCGATCAGTTCGCGGAAAAGATCGGCTGTATTCACAAGTATTCACCGACCGGCACGCTGGAAAGCGGCAATCTCTTTCCAAAGGTGCCGGCCGGCCCGAGCTTCCGCTACGACGTGCCGTTTGGCGCGTTTGACCAAGACTGCATCGTGCGTACGCCGTGCTTCAGCGTCGATGGATTTGGCAGAATCTATTACCCCACCAACATCGCGCAACGGGTGGCCGTTATGGACAACGCGGGCACCGAGATTCTCCATTTCGGCACTTACGGCAATCGGGACTCGATGGGAGGGTTGCCCGGCGATCTGGTTCCCACCGTTGGCATTCCGCTGGGGTTCCCGAACAGCGTGGACGCGACAGACGAACACATCTATGTGGGCGACATGGTGAATCACCGGCTTCTGCGGATCAAAAAGAACTTTCGAGCGGAAGCATCGTCACAGTCGAGTAGGCCGGAACAAGCACCGCGCAGTTCCGGCAGGCACTCTTTCACACGAGGTGCTTCGGGCCCGCCGCAGGGCAATCGAGCGTCGGGGGGTTGGTTTGAAAGGCAGAAAGGCAGAAAGGGTCCTGTGTCGAATGGCACTGTCGTGATTCTAAAGTGAGTCATGTTTTGCGGTTGGCATTTTGGAGTTGGGCTTTGAGTACGGCTCGTGGTTGTTGCCTGAGCTTGTAGCCGTGGCGGCGGCGTTTGAGGAC
>JANMIF010000192.1:0-9843 GCA_031375695.1 Planctomyces sp.
AGGCCGCGGTCAACGGGGTTCATACGGTGAGCGTGGACGAGGCGACCTCGCTGCAAGCCCTCGAACGCAAGGCTCCCGACAAGTCCGTTCAACCCGGTCGCGTGACCAGCAGGAGTTTGAATACACCCGTCATGGCACGACGACGTTGACGACGGGACTGGACGTGGTAACCGGAAGGATCGTCTCTTCCACGCTGGAGCCGACCCGCACCGAACCCGAGTTCGTGCAGCACATCGCGCGAACCGTGAACAGCGACATCGACGGCGAATGGGTGATCGTCGTGGATTGCCTCAATACTCACATATCGGAAAGCCTCGTGATCTGGAGGCCGCCCAATGTGGCGTGCTCGACGAGCTGGGACAAAACAAAGTGCGGCATCCTCAAATCGATGGCCACGCGAAAGGCGTTCTTGTCGAACCTCCAGCATCGAATCCGATTTGTGTACCTACCGAAACACAGTTCGTGGCTCAATCAGATTGAGATTATTTTCGGGATCATTCATCGAAAACAGTTGCGGGGCGGAAATTTTCTCTCGGTGGCCGACCTGGAATCGCAACTCCGAGAGTTCATGACCTATTACAACACCACAATGGCCCACCCCTTCGCGTGGACCGACACTGGAAAGCCAATGCAAAAGGAAAGCCGCCCCAAATTCGTCTCGCCGCATCGTCGCAATAAGCTAAGCAAAAGCCAGAGACTGGCCAAACCGCTCCCCTCATGCGCCGCTGTTTGAAAAATGTGGCACTAGCAGCCTGTTGAAAAACGTGCGGCAGGTTTTCAACCTGCCTGAAAACTTCGGCAATCGAGCAGGATGAAATCCTGCTCCACGAATATTTCAACAGGCTGCTAGACTTCGTCCCTGTGAATTGAAAAACCACACGGCGCGACGGATCAGGTCATGCGGTTCCGCCCCGCGAATATCAGTCTGATCAACAGTCGTTTCTCCCTCGCCGACGACTCGCGGTCGCAGCACAACATCATGAACTCAAGCGAAAACACCATTCGGAAAATTCACTCGCTCAAAATACTTGACTGGTCCTTCCATACCAGCGCCTTGCGGACACGTTTCAACACGAATGGCGGAGTGTTCTTGAAGACTTCATCACGGCAAAAACCTTTTCCACAAGAACGAAGCGGCTTGGCCACCAGCGGAGGCGATGTTGCGACCGTCAGGGCTGCACGCGACGCCTCGGACGTCGTCGGGATGGCCGAGCAGTGTTTGGCTTTCGATCGCGGTTTCTAGGTTCCAGATTTTGATGGTCCCGTCCTTACCGCCCGAGACGACTTGTTTGCCGTCTTTGGTGAACGTCGCGTCGAAGACCGGTCCCTGATGACCGACCGGTTTGAGGACCGGCTTGCCGGTTTGGACATTCCAAATGCGGACAGTTTGGTCTTCGCTCGCTGAGACCAGTTGCTGACCATCGGGATGGAAGACGATCGAGTAGACGCCATTGCCGTGTCCGACGAATACTCGTTTCTGCTGGCCGCTCGCGACGTCGTAAAAGCGGATGGTCCAGTCCCAACTGCAAGTGGCAATCATCATGCTGTCGGGGGTGAAGCAGAGGCAGTTCACCTGCTGCGTCTTGAACTCGCGCTTCAATTTCCCCGAGGACGCATCCCAAATTCTGACCGACTTGTCCCAAGCACCGGTTGCGATGAGCGTGCCATTGGGACTGAAGGCGACGCCGTCAACACGCTTCTCATGACCGTGCAGCGTGAAGACCTCGACTCCCTTTTCCACATCCCACACTTTGGCCGTGTTGTCTTGAGATCCCGTGATGATTCGCTGACTGTCGGGGCTGAAGTTGACCGCCATGATGTGCCCTTCGTGACCTTGCAGCGTGCGGCGCAGCGTCCCGTCGTTGGCCGAGTAGAGGTACAGAGCGTTGTCATCTCCTGTGGACGCGAGCCAGCGACCATCCGGGCTAAAGGCCACACAGACGACCGGCTTCTTGGGACCGACCAACGGAATCACGACCGGTCGCAGGAAGAAGTACCAGACGCCGTCAGCTCCCAATCCGCAGGCCAAGAGAATGCTCGCGGCGACGATGATCTTGGTGCGCAACGATGTCGAAGGCGTTGGGCGATAGACATACGGGCGAGCTGTCGTCTGCGCCGCAGGGACAACGGTTGCTGGCGAGGGTGCCGCCGGCGCTACGACGGCGAGTGGTTTGGAAGTCGGTTCGACCGGAGCTTCAGGCGTTGTTGTTGGTGCCTGCTTAGCCGGCTCAGGTGACTTCGTGGATGTCGCAGCGGCGCTGCTCGAAGTCGGCGTGAAGAATTTTTGTAGTTCCGGGACGGCGGCCACGCGCTGCCATTGCTCTGAACCGCCGCGACAGACCTCGTCGTCGGGGCCGAGCGTGCCATTCTTCGCCAGTTCATTCAACTCGGTGATTTCGACCGGGCCGAATTCTTGTCCAAGACTGCGCCACTTCCAGTTGCTCATGTTGGTCTCACACGTCCTTGTTTAACCGCACGCCGCAGGCATGCGCGTTTTGGACGCTCTAAACGCGCGTGCCTGCGGCGTGCGGTTAAACGACTGATTTCACCACTCGCTCGCGACGTCTCGATTTTGGCTGGTGAAGATCGCGTTCAATGTGGTTTGACTGACGGACTGGTTTGTGAAGCGGACCGAACCGTCGCCGAGCAACAAGTGGGCTCCGCCACTGTGTTGGCTGCGCGGGCCGGCGTTGCTATCGACGTTGTTTTGGAACGTGCAGGGCATCCCGCCGGGGATCGGATCGCAGAACGGAATCCAGTCGGAGGTCGGATCGCTGTTGATTCCTCGACAGAGCGAATCACAGTCGAGTCCCACGCTGGCCGATCCTGCACTGTGAAATGCCCAGACCCCTCGGTTGTCGCGCGGGGAGGGCTGAATCCGGAGTTCCGCGACGACAACGGTCTGGCTGGCCCCGTCGGTCATATCGGTATGTCGAACGGCGACGTTTTGTCCCATCACGCCGCGGTATTTGATCTGTTGCCAATTATCGGAGCCCCAACTGGCGGCACCGAAGTTGGCTCCGTAGTTGCCGCGGCGATAGGTGATTCCCAATCGCGGCTCGAAGGGAACCTCGGAACCCGTGTCGGTCGGGCACAAGTAGCCGGGGATCGAAGCGGCTCGCAACTTGTTGTTCGCCGGATCATCGGTGCTCAGCGTGGGGACGTACGATTTGAAAAGCGGCGACGCATCGAGATACGGCAAGATCGAGATCGTCCAAGTGCTTCGCGGCTCATCTCGCCCGTTGTTCAAGAACGGTGTGGCTCGAATCGAGGCCGGGGGATAGATGCGGTTCGCCCCGTGATAGTTTTCCAACGCGACCCCGATCTGTTTGAGATGGTTCCGGCACTCCGTCTTCCGAGCCGACTCGCGAGCCATCTGCACGGCGGGAAGCAAGAGGGCGATCAGGATCGCGATGATGGCGATCACGACCAGCAACTCGATCAACGTCATGCCGTTCGGCGAACGATGGCGCAACGAATTCGGGTGAGGCTGGAGGTTCATGCAAGGCTCTCTGCGCGTTGTCGTGAACTAATCGGAAGAGGGTGAGATTATTTCGCCACCGACCCTGTGTCGGTGGTTCCCGCGCTTCTGCACTACGCAATTTTGAAGGCGTTGTCGTAGTGTAGAGGCGCGGTAACCACCGAGATAAACTCGGTGGCGTAAAAACCTCGCTGACGCGTCGGGTTAGTTTTTCGGGGATTCGCTTGTAGAAGGCTTCGCGGTTGACGGCTGTTCGTTTTGAGATTTGGTGGGACCAACTTTCGATCCGGGGGCGTCCTTCGAATCCGGATTGGTCATCGAGATCGGCAGCGATGGGGTGTATTCCAGCAGGCTCACGAAGCCGTTGCCGTCGACGTCGCGCTGGCGAAACCATTTCTCGGCTTCCTCAGGTTTCCGATCTTCGGCGAACTCCGACAAGTTCAGTTGGCCATCGCGATTCTTATCCAGTTCTATGAACTTCGCGATTCGTGGGTTTTGAGCGTTGGAGACCTTCAAGTCTTGAAACTTCACGGTGCATCCGGGGTCCGTGTTGTTCGTCAGCGACACGCCGACCTTCACGGTTCCCTTCAGCTTGTCGAGCTTGTGCTGCGGCAGTTCTTTCCACGTCTTGCCATCGTCCTTGCTGAAACTGCTCAGGAGCAGATCGCCCAGGCGTTCCAGTCGCAGGTGAATGACGACGTCTTCGATATCCTCTGGCACATACAGGGTCCGTTTTCCGTTTTCCCACACCTGCAATTCGCACGTTGTGGCATGCACGCCCATCGTGTTCTTGCTCCCCTTCTCGAAGCGAATGAAGTTCTTGTCGTTCGCGCGGACCAGCAAAACCCCCGCGTGATACGCAGTCGGAAAGCTGCCGAGACTCGCCAACACGGAATTCGGCTGTGAGGGATCAAGGTGAGTGACCTTCACTTCCGCAGTGAAGTCCCCAACGACTTCCTGCAGGACTCGCGGAGCGTTGACCTTTCCCGGCGGGAAGTTGTCGACATAGGCGTCCGGGGTCGTGATCACGAGCGTCGTCCCCTGCAACCCGACGGTCGATTCACCGGCAGAGTCTTCACTCGCGCCCCATCCTTGTATGAAGCGGGTTGACGCTGCCGCTTGAGATGCAGCCTGTGGTGCGGACGTCGGGACGAATTCACCGAGACTCAGAAAGCCATCTCGATCGGCATCACGGCGTTCAAACCATTTATGAGCGTCCTTGCCGTTTCGATCGCCGCTGAACTCGGCCAACGTCAATTGGCCATCCTGGTCTGTGTCGAGTTCCACGAACTTGGCGATGCGAGGGTTGTCAGGCTTGGCTTTTTCGCCTTTGTGTTTCTCCGGCGGCTCTTCCGCGATCTCAGACACTGCGGTCGATTGATCGCCCGATTTCGTGAGCAGCGGCGTTTCAATGAGCTTGCTGGAGTCAGACGCCACCGAACGCTCCGATTTCGAACCGCAACCGGCGACTCCGGCCAGCAGGCAAGACGCAACGCAGACACTCAGCAGGTTTGTTGTCTTCATGATTTGTGGATGCACCCTCGTCGTCGGATCGTGAGCCGCAAAACGCTAGCCGCGAGTATTGCAGTCGTTCGGAACCGGCGGCTAGCGCCTCGCCGCTCATTCGGGCGGCACTCTAATCAACTGCGAGCTGTCGCTGTAGATGACATCACGACCTGCCTCGGATGTGATGGTCGATTTGAAATGAGCTTGCACCAACTGAGCCGGTCCCACGAGCGGGTAGAGCCTTGCTTCCGAAACTTGATACTTCACCAATTCGCATTCAATCCGCTCGTGCTTGGGACGAGCTTTACCATCGGGCATTTGGCTTAGGATTAAGTCCACCGATGGGAAGCTGAATGGCAGGGAGTATTGAATCTTCCCAATCGCAATCTTTGTCTGGCCGTTTTCCGAGCGTGCTTCAGATTGCGCGTCATTGGCCTTGTCGTCCGGCAGCTTGTCCAGCGGCACGGGCTGCTCCGTTTTGGGACTCGTGCCAGTGCCTGCCGCCGGGCGAACCGGTTTCGCGACTGGGCGGACTTTCAAATTCATCTCAATGGGAGCACCGGCGAAAATGGTGTCGTTGTTCTTTTCGAGAGTGTCCTGAACTTGGTCGGTGACAGTATCAGTGTCATCTCTCTTTTGACGCTGAAGTTTCTTCGTGACGGGCAATTGGTCGGCAACGTAACCGGGAGGTTTTTGTGCCGAGAATGAGGTGGTCCAGGTCGATTCCTCAGGAGTCGCAAACAAGGGAATTCCCAGTGCGAGTACATACCGCCCGTTTAAGTCGGCGTGAGTTGTGGCGAGTTGATACTTACCACTGGGACTCGCTTTGAACGGGACATGAGCCGTCACGATGGCTCCGACAATCGGCTTGCCATTCGTGGTCGAGGCGACGATGCCGGTGACGACGAACTCGCGAAGGCCGTCTTTGGCGCTGTCGATGTTGGATGTCTCGTCGTCCCACCACTCCAGCCAAGCTTGTCGCGAGTCGGCATCGACTCCGTTGCCATAGTCCAATCCGGTGAGCCTGTGCAACTCGGCGACCGCTGCGGCGACTTTGGTTCGCTGCTTGATCGAAGCGATGTGACCTTTGACTTCGTCGACGGGAAACGTGTGGGACGACGTCTTGTTGGTCGCTTCGACTTCCTTCGTGAGGCTCTCGATGAAGAGATCAGTCAGAGCCGGATCGAAGGCCGCTTTGATTTCATCCGGCGATGCGAATCGAGCGTCCGCAGGCTCTTGCATCCAACGCTCGCGGAACTTCGTTTTGAGGTCCGGGTCCGTCAGTTCGAAGTCTCCGGCTTGCTCGCGCTCTTCGAGCCACTTCTTCATTCCATCAAACGCGATAGGACCGAAGGGCGTCAGGATGACTCGACCGCCATGTTTCTCGAAGAGGTGCCGGTTGAGTTCCGCCGGCAGCACAAAGAGTCTCGCCATCGCGCGGCGCTTCTCATCCTTGATCTTCCTCTGCAGATCTTCGGCACGATCGAGCTTATGTTTCCGACAATAGTGTTCCGTCAACGGCTGGAGAAGCAGGCGCTTCAGGTTGTCGCCGGTGCTGACATTCTTGTTGAGGTCTCCCTCATGGATCGGCTTGCCGAGCACGGTGCCGAGTTGCTTGCCGGTTGGCTGCAGTGCGCTGCGTGAGCCTCTGTCTGTTCCGGGCAACACATCCGCATTCAGAGACGGCACACGCACCGCGTTCGGATTGCCTTCGATGAAGCGTTTCAATTCGTCTTCGGTACTCTCTTCGGACTCGAAGTCGATGTCGGTGACAAACCAACCTTCTTCGCTCAGGGTGAGTGTCAGCCCCAAGCAGCCGTCTCGCTGGCCGTTCGGCTGCTTTCTCGTGAGCGTCACCGCTTCCGAGAGCGCCAGAGCAGTCTTCGGCTTTGCGGGGTCACTCATGTGGACCGAGTTGATGACGAGGCGTTGGACGTTGAGTTGTCTCGGAAGCGATTCAATCTGATTGCGTCCCGCCGGCGTCCCCTTCGCCAATGAGGCGGCTTCATCAACTCGTCCGGCAAGGGCCGCCGCGATGTAGGCTTCAACAACCGAGCGGGCGTTCTTGCGATCCAATGACGCTTCGACTTCGGAAACCTTATCTGCGTCCTTCTGCGGTGCGGGTTGAGGAAGGGTTACGTTGGCGTCAACGGACTGCTCACCACGATACGTCACGTTCATCCCCGCTTTGCGACGAATCACGATGTTGATGGGGACAACATTCAGCGACTTTGGCAATTCCACATGACCGACGGTCACGAGCACATGGTCGGTCTTCCGTTTGAGCAGCAGTTTGGTTTTCGGAGACGCGATCACCACCTTCCCATTCGGGAGCGGATCTTTGTCGGTGAAGGAGATATTCGACGTGCTCTGGACGGTGTTCGGCACATTGTGAACTTGAAACACAAGTCCTGGAGCCGTTCCACCACCGTCGATTGTCACTGCGTCTTGTCGCACCTCGATCACGTATTCGCCCGCCTTGTTCACTGGGGATGTCCATTTCAATTCTTTCACGCCCTTCAGTTCCGGCGCGGTGTTCGCGACCGCGGTCAATCGGAGGTCGCCGATCACCAAGACGATCTCTTCGTTGCCGTCGAACCGACCTTCGACCATGACCGAAGTCTCGCTCCGGCGGATGAGCAACTTGTTCTCGTCTCCCGTCGATGGCTCGGCCGCAGTGGCCTCTCGGAGGGGCGTGTTCGCCGCAGGTGATTCCGCATTCCATTGCTTGTTGGGATTTAGCAACTCTTCGACGCGGCGGTCGACGATGTCCGCGTAACTGTCTTGACGCTCTTGCAGCTTGTAGTCCATGGCACCCAGCTTCAGACGCAACGCTGCGACCTCCAAGATCTGCAAGTCATGCCGCGCCTTGAATGCTGCGAACACAGCGGTTCGCAACTCTGCTTTCAGTGCCTGCCTCAAGTTTGCGCTCATGTCCCCCGGTGTATTCTTGAGTTGCTCTCGAATGAAGTTGGCTCGTTCGATGCTGCGTTTTTCGGCTGACTCCGACTCCTTGCGAAAGAACTCAAGCCGCGCTGCTCGAGCGTCATCGTTCGATGAAAGAAACCGCTCGTACTCGGGCTGACTCTGCATCCAATGGATCTGTGTCGCGTGGCCGACGAAGACGTTCGGAAGCACTGACGTATTCGTTGGCGTTGGCAATGGTTGAACAGCCTCAGGGAATAAAGACGGCAATTCATCGATGGTTCGCCTAACGGGTTCATCAACTGGGTCAGTGCGGCGAGGCTGCTCAGCGTTTCGAACCCGAGGTGCACCGACGGTTGGCTGATTGGGATTATCAACTGGTTCAGTGCGGCGAGGCTGCTCCGCGTTTCGAACCTGAGGTGCATTGGCGGTTGACTGATTGGGATTAGCAAACAGGTCGCTAGGGCGAGACAGCTCCGCGTTGTTGGTAAAGGAGACCAGCTTTTGGTTCAGAAGGTAGTTCTGCACCTGAAGGCCGCGTTCCTCCGACATCTTTGCACTTTGCGGCCGAGAGAATTGATAGACCGACTCTCTCTCTGGATCTTGCCGAACAATGATCTGGAGATGCTCGCCACCAACCTCAAGCAACTCGCGAATGACCTTGTTCTGCACCGATTCTGTCCGCCAGACAGGGTCCGCGAGTCCCATCACCAGCAGCGCTTGATCGGCGTCTGTCTTGGGTGGCTTGCTAACGGCGTTGAATCCCTGCAGGGACATTTTGGGAGTGCCCTCGGCTTCGCCACTGATCGGCGAAACGATCTTGGCGACGCAGCGGTTGTTCTCCAGCTCAATGACTTTGGCGGTGCAGCAACTTTTTCCGTCAGTCGGACTGCAGATCTGGAACGCGTTCCCAATCTGGACGCCATCCTTCGCACCAAGCTTGATCGCAATCACTTGCTCGCCCGCGTTGTGCTCGACGTCATCATCAAAGAGCGGCTCGGCTCGATAGCCCCAGACGCGGTCATCAAATTTTGGCGACGACTTGGAATCGACTTTCGCCTGTTCCGTTCGCTCCAGCGGCTCCTGCTTCCCAACACGGACCGGCGCGTCGTCTGAGATCAGCACTACGGTTGCTGTGGTTGACTGCGCCGTCACGTACCAGCCGGTCAATGCAACAAATAGCAAGACCGGCATGAGGAACATGAGGATCAGCACTGTTTTCCAAATGCGTGTCATTATTCGGTCTCCTCTGGAAGAGTCGGAAATGAGATGGTCGGGTCTGATGGCCGCACAAGTGACGGAGCCGTGTCCCAGTTGGATTCGATGTGTTGGCTGATTCGATCGAACTCGGTCTTGAGGCCACCCAACGGGGAGTCGATGTTCTGCCAGTCCGACGGTTCGTCAGCCGGTGAATAGACCGGCGGTGAACGGGCTTCATCCGCAGTCGGAGAAGTCGCGTGGCGAGGTTGTGTGATCAGAGTCGTAATCTCGATTCCCACAATCACGAGCGACAGCAACGCGATGGCACTAACGAGATAGTGTTGCGGGATTCGCTGGCTCGGCCTGACGAGCGACTGCGGAAGCCGGTGTGCCGTCGGCTGCTGGACGTGAGCCAGGCACTGCTTGAGTAGCTCCGCAGCCTCGTCCGCCGTTTGGAAACGATTCACCAACGACTTCGAATGCAGCTTCTGAATCAGCCGCTCCAGCCACTCCGGGATGTTCGGATTGATTTCTCGAATCGGTCGCGGTTCGGAATCGGTGATGCGACGCAGCACGCCGTAACTGCTCTCCGCGCGAAACGGCGGGCGGCCGGTACACATCGCGTACATCACGCTGCCGAGGCTAAACAGATCGCTGCGAGCATCGACGGCATCACCACGAGCCTGCTCCGGCGACATGTACTGCGGAGTCCCCAGATGATGCCCGGTGCG
>JANMIF010000203.1:0-2421 GCA_031375695.1 Planctomyces sp.
AAAGGACTTATTTCCCTTGAATCCGTTTCCTGATCCGTTCCCCGACCCAAAGCTTTGGCCGCCACCAGAAGAATTGTTCGTACCACCTTTATTGGCGGCATACGTGGGACTGGGAGCATTCAACATCAGGACGAGGGTCAAGGCGGTCGCGGTCAGAATTGTGCGGGTCAACATGATTGGGTTCCTTTCGAGATTTGTGTGAGGTAACTGTCCAACACTTCTCGAAGCGGAAACCCGGCCGATGTGTTACAGGATTTTTTGGAAATTCGTTTATGCTCAGAATACAAAGGGGTTGGGCGTCCATTTCAGGCAGGGCTGCTAATGCCGTCAGATCTCACTTTTTGGGTTAAGTCGCTCGGATGAATTCTGAGAACCTCTCTTGAACAAGGCGGCCAGCGGCAGTGCCTCGAATGGCAGGTGAGGTGCTCGGCATTTCACGGCGGCCAATCTTGGCTTTGAATTCAAGCACTGGCTGACCGCCGACAAGCTCCGCAACAACATGGATGCGACCGAGTACAAGCACGTCGTGCTGGGGCTGATCTTCCTCAAGTACATCTCCGACGCCTTCGAGGAGCGGCATCAGAAGCTGCTCGCCGAAGTGGACGAAGGGGCTGATCCTGAAGACCCGGACGAGTACCGGGCGGACAATGTCTTCTGGGTGCCGACGGAGGCTCGCTGGCAGACGCTGCAAGACAACGCCAAGCAGCCGACCATCGGCAAACGGATCGACGAGGCGATGGTCGCCATCGAGCGGGACAATCCCCGGCTCAAGGGGATCTAGCCGAAGGTTTTCCGCTTGGGCCGGCCGGCGCTCGACAAGTACCGTTTGAGCGAGTTGATCGACGTGATCGGCACGATCGGACTGAGCGATGCCGAGAACCGCTCGAAGGTTTTTCCGATTTCCTGGGCCGCGTCTACGAATACTTCCTCACGCAGTTCGCCAGTGCCGAGGGCAAGAACGGCGGGCAGTTCTACACGCCGCGCTGCGTGGTCCGCGTGCTGGTCGAGATGCTCGCGCCGTACAAGGGGCGAGTCTACGATCCCTGCTGCGGCTCGGCGGGCATGTTCGTGCAGAGCGACAAGACGTTAGCGGACTTCGGACTTTCTTTCTGGCGGGATTGGGGGGAGTTGTCGCCAGCGCCAGTCGGTTTGATAGGTGATTGCCAAGTGCGGCGTTTCGCGTCGTGTGCTGCCGAGCTTCTTCGACAGCAGGAGTTCGTCGAGCAATCCGCTGGTGAGCAACGTGCGTTCGGCCGGCCAGCTCGGTTGATTGGTTTGCAGCATCCGTTCGATTCCTTCCAACTGCGGCGTGAAGTGGGCGAACGGAAGAAACTGTTGCATCTGAAAGCGAGTCGACTCACTGCGTTCGTTGTCGGCGTAGCTCCAGGCGACGCACCAATCGCCGACGGCTCCGTTGAGCGTGAAGATGTTGGCGCGCAGGCCGTCGCGATAGTCGATGACCCACAGCACGGGATTCGGAGCCAAGTCCTCGACACGTTGGCCGGCCGGGATTTTCGTCCACTCCAAGTGCGTCAGTGCGAGGTCCAGCAGCTTCCGGTCATAGACGCCGCGCGACTCCGCCTTCCAGACTTCCGCGTCCGTCAGGCACTGCACGGCCGCGATCCCGGTTTCGCCGCCGGCTCGTTGTTCGGCGAGACACTGCACCATTTCCAAGGCATGAAAGCCATACGCATCGAGCGTGTGATAAGACGTGGCGACAATCTGCCTGAGCTTCGCGCCGCGCGGCACGTCCACCGCCGGATTGCGCCACGTCACCGGGATTGAAGAACCCGCCATCAACGGCATGCGCAGTCGCTTGGCTGTGTCGAAGTGAGTCTTCGCGTCGGCCCAGTTGTCGGCCAGGTGCTTGTCGAAGAAGAGCGGCACGGTGCGGCCGCTGGCTTCGCAGACTTTGGTGATCTCGTCGAACATGCGCCGCTTCGGATAGATCGTCTGCCCCGTTTCCGAAGTGGGATAGTTGCCGTGCTCGGCGAGCAACAGGATGCCATCGACAGCGAGCTTGTCAGTTCCCAGTGTCAGTGCATCGCTGATCGACGGCGACAGGCGAAAACCTTGCTTCGCGGCCAGTTCGCGGCTCTTGTCTTTCAGATGCGGCGGAGCGTCATGGAACTGATCGACGAATAACGAGACCAGCTTCATCTTTGGCCGCGGCTCGCGTCCGTCGAGATTGTTCCCCTCAAAGAACCGTCCGAGGATCAGGTCGGCGTGCGAGTTGTGCGAGTAAATCGTCGTCACCGCGGCGACGTTGGGAATCCGCTCCGACGGACGCGGCGATTCCTGTGCGAGCACGTTTGAGAAACTCAGTGACGCGATGATCCAGAAAAGTCGTGACGACATTAGCTGATCCATTTCATTCGTAGGTTGCGACTCTGAAGTAGCCACGCTCGCCAAGAGCGTGGG
>JANMIF010000209.1:0-4525 GCA_031375695.1 Planctomyces sp.
CGCTCGCATTCAACGACAAATTCTTTTGGCCGGATTGCCCCGCTACGAAGAGGTTTGTCTGGCCGAATCATTGGAACCACCCGGTAGCGTTCGGATGGGCTCACCTTCCGATCTCCGAACGCTGCTTTTGGAGACTGTAGATCGCGGATGATCTGGTCAAACACTTTTTGGTTCTGAACTGTCGCCGACAGGAGTCCGATCACGTTCTCCATGACAAAGACTGCTGGCCAATGGTCCGCGATGATCTTGAGGTATTCACGATAGAGGGATGACCGATGATCGTCCTCGATTCGATATTCGGCATTGCCGAGATTTCGTACACGCCCCAAGATCGAATAGGCTTGGCATGGCGGACCACCGATGAGGATCCAAGGCTTTCGTTTCCCTCCAATGGCCCGATCAACGCGTTTGGCGACAGCCTTGTGAGTTTCATCCGCAGCGCCAAGTTCCGCGTGCATGGCTTCGAGATCGGCGGCCTTCCACAGTTGCCACAACTCCAGCGATTTCTCTTTCAGACGATCTGGCAGTTCATTGAGCGGAAACTTTCGTTGCAGCGCGTCGTAGTAGAGTTTGGGAGCGTGTCCGCGCGGGAACTGGCGGAAGAAACTCCGCAGCCGGAGAGTCTCACGAGCAAACTCGTCCTTCTCGATCGACAGTCCAATCTGGAATGGACTGTAGCCCGCCGCAACTTCAAAGGCGCTGAATCCCTCGCCCAGCCCGCCCGGCCCCGCAAAAATGTCAATCACTGGAATCGTCGTCGTCTCTGTCATTCAGTTCCATCCACACATTCCCGAATCAATTTCAGGTTGCGCGCGCATACGTTGCAGAAAAAACGCAGTAGGACGCAAAGGGTGCGGATTCTGCAACCGTGTGCGTTGTTGTCTACCATCAGACTCACCAGTGTCGCAGGTTTTGCGATTCAAGCCAGGCCAACAATGGCCCATTTCGCGTTGCTTTGGATTTGGCTTGAGTGACACGATTATGGTTTTGTGAATTGCAACGTTCCGTTGCACTCCAGCGCAATTCGGTGCAATCATAACCGGCGGGCAGCATGACGGGTTGTGGCAGACGCATCGGCCTAGAGGTTGCGCCCACATCAATTCTCCGGAGCAATTGCCGGAGAAGCTGGGTCGGGACGCCAACACTCGCTTTCAAATTGATCCCCAAGCGAATACGCGTGGGGATCGGCTCGAAGAGCCAGCGGTCAGAAACGGTTACCGGTTTCGTCTTCCAATCCAGGAGCCTCGGCGTCTTCCTGGCCGGGAACCGGCGTCTCGTAGCAATACTCCTGGGCCTTCGCGAGACAGAAGAGCAAAGCCGGTAAGTCAGACGGCTGGTACGACGCGGCGTCCTTCCATTGGCCTGACTTCGGATCTAAATGGATTTGGCTGATTCGCAATTCTCGCAGCCATATCCCGGCTACTTGCCGGGGAGTCACCGTGCTCCGTTCCGCTCACTTTCGGTGCGTGCTTTGCCGTCGCCTCTGAGTTCGCGTCCCTGTCCGATTGCGCATAAACTTAGGTGCGATTGTAGGTGCAAACTGGTTCTTCACGGGACCGACGAGAATTCGCAACATGCAATTGCGGCACGGATTGTGTCGTTTCACAGCGACGATCGCACTCAAAACTTAGGTGCAAACTTAGGTGCAATTATCGTGTGAAGTGCGCGAAACCAGTTGCTCAGCCCAGCCCTTTGCCCGGTCCCGGATACCATCGAGCGGCGCTCGTGCGTCCGACGACGTGAACCCGCTCCTCCGATTGCAATTCGCGCAGCATCCATCGAACCGTGTCCGTGCCCAGCGCCGGCAAGACTTGCAATAACTCGCCAAGTTTCGTGCCTTCGCCAGCATTCTCTTGAATGTGCTTCAGCAAGAGCGCCTTGTTTGTCTCGCGATCCAACCCGCGCTTGCGGGTGTATACGCCCTTCTGGCCGACAAAGCTGTAGAACTTCCGCGACAAGACAAACTTGCCGCGAGCCACTCGCTCGACGACGCCTTGCTCCAACAGTTCCGCGACTCGTGGCTTCAACGGCTCAGTGAGTTTCTGCTCGCGGTGGATCAGGTCGAGGATCAAAAAGTCCTGCGTGCTGAACGCGACGGCTCGTTCCTTGCTCACCTGTTCCAAGAACCGCACGAAGTTCGGGTCTTGCACCGTGCCATGCAGCGTCATGCCGACTTGGTACTTGTCGGTCTGCGCAAAGTCTGGCACGGCTTTGCTGTGACGAATGGACTCTTCGTAGATCAGATTCATTCCCTAGCCTGAGCGTTCGACCAAACCGCACTTCGTGAAGATGTCGGCGATGCGGCGGTTGCGTGGGTTCTGGCGATCCAGCAAGTTTTCCAGATCAATACCGTGGGGAAACCCGCCGGGGCTGACGATCTCCAGCCGCCGCGAGTATTGCCGGACGAAGATGTTGCCGCCGAGCTGATAATCGCGGTGGCTGACCGCGTTCAGAATGGCCTCGCGCACGGATCGCTCGCTGAACGTGGGAATGTCCAACATGAACAACCCGTCTTGATAATGCTGCTTGTCGTTGCGGAGATTGATCGTGTTCCACAGGTCGTCGTAAAGGGAGAAGAAGCCCTGCCGATATTCGCGGCGATCTTGCGCCGGTCCCGAAGCGTCCGAAGATCGGTACTCGAAGACAACCTCGGCCTGAGCCAAGTGCTGGCCCAACGCCGTGCGAGTGCCGAACAGCACGAGCGCCGCATAAGTGATGCCGCCCGCCACAATCGCTTCGGCGTCTCGCAGCAATTGCTCCGGCGACAATGTGCTGAGCGCGGCGTTCTTGGACTTCTCAATCCAACGCCGCCGAAAGTCCTCAATGGCCACGAGGTCGAGGTCGGCCAGCGTCGTGCTGGGGCAAACGTCCGCCGAAAAGTCATGGCCTCCTTCGGCGAAGATGTCCCGCAAACGCTCCGGCGACATCGGCACCAGACTGTCCGCGTCACGCATCCAGAATTTGCCGTCGTACTGAATCGGCATTCCCACCGGACGGCTGGGGACGTGAAAGACGAGCACTCGGCCCTGCGGATGGTGCAGCTCATCGAAGTCGATTCGCAGCGGCACGCGGTCGAGAAGCCCACGTCGTGTTCGCTCCGGCTGCTCGAATGCGGAAGTGCCGACCACTTTGCGTGGGCGTTTGTCGCTGACGCCCAAGATCATCTTGCCGCCACCTTCGTTCGCCAGCGCCACGCAGTATTTGCCGAGTTCCTCAAAGTGAAAGCCGCCCTTCGCTTCCTTGAACTCGAAGTGCTCCCCCTCTTTGGCGTCCAGCCACTCGTCGAGCATCTGCAACATTGCCGTCATCACGGGGCCTCGAAACCTACGACTGAATCCAACGGCTCGCCGTTATACTGTTCGCAACTCGAACATTCGACGGGTCGGCGACTCGCGAATGAGGCACACCACGTTTGTCGATGTTGCGGGACGCGGCTTTGCAAGTCGCCTTCATTCGCTTTCGCACGAGGGCTTTCGCAACTTGCTGACCAGCGTCGAGCGCGATTGCAGCCTCGCGACGAAATTGATCCCCAAGCGAATTCGCTTGGGGATCGGCTCGAAGAGCCAGCGGTCAGAATCGGTCACCGGTTTCATCTTCCAGTCCAGGGGTTTCGGCGTCTTCCTGGCCGGGAATCGGCGTCTCGTAGCAATACTCTTGGGCTTTCGAGAGGCAGAAGAGCAGAGCCGGTAAGTCCGAGGGCTGGTAGGACGCGGCGTCCTTACATTGGCCTGACTTCGAATCTAGGTAGCGGCGGGGATTGATCGTCACAGAACGAAAGAATCGAACTGAGCCGTCCTCGCCTGTCCCTTCATTGAGCCAGATGGCAACTCCGATTCCACTGGCGAACGGTCCGATCTTTTTCTCTGGCGGTTTCTGCGGGCGGGTCTTCGTGTCTTGCGACATGGCCTGTCTCCTGTGCGAAAGAACGCTGGACTCTCTGAGCGAGAGGCAGCAAGCGAAATGCCTGATGCAAATGCGACAGTGCCAGAGAAACGGCACTCGCGCAACAGCAATTGGTTGCCGATGGAATCGTGGCGGCCGATGTTGTGATCGACGACGCGGCAGAGTCTCGTGAGGTGTCAGGCCACGGGCTCAAGCGGCGGGAGTCCTTCGAGTCGGCGGCAGTGCTGGCATTGGTCGTCTCCGGGTGGCATGCCGACGCAGCAGTTGGGACGGGTCGGGTAGATTCCGCAGCGATTGTCTTCGCCGAGGAATTGGCACCGCTCACCACAATTGAGAATCACCGCTTTGCAGTCCTCGGTGATCTCCTGGACCATTTGGTCCACGCATTTTCCGGCGCGGTGGCGATCCTGAGTGCCGTGCTCCAGTTTGAGATTGCCGGTCCAATCCGAACGAACAGCCAGCCTGCTTTGAGATTGCCCGAATGACCATGCAAAAAGTTACCAAAGATGTCCATGAAGGGCCAAGTGTCAGTAATCGGAGGTCAGTCCCGGCGGGGGCGAACATGGGACTGTCAGTAATCCAAGGTCAGCCAAGTGTTCGCCCCTACGGGAGAGTGCCAGTT
>JANMIF010000239.1:0-13250 GCA_031375695.1 Planctomyces sp.
GAAGGCGTTGAAGACGCCCAGCCCTGAGACAACCCTCAGGGCTGTCTTCAACCCCTCTTCAAACCTTCTGGCCATGCCTCAAAAATCCAACCTCACAAACGACATCGACTCCACCAAACTCAACCGACTCTCTATCCCCAGATCAACAACGCTACGTTTCACGGGCAACCAATACATCATACGGGACTCCGTCCAAAGTGACTTTGGCGGACAAAAGACGATTGAACACGTCGTTGTCCGTCGGACGGTCGTCAAGTGCCAGAACCTGATCACATCATTGTCGTGCCGAGTGTCGCACTGACTCATTCTCATTAAAATCGACGGAAGTAGCGGCCTTTTCGGAGCACATGCAGCAGCGCCGACAATCGCCGAGCCAACGACGAGTCCGCTCAGTAGCGACTCGCAAGGCGAATCCATAGGCTGCAAACTCTTCGGGAGTGTACGCGGCTCTGGTGACCGCCCTGGGCTTCAAACCCAGTGTGGCGACTGAAAAGTCGCCGGGTGGGTTCGATTCCCATCCACTCCCGCTTTTGAATTGTCCACTACCCGCGTTTTAATAGGTGACTCGGCGTCCTTCTGGCGTGTTGGGAACTCGCCACAGCTGACGTTGCGGGAAACAATCGACATCCAGAATTTTCCTCGAGACGTCGATCCCCTCGGAAACAGAGTTCTCGGACGCGCTGGTTGTCATCACGGCACCCTTCCATGCTCATACGGGTTTCGTTGTGTCCCAAGCGACTGTTCGGGTTTCTGGCCGGATGACGAAAAAAACGACCGGTCTGCTGCTGGCCCACGGAGTTCATCTCAGGACTTAACGATCTCCAGGTTGGCCGCATGTCGGGAGAAAGGCCGCCACCTCTGTTCGCTACGCCCACTACGGCGGGGTCTCTCCCCCCACAGGCGATTACTCTTTCTCAAACCAAACAGACGAGATCAAGACAACATCAAAACACAACGTCTTCAAACTTCATTTTTGGCGTCGCAAAATGGGCGTAATGTGATTGGAATGCCGATGTTCTACGAGAATTAGGTGTGAATCGCGAGGTCAAAAATGAAACTTGAAGACTTGGCCCCTGACGCACTACCTGACACTTTCGTTGATCATCTGCGTCAGCGATTGGGGCAACACGCGGTCAAGGAAACTCACGTCTTGTTGGCGGTTTCTGGCGGTGCCGACAGCGTGGCGCTGCTGCGAGGAATATGTTTGATCTCGCTCGAATTGCAACTCGCGCCGCAAGTGGTACACGTGAATCATCGACTGCGCGGCGCCGAATCCGATGCGGATGCGGATTGGGTTCGCGAGTTATGCCATTCATGGAATGTGCCATGTGTTGTGCTTACAGCCGACGTGGCAAAGTGCTCGGCAGAGCGTGGCGTCGGCATTGAAGAGGCCGCTCGCGACGCGCGGTATGAATTGCTGACATCGGCGGCCGAGCAAATCGGATCGCCGGTCGTGTTACTGGCTCACACGGCGGACGATCAAGCGGAAACCGTGTTGCATCACGTTCTGCGTGGAACCGGACTGGCCGGACTGAGCGGGATGCCGTCCAGCCGCAAGTTGTCCGACCGCGTGCGGCTCGTGCGGCCGCTGCTCGATGTTGACCGCACGGAGATCGAACGGTTTCTGCAATCGCTGGGTCAAGACTTTCGGACGGACAGTTCGAATCTGGACACCGCGTTGACTCGCAACTTTCTGCGACATGAACTGCTGCCGCTGCTCGAACAACGCATCAATCCACAAGTTCGCGAGCAGTTGCTGCGACTGGCTCAGCAAGCGTTTGAATGGCGTGAAACCCTCGAAGTACAAGCCACGCGGTTGCTTGATACGGCTCGGTTGGATGATTCGGCGGCGTGTATCCGGTTGCGAGTAGAAGCGTTTCGCGATCAGCCTCGGCATCTGGTTCGCGAAGCGTTTTCCCGGCTGTGGGTCGAACACAACTGGCCGCGGCAAGCGATGACGTTCGCTCACTGGGAGTCACTCGCGGCTCTCGCCCAGAGCGGCGAAGCCACACAGCTCAACCTGCCCGGCCGCGTGACCTGCACGCGGCGAGGCGGATTGATTGCTGTGCAAACGCCAAATCGAGCCAGCTAAACTTTCGGCGGGATTCGCATGGCGTAGAACGAACGCCACACGAAGACCAGCGAGATGGCCAACATCACGACGCCGATGAATGGCGTGTAGTTGGTTGAATGATTGGCGTCGGCAGCGTGCTTGAACTCCAACGCGATCTCCACCGCCAGTAAGCCGAACAGCTTCGAGAACTTGATGAGCGGATTAAGCGCAACCGTGGTCGTGACCTTGAACGGTTCACCGACGGTGTCGCCGACGACTGTGGCCTCGTGCAAGGGCGTCCCTTTTTCTTTCAGATCGACCTCGACGTACTTCTTGGCGTTGTCCCACGATCCGCCGGCGTTGGCCATGAAGATCGCTTGGAACAGACCGAACACCGCAATCGAAATCAGATACGCCACGAAGAAGTTCGGATCGAAGAATGCGAACGCCAGCGTGATCGTCATCAGTGCGATGAAGATGTTCCACATCCCCTTTTGAGCGTACTGGGTGCAGATGCGGACGACGGTGATCGAGTCTTCGAGGTCGGCCTCTTTCTTGGTGAGGTCCATGTTCCTCTTGATGTATTCGACCGCTTGGTAAGCCCCGGTGGTGACCGCTTGCATCGACGCGCCGGAGAACCAGTAAATCACCGCTCCACCGCAGATGAAGCCCAGCAGCACGGGTGCATCGGTCAGGCTCAAGTGCAGCAGACCGGCTTTCTCCAGCAGCAAGATGATCGAGAAAATCATCGTCGTCGCACCGACCACGGCCGTTCCGATCAGCACCGGTTTCGCCGTCGCCTTGAACGTATTGCCGGCCGAATCGTTCGCTTCCAGGAAGTGTTTGCCGAGTTCAAAGTTCGGCTCGAAGCCGAAGTCGCGTTTGATCTCTTCCTTGATGCCCGGAATATGCTCGGTCTGAGCGAGTTCAAACACCGACTGAGCGTTGTCCGTCACCGGCCCGTAACTATCGACAGCGATGGTCACCGGACCCATGCACAGGAAGCCGAAGGCGACCAGGCCGAAGGCGAACACTGAGGCATGAGCGGGATCACCCATGACCGCGCCCAGGCCCAGCAAACTGACGAAGTACGCACCTGTCATCAGGCCGGCCATCAGTAGCCCGGTCCAAAACGCGCTGAAATTGCCAGCGACCAAGCCAGAGAGAATCGTCAGTGACGCTCCACCCTCGCGGGACGCGGTCACGATCTCATGCACATGCTTGGAATGTGAACTGGTGAAGACCTTGGTTAATTCCGGAATCAGCACGGCCGCCAATGTTCCGAAGCTGATGATGCTGGCAAGCTGCCACCACAATCCTTCCTGAATCGTACCGTCCACTTTCAGATCGCGGATCAGCAACCAGCTCATGCCGTAGGATGTCGTGATGCACAGCATCGAAGCGATCCAAATCAGGCGGGTCAGCGGTTGCTCAAAATCGAATTCTTTCAAGCCTTTGTACTTCGCCTCGGAGATCCCCTGGTTGATGAAGTACGAGGCTCCTGACATGAAGTCCATCAGGAAACGCATTGCGAAAATCCAGACGATCAGCTTCGCCTGAATGTCGATGCTCGGCACGGCCAAGGTGATGAACGAGATAAGTGCGACACCAGTAACGCCGTAAGTTTCAAATCCGTCGGCCGTCGGTCCGACCGAGTCACCCGCGTTGTCGCCCGTGCAGTCGGCGATCACACCGGGATTGCGCGGATCATCTTCCTTCACGTTGAAGACGATCTTCATCAGGTCGGAGCCGATGTCGGCAATCTTCGTGAAGATGCCCCCCGCGATTCGCAGAGCCGACGCACCCAGCGATTCGCCGATCGCGAAACCGAGGAAGCAAATACCGACCACCTGACGCGGCACGAACAAGAGGATGACGACCATCATCACCAGTTCGAGCGAGATCAGAAACAAGCCGATCGACATCCCCGCGCGGAGCGGAATATTGACGACATCCCACGGCACGCCGCGCAGAGCGGCGAAAGCAGTGCGGCAGTTGGCGTAGGTGTTGACTCGGATCCCGTAGTACGCGACGCAGTACGAGCCACCCATGCCCACGACGGCAAAGAACAACACCATGGCCACCTTGGCCATGGGAGCAATCGGTTCCGGTGCGGCGATCTCGATGATCTTGGCACTATTCGCCGTCCATTGTTCGGGAGTGACTGCCGCCTTGAGGTTCGCGATGAACTCTTCTTTGTTGGCCGCCTTTTTGGCCTTCAGCGGTTTGAGCGCATCGACGACATCCGGCGGCACTTTCCCTAATCCCAATTCCTGAACGGTGCGATCCGTCAATTCCATCTCGCCTGAGTGGCCGAAGGCCAGCAAGTAATACGACATAGCCGCCGCGATGAGCACGAACAGCATCAGCAAAAATTTGCCTTGTTGAATTAGATACGTCTTGCACGTCTGAAAGATGATTTCGGCCACGTCGAGCATGGACTTATGCGCGGGCAGCTTGTGAATCTGCGCCCGCAGATACAGACTGATCCCCAGCGTAAAGCAGATGACGAACGACCCGTAAAAGAGCAGGTCCCAGGCGCTGATGCCGCCGAGAGTCTCGAAGGTTCCCGCAGTTAAATCCGGGATAGCCAAGTCAGCTTCACTGGCCCAGCCAGTGGAGGCCGTCAGCAAGACCGCCAGCGAGAAAAGAATTGGCTTGAGCAAGCTCCGAGCCACGGTAACGAATGAATTCCGAGCGACACCATTCCGCTTCATGTTTCCCCTCACTCCTTTAAGGACGAGTTGTTGGAAAAGTTGACCCACATTGTTTGTTGTGCGACACAAAAGTGGCGGGATTCTAGGGGGGCGAATGAGCAACGCAATGGTTCTTGACGAGGGGGCGTGGTGGCATCCTCGTCCGCATGTAGAATTAACGTGCCCGCTCGACTGGACCGTTGATGCGGGTTGCAACGACGAGACTGTGTGAAAGACAGTGGTTTTGTGGGTCGATTCGGACGACTGGTTTTCGTTCAAGCCGAGCGAGCCTAGACTGGTGGCGTGGTACACGCGGCTCGCGTGACGCCAATTGTGTTTGCAAGGCGCACGCGAGCCGAATGTGCCACGATCTTTGGAGGTTCCTTTCGCCATGTCGCGATCCATGATTGATGTCCGCCGAATGATGGCCTTGCAACAAGTTCACGAACGAGAAGCGAGAGAGGAAGCTCTTGTCCAGTGTCCCAGTGGACTGTGGAAGGCCAATTCCATATTGGAAGGCTCGCGACCCGCAACGTGGGTCTTCACCGGAGACACGATCGTACAAGGAGCCGGTCAGACCGGTGCCGGACGGACGTACTCCGAACACTTCGGCGATCATCTGCGATTCAAACTTCGACGGCTTCTCGATGTGGTCGTCAACACCGGAGTGCCAAATTCTCGCGGTGAGAATTTTCTGAAAACCGTCGATTGGCGAGTCACTCGATTCGCCCCCGACGTGGTCGTTCTGATGCTCGGCTCGTCCGATGCGACTTCTGGTCTGGCGGGGCGAGACAAATTTCGGCAGCAACTCGGCAGCATTGTTGACGCGCTGACGAGATCGTGCGCCGCGTTGATATTGCAAACGCCACCGACCGCGCGACCTGATCGCTGGACCGAAAGCAACGACGTCGCCGCGTATGTCGAAATCATCCGCGAGGTCGCCGTCGATCGCTCGGTGGCACTGATCGATCACTGGGCCGCATTTGAAGACCGCTTGGCGAACGCCGAATCCGAACCCGATTGGTGGTCGGCCGGTGGCGTGCTTCCCAATGTCCGCGGCCACGTCGAACTCGCCCGCCAAGTCATCGACGCCGTCTGTCGCGATGCGTAACTCACATCGCCGAAACGCCCACTATGGCGACCGGTATCGCCAAAGTGCTGACCATTTTTGATGAGCAGCAACTTTAACAGTCGGCCGTTTCTTTATCCGTGGGGCCCCGTGGGATAGGCCCCAGCCTGTTGGATTCACTTTGCGGCTTAAACTTTTCATTTTGGGGCTACGTTAATCGACATTGGGCACCGAACGGCTTCACTGAGCGGCCGGCATACCGGTCATTTTGCGATAGTCGATGTCGTGGCAAACCCAAAGCGGGTCTTTGCCGAAGACGACGTATTCGGCGGCTTCGGCCGGTGGGTCGCCGTCGAACGTCAGTTGCACTTTGAACCGTGTCGGGCCGTCGGGCGAAATTTGTTCTTCGCCGATCTGAAAGCCCTTCAACTTTCGGCCGGATGACCACAGTGAGTCTTGCACCTGCACGGCGGGCTTCGACGTTTCGATCAGGCCCGGTTCTTTTCGGCCAGACTTCCATTCCTCAAGAGCGGTCGTCAACGCTGCCTTTGCCGATACGCCGGTTGGTTGAAAGCTCTTCACGGACCCAGAGCCTCCGCCACCGCAGCCAACGACGAATGCCAATAAAAAGAGCAGGAATGGCCAAGCTGAAACAGATACGACTTTACGCCTAGGCGAGTCGAAGGGCGTTAGCAGTCCCCGGACGATCGCGCCAGTGCGGGGGCTGCTACTAACGTCCTTCGGCTCGCCTGGGCTTCGGAGTCTCAGCGTGACCAAACGTCTTAAAGCACGGAGCATGATTCCAAATTCCTTTCGGATTGAATGAATGGGAGTGTGGTCGATCCGTCGCCGTTCGGGGAAGTCCTTTGTTGAACTTGCCAGCGGTGGCGGCGGACCCAATAAAACAACACGGGCAACAACAAGTCGATGACTTCGTCGGCAATCAAGATGCCCCCCAAAACCGGAGCGGCCATCGGGCGGATTACTTCGGCACCGACGCCGCTGGCCCACAACATCGGGGCCAGACCGAGGATCGTGGTCCCTTCGGTCAGAAGCTTCGGCCGCAACCGATGCACGGCTCCTTCGATCACGGCGGCTCGCAAATCGCCTTCGGCCAACGACGCCAACGGGCCACGCTTTTCGAGAGCCTCACGCAAATAAACCAGCATGATGATGCTCGTGGACGTCGCCATGCCAAAGCAAGCCAGATACCCAACCGCGACCGGCACCGACCAGCGGTATCCGAACAGCCATTGAAAGAACACTCCGCCCGCGATTGCTCCCGGCACGGCCAGCAACATCAGGAAAGTGTCGGCCCAATCGCGATACGTCAGCCACAAGATCAACAAGATCAGGCCGATCACAACCGGCGTGATCAGTAACAACGTGCGACCGGTCTGCTCGGCATGTTCAAACTGTCCGGTCCATTCGATGAACGTTCCTTGCGGCAGTTCGATATTTTCGGCAACCGCTCGCTTTGCATCGGCCAGAAACTCGAATGTTCCGCGACCGCGTACATTCAGACGCACGTAGTTCCGCAGCAGCCCGTTCTCTCTCTTTACGGTCGCCGGACCTTCCGCAATCCGCACGTCCGCGATGTCGCCGAGCATCACGTGTCGCAGGCTGCTTGCCTCCTCGTTCCCACGCTCTGCGTGGGAACGCCCGCTTCGACGCTCTGCGTCGTTGCCCGACTCGTCGTTATCAACAGACGCCTCACGATCTCGACGTGGAGCATCGCTTTCGTCGCTCCCACGCGGAGAGTGGAAGCGAGCAACACACGGCACTTTCAATTGCCGCACGGCAATTTCGTCGCGGCCCGCATCGCGGTTGGCTCGGATGCGGACGTCGTGCCGTTCCCCACCGGACAGGACGGTCGCGACCACTTTGCCGCCGAGCGCCGTTTCGATCACTGCCCACAAATCGCGAGAATCGACTCCCAGTTCTGCCGCCAGTTCGCGGTTCGGGACAATTTCCAAATAGCCTTTGCCACGAATCGGATCGGCGATGACATCCGCCGCTCCCGAAACGCCGCGCAGCACGGCCGCAATCTCTTCCGACGATCGCACAACCGCATCAAGATCACTGCCGAGCACTCGCACGCCGATCTCGGTATTGATCCCGGTTGCCAGCATGTCCACGCGATTCTGAATCGGCCGAGTCCACACGTTCGTCCAGCCAGGCATCTGCAACGCCCGATCCAATTCGCCGCCGAAGCCCGCCAGTTCGTCGCGCTCGAAAGCCCACAGAAACGTCGATTTCGCGAATCGAGCGGTTTGTTCGGCAATGAGCGCATCCAACTCCGGCACCGGATCAATCACTGGCAACGGCGGCAAGTTGCGTCCCGCGTGATGATGTTCCGTCTTTTCCGTTCGTAGTTCCCCCTTCAGGTGGTTGTTCGTTTCAGAATCAACTGCGCCAATTAAAGGCGGAAGCACGAACTGCCGCGCGGCTGCAATTTGTTCCAGCCACGTTTCGACTCGCGAATCAACCTCGTCCGCGCGAGCACACAATTCCTCAGCCACTAGCTGAGTCAACGACCGCGTCCCACGATCAAACAATTCTCGATTTAGCCCTTGAACGTGATCGCCCCAAGCCGCGCGATGTACCGGCCTCAACTGCGAGCGCAGTTCGGCAAACTCATTCACCGGCTTGCGACCCAACAAATCCGCAACCGTTCGGCGCAGCCAGTTCATTCCAGAAAACGAATTTGTGACGCCGTCGGCCGATTCGGCGACGAGTTCACTCTCGATTAATTGCCCCCAAGCGTGTTCTGCGATCGTGCGCAGGTCGTCTTCTTCCAGCGACATCGATAAATGTGAGCCGAGATGCGGCGACAGCGAATCCTGCATCCAAGCCAAATCCCCCGACTGCATCTTGCGAACCAATCTCCCTTCGTCATACCAACGTTTCGCCAGCCGAGTTAACGCCTCGTGAATCAACCGTCGGCTCAGTTGCCGCTCAAATTCTTGATTTCGAACGTAAGCGTACTCGCGCAGTCCAAGCTCACAGCGCGCTTGAGCCGTGGTGGACGCGTCTCGCGTCTGACCGACGTCGGCCACGAGCTTTGCCGCAACCAGCGACTTGGCCACCGCCTGAGCCTGCCGTTCCGCATCGGCTCGACGCAGCTTTCGCTTCGGCCAGAATTCCGCCGGTCGGAAATCGACCATCGTTTCGATCATGTCCAACGGAGCCGGATCGAACGGTGTTTCCGCTCTTCCTGCTTTGCCGACGACCATGCTCACTTCCGGGAACCGGCACAGCAGCATGTTGCGAGCCTTCAAATCATCTGCCGCCTGCGTCACCGAGATCCGAGGCACGGTGATCGGCATATCCATGACCATGCCTTCGTCGAGCGGTACTCGCAAATCAATCCCCAACGGCCGCATCGTTTGCTGAGCGATCAGCGCGACGACGACGAGAGTCCCACACAAGCCCGACGCGCAAGCGAGGGGGCGCCACGATTGGCGAACCGGGGGCGGTATTAGCCGCCTGGTTTGTGGAACCACGCTTGCTAGTGTCTCAACCGGGGGGCTGACGTCCACCGTTCGCTGAGACATCCTTGATTCGATCGAAGATACCGCGATCCAACCCACTGTCACTAACGCCGCAAATAGCACCGTTCGAAACAGCGTCTCATTCCCGATCGGAGTCACGCCGAGCAACAGCGTCACGCTGATGATCCAAGCCATCAGAGCCGGATGATCGAGCAGATAATTCAGCACCGGCCGATACACCTCCATCACGCTGTGCACCAGCCAGCTCTCCGTTTCAGCTCGCATCCGACCTCGTAAAAAGATCGTGCAAAGCGCGGGAACTAGCGTTACCGATAAGATCGCAACCGCGATCAGCGCGAACGTTTTCGTGTACGCCAGCGGCCGAAACAGCTTGCCGTCAATCCCGCCGAGCGCGAATACCGGCAGAAACGAAATCAGCATGATCAACACGGAAAAGAAAATCGGCTGACCGACTGTGTGACACGCGGCACGAACAATCTCTCGGACATCGCCGCTGACCGGCCGATCGCCGAACTCGCGACGCAAATGAGTCATCGCGTTCTCTGCCATCACGATCGACGAATCAACCAGCACGCCGATCGAGATCGCGATTCCAGACAACGACATGATGTTCGTCTGAATGTCCACAATACCGAGCCATCGCAACCCAGCCATGATCGCAAACGACGTCAGCGCCGCGAGCGGCAGCGTGATCGCGATCACGAAACTCGACCGCAGATGCCGCAGCACCAGCAACACGCACAACGTCGCGCCGAGCATCGCTTCGAGAACCGTGCCGGTCACAGTCGCGACCGCTCCTTCGATCAGCGGCGTCCGGTCGTAACACGGTACGACACGCACGCCGTGAGGCAACCCAGCTCGCAACTCCGTCAACTTGCGGCGAATGGCTCGCGTCACTTCGAGCGGGTTGTGCCCGTAGCGCATCGCGATGACTCCGCCAATCACTTCGTTGCCATCTTTTTCAAACACCCCGCGCCGCGGCTTCGGCCCCATCGTCACGCGAGCGATGTCACGCAGTCGCTTTGTCAAAGGCGAGTCAGAGGGCGTTGGTCCCCGGACCGGCGAGAGCCCTGGAGTATCAGTCCGGGGACTAACGCCCGCCGGCTCTCCTGCCCTTGTTGATGTGACTTGTTCCGCCCGCACGCGAGCCGCGTGCGCTACTGGCAACAACACCGCCTCGATCTCACGAATGACATCTCCGCCCGCCGCACCAAACCCGCCAGGCACATGAACCAAAAACTCCGCGTTCCCTTTGTGAATCACATTCCCACCGAGAATCGCTTGCGACTGTTCGACCGCATCACAAACGTCGCGCGGCGTGATTCCGAGCGTCGACAGCTTCTCAAGGTCCAACTCGACGACGAACTCGCGCACATGCCCGCCGACGCTCGCCACTTCGGCGACTCCCGCCACACTGCTGAGTTGCGGGCGCAGATACCAATCTTGAATGTCGCGCAGCTGGCCAAGATCAAGTCCCGAACTTTCGATCGTGTACCAAAAGATCTGCCCGGTCGGCACTGCATCCGGCGCAAGTCGCGGTGTCACGCCGCGCGGCAACGCTTCGCTCAACAACGTCAATCGCTCTTGCACTCGCCGCCGAGCCGCCTCGAATCGAACGTCGTCTTCAAAGATCAAATGCAGCAGCGAAAACCCCGGCTCGCTCGCCCCGCGGACGACTCGCACGCCGTCGATCCCTTGCAAGTGCCGAGACAGCGGCGAGGTCAATTGTTCGTCGATCTCACGCGGGTTGTGCCCTGGCCAATCGGTGAACACGAGCACCTGGTTCTCCGACAGATCGGGAATCGCATCCATCGGCGTCCGACCGACCGCGATCACGCCACAAATCGCCAGCCCACACGCCACCACAATCGTTGCCACGCGATGCCGAATCGACAGGTCAATGAGCCGTTCGATCATGTGTGTTCCACTAACCTAAGGCGGCCATCGGCCGCAACCAAACAGTAGCGATGCAAAAACGGCGTTCTCCAGTCACGATGTTGTTACCAGACAACCGTCTTACGGAGAACACCGTGGAACAGTTCTTGGAGCAGTATAGCCGGCAAATCACCGGAACACTGTCCTGTGTTGGCCCCGGAATCGTCGCGATCACAATGGCTGGAGCGGCTGACCGATGCGGTGAATCATCTGGCCGACGAAGTGAGAGTCGCCTGGGATGTGATGGACGAGATCCGGGAAGATTTGGGCTGGGTCACCAGGAACGGCATTTCCGGTCGAAACGGCGAGCACACGCAGTTCGTCCGGATGGCTCGCGATCCGCTCTCGCCGGATGCGAACAAGCGGCTGGAAATCCGCACGTCGAAATTATCGCCAAGCACTTCGGCCGGCCTGTCGGAAGCACGGTTCGATGAACTCGTGAGCGAGATCACCGAGGCCATCGCGGTGGTTGGGCAAGAGCAAGTCAACATGCTGCTCACCGCGTTCGACGACGCACGAGCGAAGCTGCTCGCGGCGATCAAGACGCCGTTTGCCGATCCAAAACCGGCGACGACCGCCACCGCTTCTGAGCGGCCAGTCCCGATCCCTTCCGACAAGCCGGCGAAACCGGGACAGCTCTTCTGAGTTCCTCCCCATCCGCCGCATGGCGAAGGAAGCCCGGTCGACGCGGCTGCGATTCGATCGCCGAACTCTTCGCTACATCTGTCACGGCGACGGAGACAGAGGAGACTCACTGAAAGCCAGGATCGACGCGAAACCGTTAGTTGCACTTGTATCAACAATGCAATCATGTATACGAATTAACACAAGCGACAAATTGTTCGGGCTCCCGCCTTTCGGCGAATCGTTTCACAATTGGAGCGACCTCATGAAGAGCCAAGTCGTAGCCCTGTTGACAGCCATGTTCGGTATCGGTCTCGCTCTTTTTTCGCTCTCGGAGAAACAAGCTCCGAAAATGAGAGACGAGGTCAGACCAGAGCGTGCCATTTTGCCCGCTCAGTTTGTGGCGATGACCAAAGACAAAACCGAAGTTGCGCCGATGGAATGCGTTCAACTTTATGGGGTGGGCTTGGTCGTCGGTCTGAACAACACGGGCGCGAGATGCCTATCCACGCAGCAGATGGCGATCGACATGCTCCGGAAAATGGAGGTGTCGACGACGATTGCTCGGCAGTCGCTGTTAGACAAGGTCTTCAAATCAGGGAGCCTTTCGACGGTCTACGTCACAGCCGAGTTGCCGGAGTTCGCTCGCAAAGGGAGCAAGCTGGACATTGTTGTGTCGGTGACGGACGACGCCACCAGTTTGGAGGGAGGGACGCTCGTGATAACGCCTCTGTGCGGTGCCGATGGCGAGGTCTACGCCGTTTCGCAAGGACAGATTTCGCTTGGCAGTTTTCGAGTGCCCGGTGTGAACAATCGAACGCAAAATCATCCGACAGTTGGTTTCATTCGCGGTGGCGCGTTTGTCGAACGAGAAGCCCGCCATTCCGTCGCCGTTCCCATCCCGTCGTCAGAAGTGTCAACGTTGTTTCTTGGGCGACCACAAGAACCACGTGAGCGAGATCCGCAATCAGAAGGTCGCTGAAGTGAGTGATGTCCACGGTCAACGGACAATCGTTCTTCACGGAGATCGGTCGCCTTGAGAACGGATTCGGTCGCTTCGGCAGAATTACCGGTTTCTTAGGGAGGAGAATTCAGTTGCGTCCAAGAGTGCGTGGGCCAACTGTCGTAGTCGCAACCGGAACTGAGGATCGTCGGAAGCCAAAGTGACCAAGCGAGCGGAAATGTCGGACAGCACATTGATGAGCGACTCAGTCTTCATGGGCCAAGTGTCAGTAATCGGAGGTCAGTCCCGGCGTGGCGAACGCGGGACTGTCAGTAATCCAAGGTCAGCCAAGTGTCAGTGATCGGAGGTCATTATTCTTTGGGGATTCGTGTTTGATTTGTATTTGATTCTCAAC
>JANMIF010000272.1:0-2076 GCA_031375695.1 Planctomyces sp.
CATCGCCCCGGTCGGCGACCAGCCAACTTTCAACCCGTTCCCGATTTGGCACGCCGCGAACAATAGCGAGATAACGCCGTTCCACCGTGTGGCTGCGGAACTGGTCACTCAGGTACTTTTCCGCCGCCGGCGATCTCGCGAAGGCGACCAAGCCGCTGGTGTCTTTGTCGATGCGATGTACGGGGATGATCGGCAGCCCGTCGCCAACCAATGCTGGTAGAAAGTCGGCAAGCGTTTTCGGCAGGAACTTCTTTCCGCGCTTGCCAAACTCGGCTGCTTCGTCCGAATGCCGCATGGTCGTCAACCCCGGCGGCTTGTCAACAATAAGAACGTGCTCATCGAAATAGCGGATGATGATATTGCTGGTGAGATTTGTCCGCTGCCCCGGAAGGCCCGCCCGATGCGACGGACGGGTATTCGCTGGCGCGGTACTGTGTTTCGCTTCGACAACCTCAATCCGCTGTCCCGTCTTCACTCGCTTCGCGGGATCCGCACACGTCTGCCCCGCCACTTTCACTCGGCGCGAGGCAACAAGTTCCTTGGCCTTCGCCCAACTCAATTGCAATCGGATGCGCACGACGGCTGCCAGTGTCTTCGTATGTTCATCCCGGCCAACTACAAACGCGGTCACGGTCAAGGGTGCTCACATGTGTCGAGACAATGCAATCACTTTACGCAATCGGAAAAAGCGTAGCCGTTGATTCTATCCGGCACCACACTTCAGATGAGCGAGAAAAATCCTGGTTAGGACTAATGCGGACCGATGAGTCGGCAATGTTGTGAACGACGAACAGATAGTGATATTCGGGGCGACAGGATTCGAACCTGCGACTTCCTGGTCCCAAACCAGGCGCTCTACCAGGCTGAGCTACGCCCCGGAAAAAGCCGGCATCGGGCAGCCGGCAATGTCTTCACTCTGGTAACAGGTACGATACGTACTGCTGCCAGTTCGGGAAACCCGAAAAACCGACGCAGCACACAATAGAAAGGTTCGCCTCTCCAAAAGGTTTGCCGCTTATTATCTTTGCAGCATCTCCAGCAACCGCTCGAACTCATCATTCGATTCGAACGGGATGACGAACTGGCCTTTCTCTTTCGACTTCAACTTGATGTGCATTTTGCAGCCCAGGTGAGTGCAAAGCTCGTCTTCGATCCCTTGCACGTGAGCCGTCTTCTCAGCCATCGTGGTGGCGCGGCTGCTTGTCGGTAAGCCCGCGTCGGCTTTCTGTTGCTTCAACAACGCTTCCAGTCCATGCACCGACAGGCTGCGTGCGATGACTTCTTTGGCCAGGCTGATTTGTCGTGGAGCGTCGTGCAGTCCTTTGAGAATCTTGGCGTGACCCAATGTGAGTTGGTTAGTGCGGACCCAGTCTTGCACTTCGCCGGGCAGGTTCAGCAATCCCAGGAAGTTGCTGATCGACGTGCGGTCAATGCCGAGTCGCTCGGCCAATTGTTCCTGCGTCATCTTGAAGCGTTCAAGGTAGTCTTTGAAGCCCTGCGCTTTTTCAATCGGATTGAGGTCGGCCCGCTGAATGTTCTCGACCAGCGCTGCTTCGTTGACTTGTTGGTCGGTGAAGTCCACCACGGAAACTGGAATCTCAGCCAACCCTGCTTCTTTAGCGGCGCGCAGTCGGCGTTCGCCGGCGATGAGTTGATAGCCGTCGCCGATGTTGCGCACGACGATCGGTTGCAACACGCCGTACTCACGGATGGAATCGCGAAGGCTCGCCAACTCTTCAGAGTCAAATTGCTTGCGCGGCTGATAAGGATTCTCTTGAATCCGCTCTACCGGAATGCGTGGCGCGGCGGCGACCGCTTCGTGATCGACGGTCGGGCCAAACAGGGCATCCAGTCCGCGTCCCAGACGAACTTTGGAATTGGTCGTTGCAGTCATGGCGTCGCCTCCCTAAGAGTCAGCATGTTCCATGCTGAGTCGAAAGGGCGAATAACAGTTCTCCAAACTGCCCGCAACCCCGGTTCTACGTGGAATACACAAGACAGGTAAACTTCAGTTGTTCGCGTAACTCTTACACTGCAATGATGACCGCATAGCGACTCAAAAAACTGGTCTTTTCA
>JANMIF010000356.1:0-27373 GCA_031375695.1 Planctomyces sp.
GAGGCATTTCGCAGGAGAAGCTGCCGCTCTACGTTGGTTTCTTTCAGTTCGTCCACAACGCCCGCAAACGCGGAAAAGCATTGCTAGAATCGCTCGTCGCCATCCTCATCGCTCCACCTCCCCGGATCGCCGGTTGAGCCATCGCCATAATGCCAATCCAAGCGCTGCCATTCGCTGGCCCGAACGATTTACGGAATGGCTCAGCGACAGCGGGTTGTTGAAGGAACCGGAAACAAGACAGCCATGAGTAAATCCAGTTCGTGCGTCGTAGCCACGCTTCACCAGAGCGTGGGCTTCTTTGCTCGCGGCCCACGTTCTGGCGAACGTGGCTACATCGAACATTCCTGCTTGGAGAACTGTGATGAAAGCTGCTTTGCTGGCTCTGTTGCTACTCGTCTCTCTCCCGCTGCGTGCTGACGACACGGCTTGGGTTCCGACAAAGGATGCTTCCAAAGACGCCATCATCAACGGTCGGACGACGGAGACATTCGAGGCGGGTGTGAAGCCGGAATGGGGCTATGCGGCACCGCAACAAGATACCTTCGTCGTCATCCATTCGAAGGATGATCGCAAGCATGCTCCGCTGTATGTGGTGCTACATTCGGCGGGTCACGATGTGATGTCTTGTGTGAACTGCACTCGCACCGTCGGCAATCACGACATCTATCGTGCTCCCGACGACCACTTCGCGCTGTATGTCGATTGCCGCAAGAACCAGGCTCGCGATTGGTGGTGGGGCGGGATGCACGGCAAAGATCAGGGATTGATCAAGAAGAATTCCGGCGGCGACACGATGCCCGTGGAAAAGCGTGTGATCGACACCGTGAAGTGGGTCATCCAGAAATATCAGATCGATCCGAACCGCGTTTACCTGAGTGGCAATTCGATGGGTGGCAGCGGAACGCTCGGCATCGGCATGCGTCACGGTGACGTGTTTGCCGCCATCAAGGCGAATGTTCCTGCGGGGATCGAGCACGTTTCCAATCGCATGTATTTTCCGCCGCAGTCGGCTCCCGAAAACGTCACGCTGCCGGAACCGCCAGTCGCCATCGACTACTCCGCACCGAACGACGGCTGGTCCGAGGGGCATGATCGTTTTGCGCAAGCGATGAACGATCGCAAATACTCGCTCGTCCTTTATTGGGGTCCGTTCGGGCACGCCAACAATTCGGCTCAGATTATGAAGGTCAATGACCTGATTGATTCGTTCGACTGGCTGAGCATCAAAAAGAACGAGGCGTATGCGGTCTTTACGAACGCCACCAGCAACTCCCAACTCCCGTGGCCCGATGATTTGACAAGCACGGCCGCGGGGCAGGTCAACGCATTCTTTCGCTGGAAAGACATCAGCGACTCGGCGGAGAAGTTTGAAATGTCGCTCTACCTTGTGGCAGATTTGAAGACGCAGTTCGAAACCCCGAAGGAGGCGAGTGCCGACGTCACGCTGCGCCGCCTTCAGAGCTTTCAGCTCAAGCCCGAAGATGCGTTTCAATGGACCTTCGGTGCCGCCAAGGGAGAAGGCAAAGCGGACATGCAGGGGCTTGTCACCTTTCCCGCTGTAAAAATCACGGCGGTGCCGGCAACGTTGAGCGTGACCAAAACGTTGAGCGTGACCAAATAGACGACATTCCCAGCACAGTTGAGAGCCATCCATCTGCCGCTCCAGTCGCTGTATCGCGACGATTTCTCGCATGTGCGAATGATGTCAGGAACCGTTGCAGCCTATTTGCCGAGGCCTGGTTTTTAGTTGCAATAAGCTTCGCGAGGGATGCCTGCGGTAGTGCATCGGCCTGCTGCCAGCATGCCTCTCGCGCAGAGAGTTCTCTCCACGAGCACCCGCAAGAGGGTTTCCAGACTCGTCTGAGCCGTGCGGCATTCCAAGATTCCGATGGCCCTGGCAATGGCTTCCAGAGTGCAAAGATTCTGATCACATCGTTGAGCCCGCAGGCGGTACACGGAAAGAGGCCCCGGTGGCAGCCTGACATGGGGAATGCCGACCAAGCCTGGCTCGCGACGCACAAACTTCTTTGTTTGCCGCCAACTCGCCTCCGGCACGATCAGGTTCACCGGTCCCGACAGACGGCACACGAAATCAGGCGTCAGCTACATGGCTTGCGAACTGGGATAAAGCAGAAATGAGGGCCGCCCAGACTGAACCAACCCGCCTGACGATATCCGTTCGTCTCGCCGACCGTGAATGCGGACTTCGCTGTTCGTCAGCGCCCGGGCCGCCAGTCTCGCAGTGTCGGTTGCCAGCGCCTCCTCGCAGGTGTGCATGAGAATGATCACGTGCGTCTGTAGAACAAGCTGCGGAATCATTGCGCAAAAGCAGAGCGGCTTGCGAATCTCGCAGACCGGACAGCGGCGTCCGGAACGAGCTGGTCTCAATTGTTGCCTTCGCGGGTTGAGCCAGCCCTATGCCCGGGGATCATATCGATTGACGTGTTTGCCAGACTTCCGCAAGCAACTAAGCGGTCATCATCCACACGGCCACGGGACGGTGACACGGAACACGAGTGTGGCCGCTTCGCCGAATCCAAGATATCTTCCACTGCGAAGGACTTTTTGAAAGATTATTGGGACGACCACTCGATGACATTTCGCTGGCAACATGCAAGACAAAATGGCGTTGTCGAAGTATCTTTTCTCATCATGAAATACATCGTTCTGTTGCTCGCTGTCTTGCTGCCGATTTCTGTTCACGCTGCCGAACCGGTGCAGTTCTCTCGCGATGTGTTGCCGGTGTTGTCGGCGAATTGTTTCGCCTGTCACGGTCCCGACGAACATGAACGTCAGGCCGGGCTGCGGCTGGATTTCGAGGCGGAGGCAAAGAAGCTGCGCGACGGTGGTGCGGCGATCGTGCCGGGGTCGATCGAGAAGAGCAATCTCATCGCTCGGCTGACGAGCAGCGATCCCGACGTCGTGATGCCGCCGCCGAAGTCCAAGAAGAAACTCAAGCCCGAGCAGATCGAGACGCTGCGTCGCTGGGTGGCGGAGGGGGCTCCGTGGCAGCGTCATTGGTCGTTCGAGCCGGTCGTGAGGCCGGCCGGGACACTTGATGATCTCGTCAAAACGGAGCTGGCGAGGCAGGGACTCACGATGCAGAAGGCCGCGTCGCCGCAGGCCCTTGTCCGTCGGTTGTCGCTCGACTTGATCGGTCTACCGCCGACGCCGGAGAGGGCGGATGAGTTTGCTCGCGATCCGTCGCCCGCAGCCTACGAGAGTTTGGTTGATGAGTTGCTAAAGCGGCCGCAGTTTGGCGAGCACTGGGGGCGGATGTGGCTCGATCTGGCCCGGTATGCCGACACGAAGGGCTACGAGAAGGATCTCGGTCGGACGGTGTGGCCGTGGCGGGACTGGGTTGTCACCGCGTTGAACGCCGACATGCCGCTTGATCAGTTCACCGTCGAGCAGCTCGCCGGCGACCTGCTGCCGAACGCGACCGAGCAGCAATTGATCGCGACCGCCTTTCATCGCAACACGATGGCGAACGACGAGGGAGGAACCGACGACGAAGAGTTCCGCACGGTCGCCGTGAAGGACCGGATCGACACGACGATGCAGGTCTGGATGGGGCTGACGATGGGCTGCGCGAAATGTCACACGCACAAATACGATCCGATTTCGAACGAGGACTACTATCGCTTCTACGCGCTCTTCAATCAGACGGAGGATGCCGACCGCTACGACGACGCACCGCGTCTCCCGGTGGCGACCGCCGCGCAGCGAGCCGAGAAGGAGAAGCTGCTGGCTCGCCTGAAGGCCGCCGACGATGCGGCGAAGAAGGCAACGGAGGCCGACTCGAAATTGGCCGCCGATGAAGAGGGCAAGTGGAAAGTCGCGAAGTTCGTCGAAGCGACCGCCCGCAGCGGAGCGACGCTGACTCCGCAAGCCGATGGTGCGGTGATTGCGACGGGCAAGACCGAGAATGAGGACACCTACACGGTGACGCTGGCGCTGAGTGCCGGGCGTCACACGGCGGTTCGGCTCGAAGCGATCCCGGCGAAGTTTCCCGATGGCCAGTTCGGTGTCGGACGCAATCCGGCCGATCCGAATTTTGTCGTGTCGGAGTTGGTCGTGGAGTTGGTCAGCGGCGATGTGGCAACTCCGCTCAAACTGGTCGCACCGCGAGCCGACTTTTCTCAGAACGGTTGGCCTGTCGCGGCGGCGATTGACGGCGATCTGAAGACCGGTTGGGCCGTCAGCCCCCGTCAGCGCGAACGGCATGTTGCGATCTTCGACTTCGCGGAACGACTCACCGTCGAAGCCGATGCGAAGCTGCGAGTCACAATGACGCAGAACTACGGCCAAGGGCTGGTCCTCGCGCAGTTCCGCCTGTCGACCAGCGATGCAGACCCCGCCGGATTGAAGCCGACGTTTGAGTCGCCGGAGTCTCGCAAGGCGCGCGAGGAACTCGCGGCGGCTCAGAAAGGCTTGAAGGATTTTGAGGCGTCGCTGCCGCTGTTGCCGATCCTGCGCGAGTTGCCGGCGGACAAGCAGCGGGTCACGAAGATTCACAAGCGCGGCAACTTCCTCGATCCGGGCGACGCGGTGACTCCGGAAGTGATCGCCGAATTCGGCCGGCTGCCGGAAGGGGCTCCGCGCAATCGGCTCGGCGTGGCGATGTGGTTGGTGAGCAAAGAGAACCCGCTGACGCCGCGCGTCTGGGCCAATCGGGTCTGGTCGCGGCTGCATGGACAGGGGATCGTCGAGACGGAAGAAGACTTTGGTGCGCTCGGTGCGGCTCCGTCGAACCCCGCGCTACTCGACTGGCTCGCGGCCGATTATCGCGACGGAGGCTGGTCGCTGAAGAAGCTGATCAAGTCGATCGTGATGAGCGACACCTATCGGCAAGCCTCCGAGGTCACTCCCAAGCTGCGTGAGGCCGACCCGCGCAACGTGCTCGCGTCGCGCGGTGCCCGGTATCGACTGAGCGCCGAGATCGTTCGTGATCAGTCGCTGGCAGTCTCCGGCCTGTTGTCGCTGAAGCTGGGCGGCCCGTCGGTGATGCCACCGCAACCGGCCGGGATGTGGCGCTCGACGTACAACGGCCAGAAGTGGATCGACGCCGAGGGGGAGGATCGCTTCCGTCGCGGCCTCTACACGTATCTGAAACGGACGACGCCCTACCCGTCGTTCACGACGTTTGATGCCGGGAGCGGCGAGGTTTGTCAGGTCCGCCGCATCCGGACGAACACGCCGCTGCAAGCGCTCGTCACGTTGAATGATCCCGTTTATCTCGAAGCGGCCGCCGCGCTCGCCAAACGAATGTTCGCCGACGGCACCGATCCCGAGTCACGCGCCGCACGCGGTCTGCGACTGGCACTCGTGCGACCGCTCCGCGACGGTGAGGCGGCTCCGCTGGTCCGACTGCAACGAGAGGCTCAAGCCGCCTTCGAAGCCGCGCCGGAGAAGGCCGAGTCGCTCATCAAGTCGAGTCGGGGGAATGCTGCCTCCATGAAGCCAACCGAATTCGCCGCTTGGATTGTCACGGCGAATGCGATTCTGAACCTCGACGAGTTTTTGACGCGGAACTGACATTTGATTTGCATCCCACCGGACTTACCCCTTGGTATCGACACAAATCCAAAAACTCCACGAAACATGGTTCGATGTGCCGCTTCTTTGTCCGCGGTTCGGCATTGCCATCCGTGGGCAGTCTGTTCGAAAAGCTCGGCTTCCCACGGATAGCAAAGCCGTCCCGCGGATGAATGAATCGGAAATCTGTAGAGACCAATGGCACAAGCCCGTTGGGGTAGCCTGGGAGATGAGAACATGAACCACCTTCAGAACATCACCCGCCGTCATTTCTTCCAGACCGGCGGACTTGGCTTCGGCGCTCTGGCACTCAACGCGTTGATGGCGCGTGACGGGGTTGCTGCGAATCCGCTCGTGCCAAAGCAGCCGATGATCGCGCCGCGGGCGAAGCGGGCCATCTACCTGCACATGGCCGGTTCGCCCTCGCAGTTGGAACTGTTCGATCACAAGCCGGAACTGAAGAAGCTGCACATGCAGGATGCGCCGGCGTCGTTTCTCGAAGGGAAGCGGTTCGCGTTCATCAAGGGGGTGCCCAAGGTGCTCGCGGGGCAGTTCGAGTTTCAGCGGCACGGCGCGAGCGGACAGCTCCTGAGCGAGCTGCTGCCGAACCTCGCGAAGGTCGCCGACAAGCTGTGTGTCATTCGCACGGTCCACACCGAGCAGTTCAACCACGCTCCCGCGCAGCTCTTCGTGCATACCGGGACGCCGCGACTCGGCAGTCCGTCGCTTGGATCGTGGGTGACGTATGGCCTCGGCAGCGTCAACGAAAACCTGCCGGGCTTTGTGGTCCTGCTGTCGGGGGGCAAGACGCCGGACGCGGGCAAGTCGCTGTGGGGTTCGGGATTCCTGCCGAGCGTTTATCAGGGGGTGCAATGCCGGACGTCGGGCGATCCGGTTTTGTACCTCAGCGATCCAGCGGGACTCGATCGCACGCTGCGACGGCGGATGCTCGACACGATCGCGGAGATGAACGAGGCCGAGTATCGTCGCAGCGGCGATGCGGAGACGATCTCCCGCATCGCGCAGTACGAACTGGCCTTTCGCATGCAGACGGCGGTGCCCGACGTGATGGACATCTCGAAGGAGCCGCAGCATGTGCTCGATCTGTACGGCGCGAAGCCCGGCTTTGTCTCGCCCGCCGAAAGCGCCGACGACCCGCGAGTCCTTTACAAAGGGGACGATCCGACATTCGCCAACAACTGCCTGCTCGCCCGCCGCTTGATCGAGAACGGTGTGCGGTTCGTGCAACTTTACGATTGGGGCTGGGATCACCACGGCTCATCGCTCGGCGAGAGCATCGACGAGACGCTTCCCATCAAGTGCCAACAGACGGAGCGGGCGATCGCTGGTTTGCTGCTCGATCTGGAGCAGCGCGGTTTGCTCGACGACACGCTGATCGTATGGGGCGGCGAGTTCGGCCGTACTCCGATGATGCAGAACAACGTCCGCAGTGAACTGAAGAAGGGCTACATCGGCCGCGACCATCATCCGTATGCCTACACGATGTGGCTCGCGGGGGGAGGGATCAAAGGGGGGCTGTCCTACGGAGCAACAGACGACTTCGGCTACTACCCCGTCGAGAATCCAGTCAGCATCCGCGATCTGCAAGCCACGATCCTGCACACCCTCGGGCTCGATCCGCATCGCTTCAGCTACGCGTATCAGGGCCTCGACAATCGCCTGATCGGCCCCACCGACGAAGGCCGCGTGCTCAAGGACGTTCTCGCGTAGCCGCTCAGTTTCGCCGACTTGCTGATTGCAACATCAGCAAGTCGCGCGAGGTCCAAGTGATGTTTGCCGAGTCACTTCAGCGACGCTGGTCGCACAGCAGCAGCAGACTGTATTCTGACTCGCCGTCACTGCCTCACACGCACTTCATTCAAGGATTTCGACAACGATGCCAAACAAAGTTCTGGTTGCTGCGGCTTGGTTGGTTTTCTTTTCAGCACGATTGGGGTTGGCTGCGGATGCGGCGGACTGGTGCTCGTGGCGCGGGCCGCTCGGGAATGGGAGCGTCGAAGAGGGGAGTTATCCCGTGTCCTTCGGCGCGGACAAGTATCTCTGGCGAACTCTGTTGCCTGGCAAGGGTTGTTCAACGCCCATCTTGCTCAAGAAGATGATCTACCTGACATCCCCTGCTGACGGGAATGACGCACTGCTCTGCTACGACCTCAACGGTGCTGAAAAGTGGCGGGCGGTCTTCGGTAAAGAGAACGCTGGCAAACATCGCAACGGATCGGGAAGTAATGCGTCGCCGGTGACCGACGGCAAGGCGGTCTTCGCCTTCTTCAAGAGCGGCACATTCGCGGCGGTGGAACTCGATGGAACGGTTCGCTGGAAGACCGACCTCGTGGAACGATTCGGCAAGGATACTTTGTTCTGGGATCATGGGACGTCGCCCGTGCTGACGGAGAAGTACGTCATCATGGTACGCATGCATCAGGGCGAGTCGTGGCTGGCCGCATTCGACAAGGTGACTGGCAAAATGGTTTGGAAGGTCGCTCGCAACTACACGACGCCGACGGAGTGCGATCACGGCTACTCGACGCCGCTGGTCATTCAACATCAGGGGAAGGAGTCGATCCTAGTTTGGGGAGCCGAACATCTCACAGTTCACAATGCGACCGATGGCGAGGTTTCTTGGTCGTGCGGCAACTTCAATCCCGATGCCAACAAGCTGTGGCCCGCGATCGCGACGCCCGTCATCGTGGGGGACATGGTGGTAATCGCCTTCGGTCGCAACGATCGAGGCATTCCGCGACTGCACGGAGTTCGGCTGACGGGCCGCGGCGACGTCACGCAGACCAATCATGTGTGGCAGCGAGATGATGTGGGCACGTTCGTCCCAACTCCAGTGGCTTACAAAGGCCGAGTGATCTTGGTCGGCGACAAAGGTGAAATCGAGAGTATCGACCCCGTCAACGGCAAGACAATTTGGAAAGGAGTATTCCCCAAGAGCCGATCGAACTTCTACGCCTCGCCGCTCATTGCCGGAGACAAACTGTTCGCTCCGCGCGAGGACGGAACCGTGTTTGTGGCCAGCGTCTCCAACGACAAATTGGAATTGTTGTCCGAGAACAACATGGCCGAGTCTGTCATTGGCTCCCCCGTACCCGCCTCGAATCACCTCCTCATCCGCGGCGAAAAGCATCTGTTCTGTATCGCCTCGGAGTAATCGTCGCAGCGATCGCCCGCCGGAAGTCACAGGAAATTCGTGATGCAGCATCCGATCGTCCTAATTCACTGTGCCATCCCAATCCAAGAGCTTCTTCGAAATCGCGGTGGCGGGCCTTTCAGATTGGCTAAAAGCCGGTCGATGTTTGCGTCTGAAGGCCGCCAAACTTAATGCCGATGCCTCGGCTTTTTGAACATCGGATGATGGACGAAACGCACGGACATTTTTCATAGCGTGACCGCCGGATCGCGCGCATCGTGAGGTTAGAAAACGCCACCATGAATTGCATTGACGTTGTGATCGCAGTGAGTCGGACGTGTACTTTCGCTCGTCTTTGGATGAAGGGCAGGAGCGCCCGTCCTACATGGTTGTTTCGTTGCAGTGCTGCGGCGTTACTCACATTCGTCTCGCTGGTTTCGACGAGTACGGCACAGACGCTCGACGAGGATCTCCGGCGAGTACCAGTTACGGAGTTGGCAGCGCTCGCGAAGAGTGAGGGGGACGCAATCCGTGGAGCCGTCCTTTTCTTTCAGCAGCACATGGCTTGTTCGAAGTGTCATGCGGTTGGGAAAGCTCCGCTGAACTCGCTCGGACCGGACCTGACGGCGCTCGGCAAGGAAGTTTCTGATGAGGCGCTTGTCGAATCGGTGCTGCTGCCGTCGAAGGTCATTCGCAAAGGGTTTGAATCGGTGACGGTCGTCACGGCCGATGGGAAATCGCTGGCAGCGTTGTTGGTCGAACGGACGAAGGACCAGGTTGTCGTGCGTGACATCTCGCGCGGTGGCGAGCCGACGACAATCTCCGCGTCCAACATCGAGGAGGTCAAAGTCAACGCGACGTCGATCATGCCGACGGGGCAGGTCAACCAGTTGAATAGCCGGCAGCAGTTCCTCGATCTGATTCGCTACTTGATCGAAATCCGCGACGGCGGTGCAGTCAAAGCCCAGCAGCTTCAACCTGCCGCCTCGCTGCTGACATTTACCGTGCCTGAGTACGAACAGCATTTGGATCACGCCGCCCTCATCGGTGATTGGAACGGGGATTCGCTCAAGCGAGGCGAGGCGATCTATCAACGGGTCTGTGCCAACTGTCACGGGACAAAGGACAAGCCGGGATCGTTGCCGACGTCGCTCCGATTCGCGGAAGGGAAGTTCAAGAACGGCAGCGATCCGCTGTCGATGTACCGCACGCTGACACACGGCTTCGGGCTGATGGCTCCGCAGACCTGGATGGTGCCGTCGCAGAAATACGACGTTGTCCACTACGTTCGCGAAACGTACCTCAAGCCACACAATCCGACGCAGTTCGTGGCCGTCGATCAGACGTTGTTGTCGCGGCTGCCGAAGGGAGACACGCGCGGGCCGGAACCGAGCAAGATCGTTGCGTGGTCCGCGATGGATTATGGGCCGAGTCTGACTCACACGTTTGAAGTGCCGGGGCTGGAGCACAACCTCGCGTACAAAGGAGTCGCGGTGCGGCTCGATCCCGGTGCGGGCGGCGTCTCGCGCGGCCGACATTGGATGATCTTCGACACCGACACGTTTCGCGCGGCGGCGGCGTGGAACGGTTCGGGCAATGCCGACGACAACTTCATCGACTGGCAGGGAATTCAATTCAACGGCGCACACGGCGTGCATCCGCGAGTCGTCGGGCAGACGGCGTTCGCCAACTCGACTGGGCCGGGCTGGGCAAATCCCGTCAACGGTGAGTTTCTCGATGACCTGAGAGTGAAAGGCCGCGACGGCAAACGCTACGGCCCGTTGCCGCGCGAGTGGGCCAACTATCGCGGGCAGTATCACCATGGTCAGCAGGTTGTCTTCTCGTACTCGGTCGGCACAACCGAGGTGCTGGAGTCACCGCGACTGCTGACTCGCGAGGGTCCGCAGTCGTCACCGCTGTTTCTGCGCACGTTCAACATCGGACCGCGCGATCGCGACCTGTTGCTGCAAGTGGCGGAGCATCCGGCGCAGGACGCTCGGCCAACCGTTGTTAGCCGCTCGAACAAGTCGGTCGTGCTGTTCGCACCGCCAAGTTTAGAAGCCACCGCTCCTCGCGAGCAACGATTGGCCTTCGATGGGAACACCTATTTAGAGATTCCCAAAGGGGAGGCGTTCGACCTCACGACGAAAGACTTCACGATCAAGGCGCGCATCAAGACGAAAGCGGACGGGACGATTTGGTCGCTGATTCAACCGGGTCCGAAGTGGACTCCCGATGGGCAGACGTTTTTCATTCGCAATGGACGGCTGGTTTTCGATATCGGTTGGGTCGGAACGATCACGGCAAAGTCGAAAGTCAACGACGACCGCTGGCATCACGTCGCGATGACATGGCAACAGTCCGAACATCGCGTGCGGCTGTACGTCGATGGCAAACTGGATGGCGAAGGCTCGCTGGCTGCGAAGGCCGCGTTGCCCAAGAGCGTAGTGCGGATTGGATTCACCACTCCCAATTTTCCGAGTCCGGCGACGTTCTTCCAAGGAGACATTTCACAGGTCCGTTTCTACCAGCGGCGTCTGACTGACCGTCTGGATCATTTCGAACAGCCGCCACTCCCTGGTGACAAATCCCTCGTCGCGATGTGGCAAATCAGTCAACCCACTGGAACCAAGATTGTCGAAGCGTTTCATCGACACGATGCCGAAGTCCGGCGCGGCATGGCTCCTGTGAATTCGCTTCCTGGCCCGCTCATCGCCGGATTCGCACCGAGAAGCATCGCTGCCGAATGGACGGCTGCGGACGGACGATTGAGACTGCGAATCCCCGCTGGCAAGGAACCGCTGCGATTCACCCTCTGGCAGTCGTCGGATTCTGTGAGCGGCAATTCTAGCGAGCGGCTGAACGATTTGGCCGATCAGCCGATTCCGGACGCCGATCGCGATCTGACTTCGCTGACTAACGGTGGCCCGCCGAGCTGGCCGCAGAGATTGGAAACTCAAGCGGTGCTCGGTGCCGACAACGGATCATTTGCAGCCGACGTGTTGACGGCTCCGGAATCGAATCCGTGGCTGGCTCAGACTCGATTCACCGGGCTCGATTTCTTTCCCGACGGCCGCATTGCCGTTTGTTCGTGGGACGGCGACGTGTGGTTGGTTGAGGCCTCTCCTGTGCCCTCACCACAGAAGGAGCAACTCAAGAGGCAGACACTCCGATGGCAGCGGATCGCATCGGGAATGTTCCAGCCGCTGGGCTTGAAGATTGTCGATGGAAAAATCCACGTGACGTGCCGCGATCAGCTTGCAGTGCTGCATGACCTGAACGGCGACGGCGAGATCGACTTCTATCAGTGCCTCAACAACGACCATCAAGTCACCGAGCACTTCCACGAATTCGCGATGGGTTTGCAAACCGACGCGGCGGGGAATTTCTACTACGCCAAGTCAGGTTGTCACGGAAAGGCAGCCGTCGTGCCGCATCACGGAACTCTGTTGAAGGTAAGCAAAGATGGCTCGAGAACTGACATCCTGGCGAATGGTTTTCGAGCAGCGAACGGAGTCTGCCTCAATCCCGACGGTTCGTTTGTCGTCACCGATCAGGAAGGCTTTTGGAATCCGAAGAACCGCATCAACTGGGTCACCGTGGACCCATCCGGCAAGCCCAAGTTCTATGGCAATATGCTGGGCTATCACGACGTGATCGACTCGTCGGATTCCGCGATGGAACCGCCGTTGTGCTGGATTACCAATGCCTTCGACCGCTCACCCGCCGAGCTGTTGTGGGTCGAAAGCGATCGCTGGGGACCGCTGAAGGGATCGCTGCTGAATCTGTCGTATGGCTACGGTAAAGTGTTTCTCGTTCCGCACGAAAACGTGAACGGCACGATGCAGGGGGGCCTGATCGAACTGCCGATCCAGACGTTCCCGACCGGTGTGATGCGCGGCCGCTTTCATCCGATCGACGGTCAGTTGTATCTGTGCGGCATGTTCGCTTGGGCTGGCAGTGCGATTCATCCAGGCGGACTCTATCGCCTGCGAGCCACCGGCCAGCCGATGCACCTGCCGATTCAATTGCACGCGACGCCAGCAGGCCTCAACCTGACTTTCACCGAACCGCTCGATCCCAATTCGATTGCTTCGGCCAACATCCAGTTGAAGACGTGGTCCCTGAAACGGACCGCCAAATACGGCTCCGATCATCACGACGAACGCCCACTACCGATCCGCGACACCGCGCTCTCTGCCGACGGAAAGACGTTGACGATCATCGCCGACGTGCAACCCACTTGGTGCATGGAGATCCGCTATTCTCTGAAATCCGTCGCGGGCCGCCGCGTAGACGGCACGATTCACAACACGATCCACCGCCTCCAAGACAAGTGAGCGTCGCGCCCCGCCACCGACCGGTGCTCGCGACATCTGCCTGAAATTTGCTCGGATCAGGGCCGTTTTAGCGGCCAATAAGTCCGCGGACGATTCTGGCACCGGGATGGACGGTCAGCCCATACCGGACAACGTCTGCGGGAAACGCCAGAACGCGGCCCTGCTCGGGGACGGGGACGGCGGAAATCTCTTCCCGCGACGGCAGGATCGTGGTGGGAGTCACTGGCCAGTTGAACCCAAAACGTCCGGCGGCTGAGGCTTCGTTCGGGATCGAACAGGCCAGCGTCAGGGCCACAACGCAAATCAAGGCAGATCGAAATCTCACGGTGCTCTCCTCAAAAGATTTGGTTCATGAAACGATGCTCGTTCCTTATTGCCGCAAGCCCAACGGCGTGACAGTTCAAGTTTTGCTTTCTGCCAAACGAGCCAATCAATCGCGGTCGTCTGTCCCGATCAGGGCGATTGTGCGACGTTGATCCATTGGCTTGGCACGACGACGAGAGACTCACAGAATGACGGCCTCGTACGCCATTCGTCACCCGCTGACTGGAGCCTTGCCGTGAAGTGGATCGCTGGTTGTCTGATGCTGGTGGGGCTCGCTGCACTCGACCCACCCTACGATCCCGCGCCGCATCTGGCGGTGATCGCGAAGACGGGACCACTAGGCGAAGGGTCGGCGGCGGCGAAGGTGGCTCGTGATGAATTGGCCAAGCATGGCGTTGAGGTCTTGCCGAAATTGCTCGCGGCGATGGATACCTCGAACGCGGTGGCGGCGAATTGGTATCGGACGGTCTATGAAGAGATCGTGGCTCGTGAGTTGGCCCGGGGCGGGACGAAGTGGCCGGTCGAGTTCTTCAAGGAATACGTCAGCGATGCGAAGCGGGTCGGTCGGCCGAGGCGGTTAGTGTTGGGGTTGCTCGACAAGCTGGAACCGGCGTTTCGTGAGACGTGGCTGCCGACTCGGCTGGATGATTCGGAGTTTCGATACGAAGCGGTCGGCCTAGCGCTGACGGCAGGGGATCGAGCCGTGAAGGACAAAGACCAAGAGGCGGCGAAGGCCATGTTTCGCAAGGCGTTTGAAGCGGCTCGCGACAGTGCTCAGGTCACACAGGCGGCGGCTAAGTTGAAGTCGCTGGGTGAGTCGGCGGATGCGATCACGCATCTCGGATTGGTCGTCGATTGGTGGCTGGTCGGGCCGTTCGACGCTCCGGCTAAGACTGGATTCGCAGCGGTCTTTGAGCCGGAAAGGAACATCGATCTGCAAGCCAAGTATCGCGGCCAGTCGGGCGAGATCACCTGGAAGCAGCACCACGAGTCCGACACGCTCGGACAATTGAACCTCAACAAACAACTGGGCACAACGCGCGAGGCGGTCGGTTATGCGTTCGCGGAAATCGACGTCCCGCGCGAACAAGCGGCGCAGGTGCGTTGCGGCGCGGACGACAATTGCTCGGTATGGCTCAACGGCGAGAAGGTGTTCGGTCGCGATCAATGGCTTAACGGAACCCGCTTCGATCGCTTCATCACGCCGATTCAACTGAAGGCCGGTCGCAACACGCTGCTGGTCAAAGTTTGCCAGGGGCCACAACACAAAGACCCCGAAGTCCCTAACAACTGGTCGCTGCAACTGCGGCTGTGCGATGCTGACGGGCGTGGGGTCGAGTTCACTTCATCACGGTTGCAACTTCGCGACTCCGATTGAGCGACCGTATTGCGTGAGCAATTCGGGATAGGTGAGGCCGTAGGAGCGGCTCATCGCTTCTTCGGGAGTGTCCCCTTCTTTGATATTGATCAAGAACGCGCGAAAGCGGCCGGGGTCGAGTTGGAGGAGGTAGTTGATCAAGTGCGAGCCCATGTCGTACTGCCAATCCTCAAGCATGGCGTTTTGATCGAGGAAGTTACCGCCGAGTGAACCTGTTTTCTGAACTCGCTCGACCGATTTCTTCTGGCGATCGACGGCATACTTGCGAGGCACCACAGCGTAGGCGATCCAATCGGCAAGCCCTTCGCCAATCCATTTTGGATAGACCGCATTGGAACGAAACCGGTGGGCGAAGCTGTGCGTTGTTTCGTGAACCAGGAGCGCTCCAAACGCGGCCGCGTCGCCGCCCCCGCGATAGCAGGAAATGATCTGTCGCCCGTCACTTGATCCATGGCTGAGTCCTTGCGCCCCTTTCGCTTTCGGGTTGTCGAGAAATTTCAGCTCGAAACCAAGAAACGACTCCTCGGTTGCGAAGGCGACGATGATGCACTTGCCGAGAAAGAGGTTCTTCGTTTTGGGGACGCCGAACAAATCGCACAACTTGGCATACATGCTGTCGAGATACGCGACGTGCTGACCGACTTGATTTGCCGGGAGATCGGTCAAAAACAAGAAGAACTGCGTCTCGTGAAGCTGCATCGGAAACTGATAATTCGCCTGAACTCGTTTGAGAAAGTCTTTATAGTCGGCAATCGTCTTGGCTCGTTCCTCGTCAGTTTGCTCTGGCCAGAGCCGTTGCCCGTGTGACTTGAGCCGCTCGTTGACGTCGGTATCGCGAGCCGTGACGTCAATCAACACTGGCCCTTTCTTTTCCGGATCAAACGCCAAGTCGTAGTCATGCTTGCTGGAATGAATGCGGCCGATCAACGCGGCCGCGAGCTTCTGTTTCTTTTTGCCATCCGCGTCCGCAACCGACAGAAATTTGAGCGACTCGTCACCAGCACCCAACAACGCTTCCGTCACCGTCATGTCGGCGAGAACCTTGCCGTTATTCAGGTAAACCGTGATCGTCTTGTTGCTCGCAATCGGCGACTCGTCACCCGTCAGCGGAGCGACGTATTTGGCCAGATCGTCGCTCAACTCCGCTTTCGACGCCGACTTCCCTTTCGTCTTCCCCTTTGACGATTGCGACCGCGCTGGCTCGCATAATCCAAAGCCCAACACAACCGTTAGAAACGAAACGCTCATCAACCATTGATGGCGACCAAAACATCGCCCCATCACGCAACACGACTCGCGGAGTTTCTCGGTGCGTCTTGCGACGAAACGAGCGTGACGTTTCGCTACGATGTCTGGCGGCTTCGGCATGAATCGCTCCGTAAGAGTGTTGGGCGATATCTTCCGTCGACATCTCAGAAAGGCAACTCATGAGACGCATCCTTCGCGGGACTTCGATAGCGACCGTCCTCGTTTGTTGGCTGATTTCGTCTCCTCTTAATGCGGAGAACTGGCCCGGTTGGCGCGGGCCGAATCGCAACGGCGTGACGTCGGATACCGGCGTGCCGACGACGTGGTCTCCGACGGAAAACGTATTGTGGAAGATGCCGCTGCCGGGGATCGGCACGTCGAACCCGGTGGTTTGGGGCGACAAAGTCTTCGTGACCGCTTCGGAGGGACGCGATCAGGGCGAGCTGCATGTGATCTGCTTTGATCGCGACACCGGGCGCGAGCGTTGGCATCAGCGGTTGTGGGGGACCGCTCCGACGTTGTTCTATGGACGGAGCGGAATGGCGAGCCCTTCGCCGGTGACCGATGGCAAGCGACTGTTCGTATTCTTCGGGACGGGCGATGTGTTTTGTTTCGATCTCGATGGCGGCCTCTTGTGGCAGCGAGCGATCGCAGACGAATACGGCCCGTTCGAGAATCGGTTCGCGGCGGCGAGTTCGCCGTTGCTGTTCGAGGACAAGCTGATCGTGCAGTGCGATCATTACGGCCCGTCGTATGTGATCGCGCTCGATCAACAGACGGGCGCGAACCGCTGGAAGTCGGATCGTCCGGAGGTGTGGTTGTCATGGTCATCACCCCAACTCGTGCCAAGTGGCGATCGGATAGAGTTGGTGCTGAGCGGATCGGAGAAGGTCGACGGCTACGATCCGCGCACCGGCAGCCGGTTGTGGACGATTCGCGGACTCGCGCGAGAGTGTGTCCCAACGCCAGTTGTCGGTCATGGGATGTTGTTTGTCGTCAGCGGCCCGAACGGAACGCACTTCGCCATCAAGCCCGGAGGGAGCGGCGACATCACCGACTCGCACATCGTTTGGAAGAACGAGAAGGGAACGTCGTTCGTCCCATCGGCCATCTTGGTCGGCGAGCGGTACTACCTCGCCGACGACAAAGGGATCGGCTCGTGCTTAAACGCACACACGGGCAAGTTGCTCTGGAAAAAACGCTTCGGCGACAAGTTCACCGCGTCGCCCGTTGCGGCCGATGGCAGGCTGTTCTTCACGAACGAAGCCGGTAGCACGCTGGTGCTCGACGCCACGCAATCGGATTACGAAGAACTCGCCCGCAACGACATTGGCGAAGAGATCTATGCGTCGCCAGCGATCTCGCAGGGGTGTTTTTTTCTGCGAACTTCCAAGAATTTGGTGTGCATCGGCAAGAAGTGATGCGGATCACGATCCAGTTTGTCGGCGATTGCGGAAGAACTCGACGCGACGATCAGCGGTCAAGAACTGAATCACAGTTGGGTCTGACGTCGCGTCGGCGGAGTTTGTGAAACTGGCGTTTTTTGCAAGTTCTCAACCGCGAACCTCGTGGCGCGGAACTAACGGTGTTGGTCACGTACTTAGATCCGCAAACAAAGTTACTGGCTCAAGAGGTTGCGGTGACCAAGATTGATCCCGCCGTGCGAACTCGCGAAAACTTGATTCACGCCCTGATGAATCACAACGACTGCGTCACGATTCGTTAGATCGCGAGCCAAGAATTCGTTGGGCTCATTGTCATTTCAAAAAGAAATCGCTCGGTCCTTTGCAGGTGTAATACGGATACACCACAACGCCAGCCGGTTGATTCTGTGGTGGATAAACCAAGTTCTTCGGCTGCCGATAGCTAAACGTGTGATGGTGTTCGGGAGCATGGAAGTTGTCGGGCGCGCACAACGGACACTCGACGCAGTTGGGATGACAATGATGGGGCTTACAGTCTCCCGATTGCCCTGGTCCTCCCGGCCCGTATCCTGCGGGGCCGTCGTAATACTGTGGTGCGAGTCGCGGACCATTGTTCGGGCCGCAAGACCTCGTGGCACACGGGCTCTGACCTCGAACCGTTGGCCCGGCAACTTGGCAGCCCACAGACACCGCACCCACAATCGCTAGCATCGCCACCCAATGAAGTCTCATGTTTGGCCTCCCTGCCAATCCAGCTTACCCGTTTGTTCTCACCACGAATTCAAATATCGACCGCTTGATCGGCAGACCCCGGAAGATTCGGAAAACTCGGAAAACTTAACGTAGTCGCCGGACTCCACCGATCTTGCAGCACTTGCCCAGTCGGAGTATGTTCCGACCGGACACGAATGGCTTGGCTCACGCCCGCATTCTATAACCGCTGAAGGCGACGGAAGTTGCCGAGGCCCAAGTCGTGAAGTCAGGGACGAGGATTTTTCTATGTTTGTCGCGGCGTCAACCCGGTGTTTCTCCGACAAGGATGTCTTTGAAGCCTGTCATCTGATCACTGATTTGGAATTCGACAAGGTGGAGTTGTGGTTTGACGACCACAGTTCGCATCTTCGGCCCAGCGAAGTGGCGTCCAACATCGACAGCTTTTTCTCGAAGTTCCGCGACGCGACGCGACTCACGCCGGTGGCTTTTCACTTGGAGCACGATGTTCCGGTGGAGGCACTGCAAAGCCTTTGCAACCTCGCCAAGGTGATGCGTGTCGCGCAGATCACGGTTCCCGCCTCGGCATTAGGGACACCCTTCAACGAAGAGATCGACCGTTTACGAAACTTCGTGCGATTGGCCAGCCAAGAAACAATTCGCATCTCGATTAAGACACGCAGCGGCACGCTGACCGAAGACCCGCGCACGGCGGTGGAATTGTGCCAATCGGTTAAAGGTTTGGGCCTGACGCTCGACCCCAGCTATTACTATTGCGGCCCGCATTCCAGTCGCGGCACCGATTCGCTGTTGCCGTATGTCTATCATGTTCATCTGCGAGACAGCACACCATCGCACCTGCAAGTTCCGGTGGGACTGGGCGAGCTGGATTACACGCGGTTGATCTCGCAACTTCGCAAAGACAATTACGACCGGATTCTCTCCGTGGAACTCTTGCCCGAACTCTACGACGCCGACGTCAATCGCACGTTGGAAATGCGTAAGCTGCGAATGCTGCTCGAAACACTGCTGTAGCCGTTCGTCAACATTTTCAGATCAACTCTCGTACCGTGCGAGCACTTGTCGGCAGCACGCGGATGCGAGCTCCGGTCACGGTTGTGATCGTGGCGTCGTCTCCCAGGCCGAGGTTGTCGTAAAGCGTGGCAAGTATGTCTTGGTAATGAATCGGGCGGTCGATCGCGGAGTCGGCTTGCTTGTCGGTCGCGCCGAGCACTTGCCCGACTCGCATGCCGCCACCGGCGAGAATCGCACTGTTGACTCGCGCCCAATGATCGCGGCCAGCATCTTTGTTGATCTTTGGAGTCCGGCCGAACTCGCCAATCACGCAAACGGTCACGTCGCGATCGAGGCCGCGCGAATAAATGTCTTCAATCAACGCCGAGATGCCGGTGTCGAACAGCGGCAAGTGCTGTTTGAGGTACTTAAAGTTCTGGCCGTGAGTATCCCAAAAGCCATACGCCACGGTGACGACTCGCACGCCCGCCTCGACCAATCGCCGCGCCTGTAACAATTGATCGTTCCACATCGGAGCACCATCGCCGAGATGCTTCGCCGAACCTTTGCCGTATCGTTCGCGGACTTGAGGGTCTTCCTTTTCCACATCGAGCGCATCGACCAAGCGGCTTGACGTCAGCACGTCGAACGCCTTCTGATAGCTCGAATCCATACCGAGCAGAGACGCGTCCGCTCTCGGCGAAAGCAGGCTATCCTTCGCGGCGTCGAACTGCCGCTTGATGCCGTCAATGGCTTGCAACAGCTCGCGACGGCTACCGAACCGAGACGGCTCGACAAATCGCAGCTTCATTGATGAAAAATCTTCGCCGTCCGCGCGCACGCCCCGAAACGTTGGGCTGAGCATTCCGGCCGACGGGCTGTTGTACGGCCGATGCTGCATCGTCGGAAACAAATCGACAAACGCCGGAGTCACCGCATCCTTCGGCCCCATCATGTTTGAGACCGCCGATCCGAAGTTCGGCCAACCTTCGCGGTTCGACGTATCCATCGTACGACCAGTCAGATTCTGAAAGCTGCTGTGCTCATCTACCTGCCCGATCACACTTCGAATGATCGTCATTCGATCCATGCAACTGGCCAATTTCGGCAGTAACTCACTGACCTGAATCCCCGGTACTTTGGTTTCAATCGGCTGAAACTCGCCCCGTATTCCATCGGGAGCCTCGGGCTTTAAATCGACCGTGTCCTGATGCGCAATTCCACCGGAAAGATAGATCAGAATCACGGACTTATTCGACTTCCGAAGATCGCCATTCGCCTCGGCTCGTAACAGTGTCGGTAAACACAATCCGCCTGTCGCCAATGAACCGATTTGCAGAAAGCTTCGACGAGTGACTCCGTCACAAAACCGACCATATCGCGACATGTTGACTCGGATCATGGCGGGACTCCGCTGTGCAAATAAAGGCAGGTTCGGCAGGAAAACTCGGCTAACGATTTCGCGGAATTCGAGTGTCGGCATGATAGCGTCTCCGACATCACAAACCATCTGGAAAACTACCGAGCCGGAACGCGCTGGCATCCGGTTTCCCGACATTTGCGAGAACCGGACGTCGGCGCGTTCCGGCTGATAATTGTTCCTAGCATCGAGTTCGTGACTCAACGAAAGTTGAATGATTTTTCGCAGGCCACTACCACCGGCTGGAGTTGCGGTGGAAGAGCCCAAACTCGAGACGGTTTGGTTGCGGATACCGGTCGCTCGCGCACACTGGCAGGGCTTTCCCTCTCAGCATGTACGCGTGAGGACTCGGAATGAGTTGGCTTAACTGGCTTCGGGCGTTGTCGCCGTGGAATTGTCGGAGCGACCGGCACAATCGTCGGAAGCGTTCTGGACGTTCCCCCTCACTGGCGCGTCGGGTCAGTGCCTGGTCAGAATCTCTGGAAATCCGTGCTCTTCCGAGCTCGGTAACATTCACCGGAACGTTGTCTTTGCCTGGCGTGTTGATCGTGGATTTGTCGGAAGCAAGCGCTTCGAGTTTGGCGATCGGTTCCGCGCGAGTGACGGTGGCGGGGCAACCGGTCGATGCAGCTCGTGTGTCGATCAACGGAACGCTGGTGGCGATCCGTCAAGCCGAAACGGGGGGGGTGTTGAATCAACTCCCGGCAGCACAAGTCCAGCGAATTGTGGTTCGCGCAGATGATCTTGCCAATGTCATCAACCTCAGTGGCGTTTCCACCACTTTTGGTTTGCATGAGGCCGCCGAGATCGGCGATCTGCGTGTGCTGCCAAGTGACGCTCAAGCCAAGGATATCTCGACCGTCAGTTATTATGGCGTGATCGTGCGAACGGGCGGTGGGAACGATCGTATTCTGGGAAGTCCGTTCCGCGAGTTTGTCGATGCCGGAATTGGACGTGATTCGGTGTTTGGGCAGGGAGGTAACGATGAGCTGTTGGGGGATGACGGCAATGACATTGTTTATGGCAGCGGTGGCGACGATCGATTAGATGGCGGCCTGGGAACAGATTTGGTCGTCGGTGGATATGGACTTGATCGGCTGCACGGTGGTGACGGCGATGATCTGGTGATCGGTGCGGCGGTGGACGTCAGAGATCCGTTGACGACCGGGTTGAGCGGTTTGGGCGATCGTTGGGAAGCGGCGACGACAACCGCGTTGCGGACGACGATGCAGCCGTATTTGGATTCAATACTGTTTGATGATTTCGTCACGAACACGATCGCAGGCGGGCTGGGAAATGATTGGCTAGTGGTAACCGACGAGTTGCTGACGGCGACCGAAGTAACTGGCGATCCGCAATTGAATGCGGCAGACGTCGTGATGGATACAAACGTCGGGGACTTGCGTTATCGGACTGTGAATCCGACGGCTGTGGCGTCACGGTGGGCGATTCCGAACGATGTTGTCAGTCGGCCGGAATACGGTGAATCGATCGCGGCGCTGCAAGGAACGATCACGCGGCTGGGTGGCGATCCCGGAATCGCGACGACGACTCAGCACGCGATTGGCGCGGCGGCGGATGAGCCGAAAGTTTGGGGTGGGGTTGTGCGGTCGGCCTACCCGACGACTCCCAGCTACAACGTAACGAGTGACCTCGTGCATCTCGGCAGTTTTCCGGCGGAAGATGGCGGAGCGAATGAATTGGGTCAGGTCCGCTTCGACTTTTTGTTGGATCGGAGTTCGGACGGTGGAGCGGAGTCGGCGACTGAGCCGATCACGCCGGATTTCGTCAGCCGCAATTGGCGCTGGAGTTTGAACCCGGCCGAAGCGAACGTCGAGTATCAATTCGTGTCGGGTGTCGGACCAAGCGGGATGTATTCTGGCGTACAGAAGATTCAGTTCGTGAACGCAGCGGAGTCGAATGCTCCGGGGGGGATCACGCAGCTTTATGAGCATTCGTCGCAGACATTGGTCTTCACGACGTTTGATCCGATTCGGGCTGGCGGCCTGATTTGGCTATCGAAAGCGACGTTGTTTTTCAACCCGGAGACAGGACACAACTACATGCTGCTGGCCGGGAACCCGCGCCGCGCGGATCAACCAAGCGAGTTTGATCGGACGGTGGTCAACGCCTATGTAGTCGATCTAGATGTGGCCACGTTGCCAAGCGGATCGGGGGCCTGGGCGGATCCGGTGATGGCCAGCTATCCGCTGACGGCACCGGTGGGGACGCCGGGCTTTCCGTTTGGCAGTCAGCCGTCGAACATCGACGACTTCTATTTTTCGCCCGACGGCCGGTACGTCATGGTCGCCTATGCGAACACGACGGATGCCGCACATCGATTGTTGGATGTCGATTGGGAACGCGGAACGATGAAGCCGCATGTCATGCCGGTGACACCGAAGCCGGACGCCGACGTGCCGATCTTGAGGCGAGCAGACGTTCGGGAAAATGGCTTTTTTCCAATGCGTTGGCATCATCCGGTGTTTGCGACCGGGGCCAGTGGCAAGACCTACGTCGTCGGGCAGCCGGGGTCGTGGAGCAAAGACGATTTGATCAGTCCAAGCATTCAGTATCTGTCGGGAGCGACCACGATCGGACAGTTGATGCGGTTTGATCCGGTCGAAAACAAGTTCGCCTCGCTGACGAATCCCGCGCTGGAAAATATCACTTCGTCGCGTGAAACGCTGAGCCATATCACGGCGACAAACTCACAGAATCCGGGCTATGTGTTCGTGTCGTATTACAGCGGGAGCACTGCGTTCACGGCGACGTCACCGGCTTACAAGGGGGCGATTGTCGCGGTCGATATCGAACATCCGACCGGACCGAACGGGGCCGTCGTGTTGGCGCGGCATAACACGCAAGGGGCCGGGACATACATCGGACAGCCGATGATCAACGCTTCGTCGGATGGGACGCGAGTGCTGTTTCATAGTACCTGGGGCAACTATCAAAACACGGTTTCGACCTACGAGATCAATCTCGGCCAGCGCGTCGAAATGTCGGCGAGCGGATCGGTTGTGTTACGTCGCACGAGCGAGAATTCGGTTGCGCTGTTTGCGGACGCGGCGGCTACGACTCCGATTGCTGGGTCACAGCGGACGGTGTCGGTGTTCGACACCTTGGTGGTCACGGCGTCGGCCGGGCAGTCGTTGGCGTTAAATCTCGACTTCGTCGCGGGATCACCGGTTCCGAGAGGCGGAGTCCTTGAGGTGGCGGGATCGGCGAATGGCGGCGATCAATTGACGTTATTGAACGTGCCGAGCGGCAGTGACTGGAATTGGTCGCTGACCGGGGATGGCAGCGGACAATTGCGTGGGGCCTCATCGGGGTTGATTCAGTTCCACGGGATTGAGTCGTTTGCTGGTAGCGGCGGAGATGACCGGTTTGTGTTGTCGGCGGGAGCGACTTGGGGTGGAACACTGGAAGGTGGTGCGGGGCGCGACACGCTCAGCTTTTCCTCGTGGACGACCGGCGTGACAGCGTCATTATTGAACGGCAGGGTGTCGTTTGGTTCGGAGAGCGGACTGTTTTCTGGAGCGATCAGCGAGTTTGAAGACGTGATTGGCGGCAGTGGCAACGATAATCTGACGGGAGACGACGACGCGAATCGGCTGATTGGTGGGTCGGGCAACGATCAACTGAACGGCGAGGGTGGCGACGACAAGCTGTCTGGCAATCTTGGCGACGACACATTGCATGGCGGCGACGGATCGGACTTGCTGACGGAATCGGGCAATCTAAATTTCACTTTGACTTCTGCCAACTTGAACGGAGTTGGGACCGACACGTTGCAAGACATCGAGTTGGCTCGGCTGACTGGCGGGGTCGGGAACAACGTGCTCGATGCAGGCGGGTTCGCGGGATCGGTCACGTTGATCGGCGGAGCGGGGAACGACACGTTGCGAGATGCGGCCGGGGACGACAGCCTGTCCGGCGGGAACGGTGACGATACTTATCAGTTGAGCGATTTGGGAAATGATGTGGCGTCGGAGCAATCGAGCCGTGGATTCGATGTGATCGACTATTCGGGATTGAACCGCGGTGTGACGATCAACCTGACGAGGGTCGGTCAACACGACGAGTCCCTGGGACATCGGCTGACGTTGACTGGCGAGTTTGAGCGAGTTGTCGGCAGTTCGTATGCGGACGTCTTCGTGACAACGGTTGACGCGAGTTCCATCAAGCAGTTGGAGGGCGGGGCGGGCGATGATCTGATTGATGCGTCGGGAGCGACGATCGCGATCACACTTTTCGGTGGCGACGGGAACGATGATCTGCGCGCGGGAGCGGGAGCCGATCTGCTGGATGGGGGCGCGGGGGACGATACGCTGTCGGGAGGGAACGGCAACGATCAGCTCTTCGGTCAATCGGGAAACGATGTGTTCGATGATGTGGCTGGCGTGAACTCGCTCAATGGCGGAGACGGCGCGGACTGGATTCGAGTGGTCGGCAATTGGACGATCGGGACATCCGTTGCAGCGACCAGTGGCATTGAAGCGGTCGTCGGAGCTGGTACGGCGGATTATGTATCGAGCGGAACGACGGCTGATACGTTTACGATCGCCACCGATGGGACAATTTCGCTGGCGTCGTACCCGCTGTCGCTGGTCGGATTTGAGTGGCTCAATGCCGGCGGTGGAACGGCGAAAGATACGTTGCGAGGAACCAATGGCGATGACACGCTGCGGGTGTTGTATGCGAGGACCGCTTGGCTGAATGGCGTCATCGTACAAGGCTTTGAAAGCGTGCTTGGAGGTGATGGGCAGGATCGTCTGATCGGTTTGGACAATGCGGCGGACGGAATGCAGATTTCAGGAACGACGGTCACGGTGTCGAGCTTGATCGGTTGGGTTCTGGATGGATTTGAAATTGTCGACGGGGGTGGCGGTGCGAGTGTCGATTCCTTGCTGGGAACGGCCGGCAATGACACGTTTCAACTGTTGGAACCGGGCGTGGTGCTGTTCAATGGCATGCGGTTGATGGGACTGGAATTGATCGGTGGCGGCGCAGGCAATGACACGGTTCAAGCCAGCAATGCGGCCGCCGTTGTGGCCACGGTGACTCCGACCGCAATCACGATGGCCGGGTGGAATGGCGTGAGCTTTCAGGGGATTGAAGTCTTGTCGGGCGGGAATAGCGTGGAGGCCGATCGTGTGTCGGGCGGGACAGGCGCGGATGTTGTCAGTGTGGATGCTTCGGGTGTGAAGCTGAACGGTGTTCGGCTGGTGGGCGTTGAGATTGTCAGCGGTGGTGATGGCAGCGACCGGCTGAACGCATCGAACACGGTGGGGGATCAATTTCAATTGACGGAGTTGGGGTTGCGTGTACTCGGTGTGCCGACGTTGTTTGTCGATTTGGAAACGGTGTTTGGCAACGGGGGGAATGATTGGTGGCAGGTGCTGGACGGAGTGACTTCATCCGTAGTGTTCGATGGAGGTGTCGGAGCGGACGTTCTGGATTTCAGTCAGTCGGCACTTGTGCGGTCGGTCGCATTGACCGGCAGCGCTGGTGGCTTTTCCGGGCGTGAGACGACTTCGAACATGAGCTTTCGCGGTGTCGAAAGCCTGCGCGGCGGATCAGGCAGCGACACGCTGTTCGGCCTGGATGTGTTGGCGAATTGGAACGTGGCAGCTCGACAATACAAAGATCTGTCGCAAGCGGTGGCTCGTGTGCTGAATTGGAACAGCTTCGAGAATCTGACTGGTGGAAAAGGAAAAGACGCATTCACAAACGTCAGCGGAACGACATCGTTCGTGCTCAACGGTGGCGCGGGTGACGATTCGGTCGATGCGTCGCTGGCCACGGTGGCGATGACACTGCTGGGTGGCGACGGGCACGACACATTGCGGTCCGGCAACGCAGACGATTTGCTCGACGGCGGCGGCGGGCTCGACCTGCTGGACGGCGCGGCTGGGAATGACGTGCTAATCGGTGGCCTCGATAACGACACGCTCAAAGGTGGTCTGGGAAATGACCGCTTGGCTGGCGTACAGGGTTTTGATTTGCTGCAAGGTGGCGACGGTAACGATACGCTCGTCGGCGGCACTGGAACCGACACGTTGGATGGTGGCCTTGGGAGCGATGTGCTGGTGCCTCGCGCTAGTAACAACGCGAATGAAGGGGATTCGCTGATCGGCGTGGCACTCGACGACTTGCCCGTATTGATCGAGTATGTGCTGGAATCGGAATACGCCCTGGCGGGCAGAACATTGCGGCCGTTCGAGTGGCTCGGGGCCGCGTTTGAGGCGTAGGAATGAAAGCCAGCTCGAAAGTACGCACGCCAAAACTCGGGATTCGTGTTATTGGTGAAACGCTCGCCGTCGCTGACGGTTCGGGTTATTGTGCCGCACGTGAGCCGCTCCGATATTCCCACTGAAAGTCCGTCGTGCCCAATTCTGATTCAACGGTGATTCGGATTGCCACACGAGCTAGCCGATTGGCGATGTGGCAGGCTGAGCATGTGGCCGGACTGCTGCGAGCTGCCGCGCCGGCGCGAACTGTTGAACTTGTCCCGCTCTCAACAATTGGTGATCGAGACACAACGGAAGCGCTGACTCAGTTGGGTGGCAAGAGCGGTGTCGGGGTCTTCACTCGCGAGATTCAAGCGGCGTTGCTGGACGGTCGCGCGGATGTGGCGGTTCACAGCTTAAAAGATTTGCCGACCGAGCCGGTGGCCGGGTTGTGTCTGGGGGCGGTCCCGGAACGTGGCACGATGTTCGATGCGCTGGTACTGCCCACAACGCGCGTCGCCATTGGAACGGTGAGCATCGACAAATCATTGTCCGTGATCCCACGCGGCGCTCGGATTGGGTCGGG
>JANMIF010000365.1:0-13779 GCA_031375695.1 Planctomyces sp.
GCCACGACCCGTCAGTTCCACCTTCTTCTGTGGAGCTGGTGCGTCTTGGCCAGGAGCAGCTGGGCCAGCCACGGATGACTCTCGCGCTACGGCCGCCAGTACCGACGCGGCTTCTTTGGCATCCGCCGGGATCGGCCGAAAGGCGCAGAATTTCGACGGCGCGAAGAGCTTCGTTTTTGGATCGAAGACGAAGTATTGCACGCGGCGGCGTCCCCACAATGTGCCGCCGTCTGCGGTCAGAACCGACCGATTCCAGTATTGAAGATTGCACATCACTTCCAACAAGTGCCCCACAAAAAAGACTCGATACCTGTCGGTCGTGCCGAGCGGCTCGCTGACGCAAATGGCTCGCGCGATTTCTGACTCGGTGGAGAGCTGCGCCTTGGAAATCTGCGGCTTGGTGGGCAACTGATTGAGTCGCGCAATTTCTTGCGGCGGAACTGTAGGGAGCAGCGTCGTCTGGAACGCACTCATCCCGATGTGCCGCATCAGAAAGATCGTGTTCGCCGCCAAGTTCCGCTTACCGCGATCAATATGTGAACTGACCATCGACACGAAGGTCTCGTTCGCAAGTTGTGGTTGAAAGAGATGAGCCGTCGCAAACTTGGCGTGATTCGCGACGGGATCGGCTCGGCTGACTTCAAACTCAATCCACAGCTTACGTGTGCCGTCAAGTCGCTCTAATAAAACGTCGGCTTGTGGAGCGTAGCCAAAGAACTTCGCCAACCGTGCTTCGAGAATCTGAACTTCGCGGCTGCATTTCCAGCCGGACGGACACCTCTCAATGAAACTGTCCTGAAGAAACTCAGCGAGCTTTCCCATAACTGAAATCTCCGGCTGGGGGCGGTTCGTTATTTCGTGACGTAGGCTCGGAGCAGAAAGTTGGCAACCAGATTCACATGTCGCGTCGAGTTTGTCAGACGATCCCATGCCAACTGGTCAAGGTCTTCCCAAACGCCGGACGTCCAACGACAAAGATGTTGAATGCTTTTCAATTCGCGAATGACACGCGGCACGCGATTAGTTGCAGCAAGGTCAATTGCGGGCAGAACGCGATTCATCACACGTCCCATGATCCGAATTCCTGCCGGGTGCATCAGGCGGCTTTTCTTGGGCGACTTTCCCCAAGCATCCGGAAATGTCGCCATCACGCCGGACCAATACGTCTTCACAGCGTTGCAAAGACCTTCGATGTCCGTCTCTCCTGATGCGATGTTTCGATACGGAAACAGCGCCCCATACGGCGTCGAAAGACTGTCTTCAATTGTTTCGGTGAGTGCCGCTCGCGAAACCGGAAATTGTGAAGTGCCGGACTTTCCGGTTCCCTTCGGTTCCACGAGGTTGTGGAACGGCGAATCCGCATTTGACGCGAGCCAATCGCAAACAGCATCAGGCAAAACTTGAGCGGCGATCGTTGGTGAGATCGCTGCGCCTCCCATTGGAAGCAACACATCCGCAAAGTTCGCGGGCAACGGATGCGTGCTGTGAATCCGCGAGAACTGCTCGCGCAAGTCTGCGGGATTATCGCCGATGAACGCACAGACGGGGACGGCGAAGGACTTGTCCTTCGTTTGAGAAAAGGCCAGCAGCCGAAAGTAGCCATCGAGAATCCATGCCGGCTTCCGGCCGCTTCGCGTGCGAAGCGGAATCTCAAGCGTGCCCGCAAAACTTTGGCCGTCGGACACGTCCGGGCCACGACTGCCGCGAAACACAGTTTCCGGCGAAAGCGCGAGCACAACGGTCGTCAGCATCTGCCCTCGATCCGACTCAACGTGCGACTGGATGTTGGCGACGTGCTGTTTGACGCTCGTCCGCTCGCTGCCGAGCAACTCGCCAACCGATTTTGCGTCACTGCGTGCCACGTCCGCGATCGCCACCAAGTCAGCGGGTGACAGGCTGAATAGAAAAACGTGACGACCACCGCCCTGGGTCAGTCGCAACGCACGTCGCCTGAGAACTTCGTTGGTCTGTGACATTGGATGCACTCCGATGATGATTCAAGCTGCCGCCACAACGATGATAACTGCATGTGGAGTAGTTTCAATCGGCTTACAGTTATACCACGCCAGTGCGCGACGGGCCAACACAGTTCTGACGTGCTTCCAACACTGGTAGCGGACTGCCGACTTGCTCAAGTTCCGCTGTGGTATTCCCGTCGCGAGTTTGTGCCGGACGTCATTCTCGCCGGTCGGGACGGGGGGAATTCATTGGTGTGCATCAAGATGATCGACAAAGTGCTTGCCTGCGGCGGTCGTGACATAACGCTGCATTCGGCTCTTGGGTTTGTCCGGGATGGTGCGCGTGATCCAGCCTTTCGCGAGCAGCGGGTCAAGATAGTTCCGCTGGAATGTTTCGCGATGGTTCATGCCGACAAGCTTCTGGAGTTCTGAGCTTTTCTGAGGGCTAGCGCAAGCCCGAAGCAGTGTCAAAAACTGTTCCGTGACTTGTCCGGTGACTTGTCCGGTGACTGGCACGGTCGCCGACTCCGACTCTGGCCGGACGGACGCTCGGATCGCTTCAAGGATTGTCAGCCCCTGCGTCGTGAGGCGGTATTTCTGCCGCTTGCTCAGGGGATTGTCGGGGTTGGTCATTTCCAGAAACCCTGCGGAAATGGCCGGCTCAAGGTATTTTTCGCGGAAATGGACTCGGTCGAGCAGCGATAGGGCGGATTGCAATTCCCGCCGGGTGGACGGCTGTTGGCACGCTTCCAAGACCCTTGTGACTTGAGGGGTGACTTGAGGGGTGACTTGAGGGGTCTCATGAGGGGTCTCATGAGGGGTGACTTGTCGGCCACCGGACAAGTCACCGGGCAATTTGTCTCGAGGAACCTCGGTCTGCACGGGCAAACGGACCATGAAATAGCTGTGCTCTTCGTCGAATTCAAACTCAGCCGGGGGCGAGCCGTTTTCCTGCATCGCGCGCATGATCTTGGGGATGCCGGTCGAGCGGCCTTCGGTGAATTCCAGCTCTTTGAGGAACTCGCCGATCCGGCGGTTGCGGTAACGGCGCGGATTCGCTTTGCCGGCGCGAAGTTGTGCAAGGCGGACGGATCGATCGGGTCCGGGATAGCTCAGCACAATTAGCTCGTCGCGATAGATGCGGACTTCGACCGGCTCACGCACGTCGTAGCCGCGATGATAGATCGCGTTGACGACCGCTTCCTCGATCGCGGGGTACGGGAAGTTTTCGACCCGCGTGGCTTCGGCCCGGTCGTGATGCTTGATGACGGTCTCACTGATGTAATTGCGGCGGATGTAGTCGAGCGACTCGCGAAGCATCCGCGGCAGCGGGCCGCGAAATTCTTTTTCGGTGAACTTGTCTCCGCCTGCACCGTCCGGAAACCAGACCACGTCAATCTGCGTGACGGGAAAGAATCGGTGCGGTTCGGGATTGAAAAACAGCAGCCCGATGTTGAGCGGGAACGGCGCTTCCGCCGAACCGCCGATCACGTTCATCTGTCGGCCAAGTTCCACCAGCGGGAGCGTGTCGGCCTGCGCAGCGAGATCGCTGCCAACTTCTTTCAGGAAGTCTCGCATCAATTCGCGGGAGAGGTCTTCCACTCGTGCTCGCTGGTTTAAGCGATCGTCGAATGGGACGGTGGCGGCGAGCGAAAGCAACTCGGTTTCGTCCTGCCCCTTGGCTCGGACGGTGCTCGACCCCTTGCGAATGAAGTATCCGTATTCTTTTTGATCTTTGCCCAAGCCGAGCTTGGCTTTGTAGGGCCGGGTCTGACCACCGGGAGCCGAGATCACGAGCACGGAACGGCCATCAACTTCGTAAGGCACAACGATCGGGTGATAGGACGGTTGGATCGCGCTGTGTCCGAGATTGAGGATCTCCTTCTGGATCGCGTCCAACTGACTCGGCTTCAACCCGATCGGTGGCAGCACGGGCTGACCATCTTTCTCGGCAACGCCCACGACGACGTACCCGCCGCCAAGATTGTGGAAGTCGTTCGCGAAAGCGCAGAGAGTGTGGAGCGTGTCGACCGGATTCCAGCCTTGTTTGAATTCGAGACGCTCCCACTCCACGGCCTTGCCATGCAGAAGATCGTTGATGTTGATGGGCAGCGGCATGGAAATCCTCAGTTTGTCTGGCAAAGCTGTTCGGTCATTTATGGGCTGATGACCACAACCTACCCGAAGTCGAGATCGTCATCGACCCACAGCAACAGGGGCAGGCGACGGAGAGTGATGTCTTGCCATTCGTGCAAGCTCTGGAAACGCTCGCGGCGGAATTGAAAAACGATACCAAGTGGGGCCGACCGCGTGCCGGTGGTTACGTTTGGAGGTAGGTTACAACGATCCGGAAGTCGGTGCCGTGATGCAGCACAAAGCCCCGCGCGATTGGGCGGCCTTTGTGCAGCGCAAAGGCCGTGCGGGGCGGCGACGAACGATGCGGCCGTGGACGATTGTGGCGTTGTCGGACTACGGCCGCGATCGCGTTGCCTATCAGGCTTACGACCAGTTTTTCTCGCCAGAACTTCCCGTCCGATCACTTCCCGTGAGCAATCGCTATGTGCTCCGAATGCAGGCGGCATTCGCGCTGATGGACTGGATCGCCCGTGAACTCCCACAAGAGGCCCCAACCGGTAGCGTGTGGTCGGATTTCAGTGGTCCGCCTCAGACCGGTTGGTGGGCCAACAATGTGAAGGCACGCCAGAACTTCGAGGTCGAGATTCTGAAAGCGGTTCTGGATGGCAATTCAGATCGCTCTCGTTCGTTGATGCAGTACATTCAAAGCGCACTCGGACTGACTGCGGACGAAACGCAGTCGATCCTGTGGGATGCGCCGCGGCCACTGCTGTTGTCGGTCATTCCCACAATTCTCCGACGCCTCGAATCTGGCTGGCGTCGAGTGCAATCTCATCCCGATGAACCGACTCTCGACCACGTCGTCGCGGATCACCCGCTGCCCGACTTTGTACCGCAGCAACTGTTTGGTGACCTCAACCTGCCGGAAGTCGAGATCGTCATCGACCCACAGCAACAGGGACAGGCGACGGAGAGTGATTTCTTGCCAATCGTGCAAGCTCTGAAGACGCTCGCGCCGGGGCGAGTGTCACGCCGATTCGGTTACAAACATCGTTTTGCAAACCATTGGTTTCCGCTTCCGAATCTTCAAGATCACAACCAAGTTGTCCCCGTCGAGCAGTATTGCATCGAGTTTGAGGAGGCTGGGAATTACCAAGTCCGAGACGGAGGGTGTGCGTGATGTTCGATGCCTTCGGCCTTGGAAGATTCACCCAGGACGACCACCAGCCAACGTCGCCGTCACGTCGAATTCTGTTTTGGAATGGCGATCGCAGATTGCGCCCTCTCGCGAAGATGATCGTTTACGGTTTGAACCGCCGCGCGGGATTGGTTGGGACGAACTGCTTGACGAGATTCGGTTCTTTACGCACCACCAGAGGAACCATGCAGTCGTTCGACGTTTCGCAGTGGGCACTCGCGCGAACGTCAGTTTTCGAGATGGAACTCAACTCGACGCTGTGGTCCGATTCGTCAATCAGAGTGATAGCGCCCCGGCAGCCGTTGGGTTTTCGATAGAAGCCGATGCGATCGCGTTTCGATTTCGTATGCCGGCTGATCTCGGACTGGCAGCGGATCATCCCAATCAACGAAAGGTGCGGGCATTCCGCGCAGCCTATTTTCGGCACCGCGTTCAAACTGAGCCGTTGCTCGATCAGTTCGCAAATTGGTTTCAGCGTGACTGGCTCGCACAGATTTACTTGTCGGCACTGGTCCGGCTTGCGATTGAGGCGGAAATCGGAGTGGAAGAGGCACATCGCCGACTGCATTCCAGTGACATCGTGTCGCCGCTGACGATCGTTCTTGACACCATTTTTCAATCGCTGGAACTTCCGAATGGCCAGCAGCAATCGCAGCGCGTCCACGACGATCTGCTGATTCTCTGCCGCGACCGCAACGTCACTGATTCGATTGGCAATCTTGCACGAGTGCTCTGGGAACCGCCGGACCAACAATGGCAGCAATGGGCCGGCGAACGCTTCAAGGCATCGGTTGGCGGTGCATTGCTGGAAGCCTGCGTGCAATCGTGCCCACAGATGGAGGCCGGCGACCTCTATCTGGACATCGACGCCGGGCCAAGACCGCCGGACGCCCCACAACTTCCGCCCGATGTTTGTGAAGTGTGGGTGACAGAATCCACGATCGGCGGCGGCGGAATCATCGAGGAAGTTCTGCGATCCTATGTAGCTGATCCGCGCCGATTCTTCCGAATTGCCGAGAGCGCTTTGGCTCCGACCGATTTCGAGATCGTTGACCGCGAACTCACGCGATTACTGGAACTGACTGCAACAGATGCCGAACTGAACAACACACTCAACAGCATCCGGCAAGCCACAAGTCACGCGAATTTGACGCAAGCGACTTTGCAACTACGCAGAACGCTCGCGCAACGAGGTTTCTCCGTCACGCACGCCGTCTTGAGTGCTGTTCATTCCCGAATCCTTCGCTCGGGAAGTTCGCAGCAGTCAGATGCCTTGCTCCGGCGACTCGTCGGGAACTGGAACCATGCGGAAGAAACACTTGGCGTGGAACTTGATCCACGAGTCGTCGCTTTCGTCGCATCTCAAAACCCGGCCGTCCAATCCGGCCTCGCAACGCTCGGTGCCGTTCCTGCAAACGATGACTATTGGCGATTTCAAACGATTTACGGTCTTCTGTGGCCGCGTGGTTCACAAGTACGAGGCAATGGTCTGAGCTTCTACAACCCGTTTGCGGCGGCAGTCATTCCAGATCGAGATATCGTTCGCGATCTGATCCAGTGCCACGAACCGTCGATTCAACTCGGCCCCGACTATTCCGCCGAAGTGGATCACGGGATCGCTTCGCATGGTGCAGTGCGACTCGTGGCCGCGACATCGGCCCGCCAGGCATTGAAGGATGCAATCCTGCGCATCTCCGCCGTGCCAATCGAAGTCGATTATCTGCACTTGTTTCCCACCGTCGTTTCGCTGACCCAGGACGGATCGGACGTCGTCATCTCACTTGATGCTCGCGAGGTGCTTCCGTGATGCCAAACGAAGTTCAGCCGACGCGATACATCCACACGAAAGCGACTGCTCGGCAGGTGCCGGATCTGCTGCAAAACATCTTCGTGGCCGAACTCTTGTGTCCCAGTTCTTGCTTGTGGCTTGTCTCGCCGTGGGTCTCAGACATCCCCGTGATCGACAATCGCACGAACGGATTTCTCGCGTTTGAGCCACGCTGGGTACGCAGTCAGATTACGCTCAGCCAAGTGCTCGCGAAGTTGCTGGAACTCGGCACGACGATTCACGTCGCAACGAGACCGGACGATCACAACAACGCATTCCTTGATCGGATGCGCCGGTTGGCCGAACCGGATGGTCTCTCCTTTCATGTCCACTCGTCTGACGAACTTCACGAGAAAGGTATTCTGGCTGACGGCTTCTATTTGAGCGGTTCCATGAACTTCACTTTCAACGGCATCTCTTTGAACGAAGAAGTGGTTCACTTCAACGTCGATCCGGCAGTCATAGCCGAGAACCGAGTCCGCTTTTCGGCGCGGTGGGGAGGAGAGAATTCATGAACTCCGCACCTTCACTTTCCATTGAGACTTTCCTCGACCGTTTTTTCGATGTACCGAACAAGCTGACCAGAGATTCGAAGCCAGAATTGCCCCACTGGATTGCCCGTATCGCGCGTCCCGATCCACTGGCCACCGTACTTCCATGCTGGCGCGAATCGGGTGTGGTTGACTGGTACGGCCTCGCGTTCGATGACCGCCAGTTCCGAGCTCTCGGTGAGTGGCTGACAGCGTTTGTCGGTCCCACGTACACCAACTTCCGGGGCCAAATCGCTCAACTCGATTCATCCGACCCCATCGACCAGGTAGTGCGAGAGCTGACCAACGGGCGGGCGTATCGGTTTCAGGGGAGTAATCCGAATGACACGAAAGCGATCTGGGCTGCTTTGGAGCGGATGCGGAAGGTGACAGAGCAAGCCGGGCCACGGGAGCATACGACGCCAGCACCAGTCGGTCGCATCCTGCGCGACTTTCACATGGCGATCCGTGCCGGACTCGAAAGTGATGCCGATGCGACGCTAACTCTGCTGCGTGATCAGTATCATTTGGACGGCCTCAATCTGCTTTTCTTGCGAGTCGAACTTCTGGCGTCCTTTGCCCGTTGGCAAGCCCTTCTCGATCTGCCCGAACTTCCTGACCTCTTACGACTGAGAAAGCCGGTCGCTGTTACGGAAGCGTTGCTCCGCGCGGTCTATCGCTGCCATCTCATCCAGTTCGAGAATCCGGCCAATCTAGAAGAAGCAATCCGAGCGTTTGCATCCGTCGTACTACCACGATTCGGCTCTCTGGTCGCAAATCGAGCCGGAATGCGTTCCGCAGAAGCAGCGAAGAGCTTCATGCTTCTGGCGGCCAATCAGCCACCACAGGACGCGACAATCCGACAAGGATTACTCACAGGCTGGGAATTGTCAGAAGATGATCGCCAATACCTAACTCGTCTCTCAGAGTTTGTTGGCACTCTGGCGAATCCACTTGTCGGTGATCCGTTGGTTATTGCGAACGAAGCAGCGAGGGCGGGCGACTATGACCGCGCGCTGGCTCTGCTTCGCACGCTGCCGACATCACCATCCCAAGTGCGACTGCTGTGCGAATGTGCTTTTGAACTCGACACGCTCGACTCACGGGCGGCAGCAGTCGCCGCCGTGGACGGACTAAGCGAGAAAGACCGAAAGGAGTTTCTTCGCAGCAGAATCAACCATCGACTTTGGCAAGCGATTCAGGACATCGGTGTAAAGCGGGAGCAAGACGCTCTGGTTGAAACGGCTGATTCAGTTCCGACAGACTGGGAAACTTGGATCGATTACCTTGAAAAGCATGAAGGGCGTCGAGGCGCTCGTGAGATCGCTCATCGTGGTGCCACCGAATGGTCGGTTTCGGATCTTCTGAATCGGCCTGATGGTGCCACAGCTCTCGCACAACAACTTCACAACCTTCGATCGCAATCTGCCGAACGGGCACTGCGCGATTCTCTGCCGCATCTTCTCGCATTCTTTCAACGCGACGACAGATGGCCCAACCCTGCCTTCCGTGACGTTTATCGCACTCTCTTTGATCGGCTCTATCTCAGCACAGAAGGCAGCAGGTCGGATTTGATCGTGTTTTCGGAACTTCTGGAGTGTTTGCTTTCGGTCGGTGTGACCGAAGCGTCCGAGTACCACGAGCTAATACAGTGCGCCGCCGACTTGTGTCACCGATTCACGGCTCCCGCCACCTTCGATCATGTGATCGACCTCATTGGCGTCCTTGTGACCCAGCCTTGTCAGAATGCCGAATCGCGATTGAGTCTGCTCGACACGGTTCTCGAAAGTCTTCAGCGGTTCTCCCGCCATGTTCGCGCGGATCAACGAGCATTGCTGGATCTACTCGCGAATGACATCGGTGCCCCCGACCGGGTAGCGGCGTACCTCCCTCATCCAGAAGCATCCGCTCAAACGCAATCGGACCCACTCCGCGCACTCTGTTCAATGGCCGTCGCCATTTACTCGCTCACTGAGAGTGCGTCTCGGCAGGTGCAACAGATCCTCGAAACGAATTACCCAGGCGTGAAGGTGGCGCTGAGTTGTGATTTGGGGGGAACGCCGCGGCTCAAACAGCTTGCCCGACAATCTGAATTGTTTGTGATGGTAACGGCCAGCGCGAAACACGCCGCGACCGAGTTCATCACGGCGAATCGCCCCAAAGACATGCCCATCCTTCGCCCCAACGGAAAGGGTGCTGCCAGTATGCTTGCCGCAATCAGAAGTTATTTTTCCTAACGCACTTTGCCCGCAGGCGTCGCGGTTTCGTGCGTCCGCATAAATGTGTAAACGACTCGTATACAGCCTTCGGCCCTCATTTTTCCTTCAAGTAAGACCGACTCAATGCGTCCATTTCGTTACAAATTTGTGACCGCAGGAGAATCGCTTTACGCATTCCTTCGGGCATGGCTCGCGCGAGATTCGGCCGGAACTCACTTTGAGCAATGGTTTAGCCGCATCGAATTCTTCAAGGAGCAATGGAGCGAATTCCTGGAACAGCTCGTTGCAGTATGGCTGACGGGACGACTCGTGGCGGCCGCCAGATCGTTGTCTGCTACTCACGGGGCAGAATACGACGACGCCTTGTCAGGTTACCTGAGAGACTATTTGGACATAAGCAAGGACGACTTACAACGTCTGCTTCGACTCACTAAAGCTGCGGCAGATGCAGCGGAAAAAGAAATCTCACCAGGTCTTAAAAATCAGCTTCGCACTTGGGCGATGAGCCATCACGCGCACTGTTACATGTGTGGTGTTGCGCTCGACTTTACAGGTGCCGACTCATTCGCATCCTTTACGCGTGACCATCTCTGGCCCAGAAGCTACGGTGGCGACTCAATCTTAGAGAATCTCCTTCCCGCGTGTGGCAAATGCAACTCTGAGCGCAAGTCTCACTTCGCAACGTGGGCAACGACGAGCATCCAATCCGCTCTTTTACGAATGCAGCCAACCTCAAATGACTGGGCATCTCTCGCTGGATATCATTTGTTTGCGCTCCAGAATTATGCCGCGCAATGCTTAGCGATTCGTGAAGACTTGACTCTGAAAGAGGGATTGCTAACCGTCGGCCACTGGGAGTCTCCGCCTCAGATTACCGATAGTGGTGATGTTGTTCATTTTTTTAACATTACTAACCTAAGGACTACGTGATGCCAACATATAACTGCATCGTCTTTCGGCAACGTCCGGATACGTCCACTCCGGAGTTTTGCATCTTTCACGCCCCCGTTGGCGAAGTGTTGGCGTGGTCCGATATTAAGCGCTTAGACGCGGACCCAGGTGGAGCCCAGCGGTCATTGAATGAAACTCGGATTCGTTCCGTCTCGCGCTTTCTTGAGGACGGGAGAAACACTATTCCGACCTCAGTGATCGTGGCTTTGGATATTCCCCACAACTGCTATCCACAAGGGAATGGTCCGCGCTATGGCGACATTACGATCGAGGCCACTCAAGACGCAGAGAAACCAGGCACGGTTATCGATGGGCAACATCGGTTGGTAGGCATTGCGAAGCAAGACCCCAGCATCAATGTTGCCGTCGTTGCCCTTCTTACAGATGATCTGAACGAAAGCGCGTTCCAGTTCTTCATTATCAATAACAAAGCGGCACGCGTTCCTACTGACCACATCAAGGCACTCCTTGCAGAACGAGCGGACGAATCCCTGAAGGAGCGACTTCGAAAAGCACGATTGTCAATCAGCCCAACCTATGAATTCGTAGCAACGGCAGACAACGATGACGAGAGTCCATTTCGGGCGCTCGTTGATTGGCCGACGAACCGTACTGCCCAGAAATGGGTCAAACCAGCGGCGATTGAAAATGCGGTTCGCAACATTCAGGAAAGAAAAGTACGGGAATTTGATGCCGAAGATGCAGTAATTGAGTTCTTTTTTACGCTGTGGCGAACAGTCAAAAGTCAGTGGGCCACGCTGTGGAATGAGAATTCACGACTTCTGTCAAAAGTCGGGATTGTCTGTATGACGCAGTACTTAACTAATTTGCTCGTTGGGGCGTATGACATTGGTGAACTAGATGTTTCAAATCTCGATTCTATCGAACGCAGGGTTCGGTCGGCGCTCCAGTTTCAAAAAGAGGAATTCTGGACAGTACAGTGGTCATCGAGTAGCTACGATACTATTGCTGGCCATAAGCAGGTCGTTGAGTCTCTTGTGCAAGTGTCCCGAAACCTTCGGGCAGGGGTTGACTGGAAGGAAGATGTAGCAGTTTTGGCCGGCAGTCCTTCGGCGTGATGGAAATGCAGTCCTACACGTACGCCGTTAAGAATGGTGCCCCGCTATCGAAATGCCTGCTAAGCGTCGTCACTGTTGTTGCGATCGACTCCACACAAGCGCCTTGTATCGCAGCAACAAATGATTGGAGAGCACCTGAATATCGCGAGTCGTGTTCTGGACTTCGTTCCATTTGCGTTGTGCGCCCGGGCCGAAGTCCCAAAAGCCGTCGGTCCAGCGACATTCATCTCGCATTGGCTCTAAGTCTTTTGCGAACGTATTGTGATCGACGATTCTTTTCTTGCGGTGACGATCCGAAATGGCATCCATCAGGAATCCCAAGCTGACGATTCCGGCCCCGTGCATCAGTCGCGATTGTCGTGGTGGAAGTCCCCAAGCAGCATGAAACACCGTTCTCACCGCACCCCAATAATTCTTGAGGACCGCGATGATTGCCTTCACGTCACTTTCGCCGGATTGCGGGTCGCGAAAGCGATACAGCACGCCGTCCGTGAGGCTGTTCTCCAGCATCTTGAGAATGGAGTTGTCCTTAATTACGCCTTCCGGTGTCGTCGGCGTCGCTATCAGTCCCTTGAGCGGTGAGTCGGCGTCGCGATTCAGCAATTGCAGCAAAAGGGCGGGGAAACGCCGCCGCTGCAAGAGATCAGGCAACTTTGCGTGCGTTGAAGGCAAGAGTTCGTAGAGCAACCCTTTCGGTAACGGCTTGGTCGAATTCACCAAAATGAATTGCTCACGCTGCTCGTCCTCCTCGGCAGCAATGAACCCGACAGCCGAGATCGGAAACGATTTCACATTCGCGTCGCGAATTGCGGCGGCTCTCTGTTGGCCATCAACAATCCAACCGACTTTGTGCTCCCCATTCTCAGAGAGCGGAACGAGGATCGTTCCGGGCCGACCGTAGGATGCGGCTTCCGACTCATGGCCACTTGGTTCAAATCGCACGCGGCGATCAAACGCGACAACAATTGAATTGGGCAGCATTGGGGAATCGGATTCAAGGTATTCTCGAATCTGTCCAATGTGTGACAGCACTTCAGGACGTTGATAGCCAACAATTTCACTGTCGTCATCCCGGCCGAGTCGGGCGATTGACGTGAATTTCGGTAACAGTTTGCCATCGACAGCAAACGAGTAGATGACACGGGATCGCCCTTGGCGAATTTGGATGGCAGGCAGGCGGATGTGTTTGGTTTGTTTCATTGGTCTAACGTCAGATGATGATTTGGAGGTTCTGGTTCACAGCCCGCCGTGGCCTACAAGTGGTGTCGAATGCTTTGATGTGTCACGAACAAATTGTGAAAACCTCGCCGTCGATTCCGCTCAGCGCCGCGAAAAATGACGACGTGGATGCCAAGATTCCGGCAGACCGTGCAGCGGCAAGATTTCCACGGCACGTCTTCCAACGTCTTTCGATAGTCGGCAGTCCGATCCTTTCGACCGTCATATTCCATGTCGTACTCACGGAGTAATTCCAGAACTTTGGTGACCGTCCCGCCGTGCTGGTCGTATTTTGTGAGTGCCTTCATGCAGGCATCTTCAAGGCGGCGTGCCAGTTCTTGCTTGACCTCTCCGGCGCGAATGCGTGCCGCCAGTTTCATGTTGCCTTCCGTTTGTGGGACGCGAATCGCCGAGTAGCGAAACTTGGGCGTGTAATAGTTGTCGCGATCGTGTTTGAATGCCTGAAGCAATGGGGAAGTGCTGTCGAAGCTGACAACGTGGTAGTCGCCAAATTGTTCGAGATGTTCACAGCGACTGACGCCAAACAAATGAAACTGCGACTTACCCTTCCGCACCGAATCCTGAGGTGCTGTCGATTTCACGGACAGTCCAACTCCTTAATCTGGCGGGTCCAGAAAGGAGATCAAGATGTCACGGAAAGTGGTTTCAAAGACGAAGCGTGGTCGTCGGTCGTTCACGGAAGAGTTCAAGCGTGAGGCGGT
>JANMIF010000384.1:0-11839 GCA_031375695.1 Planctomyces sp.
CGCGAGCGATTCGTGTTCGTGTCGCTCGATTATCGGTTGGCTCCGGAAGTGAAGTTGCCGGAGATCGCGGCCGACCTGCAGGACGCCTTCCGCTGGCTGCACGAGCAAGGTCCGAAACTGTTCGGAGCCGACACGCGACGCATCGTCGTGACGGGGGGCTCGGCGGGCGGATTCCTCACGATGCTGTCGGGAGCGATCGTCACCCCCAAGCCGACGGCGCTCGTGGCCTATTGGGGCTACGGCGACATCGACGGCGAGTGGACTCGGTCGAAGTCCACGCATCACGGCGATCCCATCCCGCGCGATGAAACGCTCGCCGCGGTCAACAAGAACGGAAAGGTACTCACGAATACCGACGATCCCGCTGAGGGAAAAGCTCGCGGCGGCTACTATCGCCACCTGCGACAAACCGGCGGCTGGTCGCTGGGAGTCACCGGCATCGACGCGGAGAAAGAACCCGGCCAGCTCGACCGCTTCTGCCCGGTCAAACAGATCACGCGCGACTACCCGCCGATCCTGATGATCCACGGCACCAAGGACACCGACGTCCCGTATTTCTGTTCGACCGACATGGCACGCGAACTGACCAAGCACGGCGTGAAGCATGAACTGCTCACCCTCGAAGGAGCCGAACACGGCCTCCGCGACGGCGATCCGAAGAAAGTCGCCGAAGCCAACTCGCGAGCGCTGGAGTTCATCCGCGAGCAGTTGACGGTCGCACCGAAATGAACTCAGCGATCAGCGAACGGATCGCGGACTTTCAGTTCGTTGCGAGTTCGTTTGATGCCTGGCTCCAGTCGCACGATGTTTTCGGCGAGCCGTTTTTGCGATGACGTGTTCACTTCACCGCTCAACGTGGCCACTCCGTCGTAATCCAGGTCCACAACGATTCCACGCAAGTTCGGATTGTTCGCGATCGTCGTCATTCGCGTTTGCAAGTCAGAGTGAATCTCCGTCGCTGGCCGAATCGGGATTTCAAAGGCCACTTTTTGCTGTGGACGAATTGACCGACGTGGGTCTTGAGTATTGGTTCCCTGCTGTCCGAAGCTGTTCGGGTCATTCATGCCCATTTGATTCAACTGATTTCGACCGCCTCGATTGCCGAACTGATTTTGTTGCTGCTGATTGTTGGTTTGATTTCGTTGATTGGCACCCAAAAAGTTTTGACCGTTGGCTCCACCGAGGAATCCGTTCTGCTGAGCGGGATTCTGCAGTCCGAACGACGACTGCTGATTTTGGAACACGCTTTGATTGGCGTTGGATTGATTGGCATTCGTTGTTGAGAAGCGATTCGTCCCGCCGCCGAAGCTGTTGGAACCGGACAAGCCGCCGCTGCTGCCACCCAAGCTGTTCATGCCCGACGACGTCCCGGTCGTAGCCCGTCCCGCCTGTGCGTTCGCTGCGGGAGCGAACGTCAATGCGAATCCTGTCACGAGGGCGATGCAGCAAAGTTGGCGAGCCTGTTTCATGATTCGTCTCCGGATGTTCGCGTGGTTAGAGCCATGCGGACGGTGGGCATGTTATCCCCATCAGTACAAAATGCACGAGTCAAAAGTTTGTCGCCTTGTTGTCACCGTGAATTTCATTATTGACGGTGCTTGACGACTTTCGAAGTTTGATTCGTCTCGGAGCCAACGACGGCTCGTCGTCGGAATCCTGGGCTTGGTTGGTGACTTGAAATTGCGCGCCGGCCGAGCGGTCGAAGTCGTGGGTTGACCGAATCCGGGCAACGGTTTCATTGGACTGAGGATTCAAGGCGAGCACCTCTGTTACTACAGAGCGAGCATCGGCGCGGGATCGGTTCGTTCCAGAATCGAGTTGTTCGCGGCCGGCTAACTGAGTACGAAGGGCTTGATCGACTTTGGCCGCGGTCTCGGCTTGCGGGCTGAGCTTCGGTTGGCTGGCTTTGGGACCGGACAGTTCAATCGTTGACAAGTCTGAGAAGACGGGCGGCCCGACCTTCGGCGTCATCCGCAAGCGAACGGCCATGTGCGTTTCTAGTCGGCCGGGGCGAGTGTGTGGCACAAAGAGTTGATAGGCCGGGCCGAACTGCGTCTTCATCAGCCGCATATTCCAGGTCGCACTGTCGACGTCGAATTCCGTAATTGGCCGGCCTTGCTCCGCCTCCGATCCCTGGTCGTCGAAGACATAAACTTTGATGTCCCCGTCGACCGCAATCGGTACGGGGTTGCTCCGCGAAAAGAAAAAGACCTGCCCAGCCATCCCGCGACACGGCCGCCCATTCGGGTCCGACCCTTCCGCCGACTGCCAAACACACAAGCATCGCACTGCGGGATCAGCCGCCGTGGCCCGCGTCACCTGCTCACGCCCCGAAAAGTTCGACAACATTCCGCTCGTCGCGCAGCCAGGCAACGCGGCCAGCAGAACGAGGAAAAAAAAATTCCACTCAAATCGGGGAAGACCACGAATGAGAACAGAAGCAATATGTGACATGGTGGTGGTTCCCTGATTGGGTGTTGCCTGAGATTTGATGCGCCCGACAAAAGTAGCCTTCATCGCTCCGCGTAAAGTTCGCCGAACGGCCAAAGACGTTGTTTTCCGAGGATTCCTAATTCGAGGGGAAGCATTTGGCTGATCAGCGCGGGAACTTGTCGAGGATAGAGGACTTCTTTTTCGCCGTGCGGGAGGTGCCACCGGTTTGCGTGACTCGGTTGCGAGGAATCTTACTTTGATAGTTGGCACCTTGGACGCCGCTGATCGGTTCGTCGGACATCGGTGGAACTGGGAGTATTTTCGGTTGATTCGGCATCGGCGGCACTTTCGGGCCACCGCTGGGTGGTGGCGGGGCCAGCTCTTCCAATGGCCCCGACTGCTGCCAGTTTTGATTCTGTGGTTGTTGCGGCAACGCGTTGCCGGGTTGATAAGCCGGGTTTGTGGAGACATCCCAATCCGGAGCCGGAGCACCGAACAGCGGGCCATGCAGCGCTTCGGCTTCGCATTCGGTGAAGTGAATTCGCTCGGCTTCAATTTGTTTGATCATTTCATTGGTGCTGTCACTCTTGATGATTCGCGGCGTCAAAAAGATCAGCAGTTCCGTGCGGCGATGTGTGTGCGAGTCGTATCGGAACGCCTGACCGATAATCGGAATGTCCCCCAGGAACGGGACTTTGCGTTGGAGTGTGTCGGACGTTTTCTGAATCAAGCCGCCGAGCACGATCGTCTGTTCGTTCGCGACCGAGATTGTCGAGACCGCGCGGCTGACGTTTTTGACAGGGGCTTGGATTTGATTTCCATTTGCGTCCGCTGTCAGTGTCACTCCATTGTTGAGGTCGTAGTTGCTGCGCTCAGCCCCGATCTGCATGACGATGCGGCCATCCGGGGTGATTCGAGGCGTGACCTCCAGAATGATTCCCGAATCGTCACGAGTGACCGTCGGAGTGATTTGTCCTAACGCACCATTCGTCGTGAAGCCGTTGATGACGGGAACGTTTTGGCCCACATTGATGCGGCCGAGTTGATTGTCGAGCGTCCGAATCTGCGGGCGGCTGAGGATTTCCGTATGCCGGCTGGCCGACAATGCTCGCAGCAATGCGTTGACCGAATCTGACCCGGCCGAAAGAACCAAGCCGCCAAATCCCAGATCGCCGTTGATACGACCAAGCGAAAAATTGCTCAATCCTTGCCCGCCGACACGACTGGGATTGGGTGCATTGATGTTGTTGCCCAACGGCTGGTTGTTGAAGTTGAATCCCGGTGCCCCGTTCACGTTGGCTGTGGTTTGGTTCACGCTGACTGACGAAGTTGTCAATATCGGTGGGTTCCCCGTTACCACCGTGCTCGGCCGGATAAAAGCTTCCGTAATGGAGGTCACTCCGTTCGCGACAACGTTACTTCGATCAAACAAAATCGAGTCTTGAATGCCCAGTTCGATGCCGAACTCATCGGTATTTTGCAGATCGACCTCCACGAGCAGTGCCTGAATGATGACTTGCTGTTGTTCGGCGTCGATGCGATCGACAACTTTCATGATGTCGTCGTAGTAGCGCGGCGTGGCACTGATCAGTAAGCTGTTCGAATTGGATTCGGCGACAACGATGACCTCGCGTTCAAACTGTTGAAAGTTGCTGACGAGGCCCTGGCTCTGCTGCGAGGCCAAGTCGCTTTGGCTTTGCAGGAACGCGGTGATGGCCTGCGCGACCGTTTGCGCCGGACTGTTTTTCAGGCGATAGACCGTCATTTTGCGTTGCCGCGAATCGTCAGCATCAAGCCGCAGTATGACCGCTTCGACAACGCTCAAGGCTTCGCCGCCGCCGACGGCTATGATGCTGTTCGTTCGCACGTCGGTTGACAGTTTCAGCGGGATCAACTGGCTGCTGGCGTCTTCGGCTCCGGCCAATTGAATGCCGAGTTGTTGATTCTGTTGGTTGCCGCCACCTTGTCGCCCGGTTCCTTGTTGGTTGTTGAAGAGCTGATTCAACATTGTTGAAACCGATTGAGCATCGGCATTTTTCAGAGTGAAATGTTTGATCTCAGCCACCAGAGATGACGGTTGATCGAACTTGCGGACTAATGCCTGGATCAGCGGGAAACTGTCCTCCGGCGCGGTCACGATCAGGCTGTTGGATCGGTGATCGGCATTGATGCGGATATCGGCGAGGATTCCCGATTCGAGTTTTTCGCCATCGTCGCCGTCGAGCAATTGCAGCACGGCGCTTTTGGCCTCACGCAGTTTTTGATCGACTTGACCTTGCGCGCCACCACCGCCGCCGCCGAAATTCTGGCCGCCGCCACCGGTTGACGATCGCGCTTGTTGCGGCGGGCTGATGACGCTTTGAATCGCGAGGTTCAAGACCTCTGCCAATTCGTCCGCGACCGCGTTTTTCAACGGGATCATTTTGATTTGGCTGACCGATTTCGAACCGGCTTGATCGAGTTCATCGATCAGCCGCTTGACCTCGGCTAGATCTCGCGGCCGAGCTTGCACGATGACCGAGTTGGTTCGCGAATCGGCAATCGCGCGAACTCGCCCGCCGAGGCCAGACGCTGTTCGCGAACTGCCGCCAGTTGAACCGGTCGATGCTCCACCCGTCGTCGAGCCACCGGTGCGACCACTGAAAAAACTGTCGAGCGTCGTGACAACTTGGCCGGCGATCGCGTACTTCAAGTAAAAGACCTCGAACTCGCCGACCGGGTCGATTGGCTGATCCAGCTTGTCGATCAAAGCGTTGACCGAATCGATGTCGTTTTCCGACGCCACAATCAACACGGCGTTCGGTTTACCGATGGCGATGACCGTCACCTGCTGCGACTGATCCGATGCCGGTCGGCCGCGCGTCCGGTTCAACCGTTCGTAAACCGACGTCAACAACTCGGCCAGCGATTCGCTGTCGACATGCTCCAACACCCGCACATGCAAATCGGGAGTCGTGTCGGCTGCCAGCTTTTCGATCTGCCGAATGATGCTCATCACCGCTTCGACATCCGCCTCGTTGCCGCGCAGAATCAACACGCCAAGATCGTCGAGCGCCTCGACGTTGACATCCCCTTTCAGGCCGCCAATCGACTTCGGCATCTCACGTTCTTCACCAGCTTTCGCCTTGTCGTCATTCATTTGCTCGGCATTCGGCTGCAATGCACGTCCGTTGGCTTTCTTGCTGCCGTTTTTCTTGCTCTTGGCGGCGGCGGGATTGTCCGGCTCGGCATCGCCGTTCTCGGCCAATTGCGCGACCGCTGGCTTCAACGTTTGAGCCATTTGTCGCACATCGCGATTCGACGTGATCATGCGCACTGATCGATCATCCAGGTTCGTTGGTACGTCGAGCCGTGTGATCAACTTCTTGACCGACGCGACATCTGCCGCCGATCCGTCGATCAATAAGCGATCCTTTTGCGTGTCAATACCGACGGAAAACCGCGCCGCCTTCGCCATCGCCGAGTTGTTACCGCGACCTTTCGATCCCGATTTGGCCGAACCGGACTTCGACGCCTCTTGCCAAACGACAAATCCCGGCAACCCACCCGGTCCTTCTTCGATCAGTTCGGCCTTTTCCAAAAACGCTTCGTACAGCGATTTGGAAACGGCTCGCGCCGATTGATGCCGCAAAGTCACTTCGGCCCAACGTGATTTTTCGCCGCCGACCCGCTGCATCGTACCATGTGATCCCGGTATCGAACGTGATCCGGTATCGCGAGAGTTCTCGATTCGCCGTGGCTCCGCCGTTCGCGAATTAGTCGACAACTGACGCGGCTCCTGCCGAGCGATCGGCTGCGAACGGGAGTTGCTTGGTCGAGCGAGCGGTCGCGCCGTCACTCGCGGCTCCAACTCGTCGGTCCAGTCCTCGTCATCCGTTTCGTCATCCGCCTCGTCTTCGTCGAAGACTCGATCTGACTGCCTTTGCCCGGCAGCCAGACGAATGCCCGATTGGTCGATGCGGCCATCAAACTGAGCCGACCGGTTCGGCTGTCTCCCTTGGTTGACTTGAGGTGATTGATTAGTCGCTGAGTCTTGCGAGACCGCTCGATTCGGAGCGATCGTCGGCTCACGATTGAAGCGGCTCGAATCGGAAACGGCCCCCACAACCGGCCGAGCGTACTCGGATCGCGCATCTTGCAGATTCACAACATCCAAATATTGGCCGCGCACGAGCACTCGAAACCCCTTTGGTTCCAGCTCGCGATTGAGCACGCGGATCGCTTCGGGCAGCGTGTACTTGGACCAATCGTTGCGAGAAAACTTTCCCGGCGGAACTTTGTCCATGACGACCGTTAGTCCGGTTTGCTTGGCGATGTCATGCAACACATCGTCCCACGAGCGGCTGATGTAACTGAGTTTGACCTGCTTGTCGTTGAGCTTTGTCGTTCCGGAAATCGACGCGCTGGAACCGGCTCCATCAAACAATCGAGTCGGCCGCTCGTCGTCGTCTAATTGCGAGGTCTCGGCCGAATCTGGTTCGGACCGGCTGACCATCGGCGGTAACTGGCGACTGGTCGCCGTCCGACCCGCTTTCTTGCCAAACAGCTTTGAATCGGCAGACAGCTCAACGGACAGCATTGCAATGCCGCAAACGATGCAGGTCAGCCCGAAAATTCCGAGTTGAAATCGTGACAAATTCAAGGTGGCCTCCTTGCCTCCTCGGTCCGTGTCGCCAACTCGGATCGCGAGCTAGCTACATTCACTCGGCCGCACGAACACAAACACTTTGCGCGATCGCTACGACCGGTTATCTCTTCGTTATCGGCAGAGTCTTCCAACTCAATCAATAATTTCTGACCGAGCCGATATGCGCCGTTCTCCCAACTTGCCAAGTCAGCCGAAATTGACAGCCTTGAAACGAGTACCGGCTGAAACTTGCTTTAGCATATATGGCAATTGCGATGAGACACCGGCGGATGGAGAACACCGCCAGATGTCGCCAGAATGCCACCCCACGAAAACACTTTGAGGTGAGTGATGTACGACTTTGTTTTGACCAATGGCACGGTCATTGATCCGGCGTCAAATTTGAATGCTCGGCGACATGTGGCGATTCAAGGAGGCCGAGTCGCGGCGATCTTGGATGAGACTGCGCCAGTGATCGCCAAACAGATTCTCGATTGCTCCGGCCAGTTGGTCGTCCCAGGATTGATCGACTTTCATGTGCATGTCTTTCCCGGCGTAAGCAACTTTGGCGTTGATCCCGACGAAACCTGCTTGGCTCGCGGCGTGACGACAGTGTTGGATTTCGGCACGGCGGGCGGATTGATCTTCGACGGCTTTCGTCGGTTTGTGATCGATGCGGCGAAGACTCGTGTCAAAGCACTGATGCTGATTGCCGGGCAAGGACTGATCAGCAGCAACGACACGAAGCCGTCGCTCGGCGAGTTGTGGGACTTGGCGTATTGCGATGTCGCCGGTTGTGTCGAGGCGGTCGAACGACATCGCGACTGTGTGGCCGGGATCAAAGTCCGTTGCATGGCCGACATCTCGAACGGCGGACTCAACGAAGCGGACGGCTTGCGACTCGCACGACAAGCGGCCGATGAAACGAAACTGCCACTCGTGGTGCACCCGGCCAATTCAACGTTGCCGATTCAGCATATTTTGGAAATCTTGCGGCCAGGCGATGTGCTGACGCATTGCTTCCACGACAAGAACTGCAAGCTGGTTGATACCGCAACCAAACTTTGGCCGATCGTCCGTGACAAACAGCGCGAAGGCGTGCAATTCGATGTCGGTCACGGCTGGGGAAGCTTCGCGTGGCGCGTGGCTCGCGAGATGCTCGATCAAGGATTTGAGCCGGACTTTCTCGGAAGCGATTTGCATGCGTACAACACGAACGGACCGGTGTTCGATCTCGTCACGACGCTCGAAAAGTTTCTGCATCTGGGCATGAGTGTGCCGGAAGTCATTCGCCGCTCAACCACGACCTGCGCAAAGTGGCTCGGCCAAGCGGACGAGATCGGAACTTTGAAGCCAGGAGCCTGCGCGGACATCACGGTACTGGAGGTTGTTGACAGTGAGAATCCGCTGACCGATTCGGAAGGCTTTACAGAAATCGCGAATCGCCGCTTCGAGGTCCGCGCCTGCTTCCGTGCAGGCAATCGCGTCGGCTTGCTGCCAAAACCGGAAGCGCGCGAGTCGCGGATTTAACGTCACGCGAGCACATCCCAAATCGGTTCGCCGCCATGAGCGATGTGGATCGGGCGGCCGATTTGATCGGGGACGGTCAGGTGCGGATCGATGCCAAGGAGTTGATAAATCGTGGCGACGATGTCGCCCGGCGAGACGGGATGGCTGATCGGATACGCGGCTTGCTTGTCCGTTTCGCCGAACATACAGCCCGATTTCACTCCGCCGCCGGTGAGCAGGCTGAAGCCGCATTGCGGCCAGTGATCGCGACCGGCCTTGCCGTTGACCTTCGGCGCGCGGCCCATTTCACCCATCACGACGACCAGTGTGCTATCAAGCAGGCCGCGCGATTCGAGATCGGCGATCAGTGCGGGATACGCGGTGTCGAGGATCGGCAAGTTCGCGTCTTTCAGCATCGAGAAATTGTTTTCGTGCATGTCGTACGAGTGGCCGTACTTGCCGAAGATTTCGGCATGAACGCTGATGAACGGCACGCCCGCCTCAACGAGTCGCCGCGCCACGAGCAGGCTTGAACCGCTCAAGTTGCGTCCATAGCGGTCGCGGAGTGAGTCAGGTTCGCGGGATAGATCGAAGGCGTCGCGCGTTTTGCTGGAGATCAGCATGTCGAACGCTCGCTGCTGAAAGTGATTCAGCCGGTCGATCGCTCCCGACCGGCGCGTCGTCTCGAATTGCGTGTCGAGTTGATCGAGCATCGAGCGGCGGCGATCGAGCCGATTCAACGTGATCCCCGGCAGTTCGTCGAGTGACGGCAGCTTCGGCGCGCCCATCGGAATGACTTGGTCGTAGTATGCGACCTTCGGTTCACGGTCAAACTTCGGTTCGCAGACGGCGAACAGCGGATCGTACTGGCTGCCGAGAAACCCGCCGTACGGGCCAGGTCGCCGGATGCCAGGATACATCGAACTCTCACCCCAACCGGGATAACACGGCATGCAAACCGCTCCCGGCATATCGCGCGGACCCATCTTGAGATACTGACAGATCGCGCCGATGTCAGGAGGATCGGTCGGCTCCGGCCGCAATTGATCGAAACGACCGCCGCTGAACCCAGTCATGACGTTGAGCGGGTTGTGAGCGTTGTAGCCGTGCGTCACCGTCCGAATCAGCGTGGCTTTGTGCATCAACTTGGCGGTGTTCGGTAAATGTTCGCAGATTTGCAATCCCGGCAGAGACGTGCTGATCGGCTGAAACTCACCGCGGACTTCGACGGGTGCGTCCGGCTTCAAATCGAACATGTCCTGTTGACTTGGCCCACCGAGTAAATTGAACAGGATCACTGACTTCGCTTTGCCTGACCGTAACGTCGAACCGGACTCCGCCGCGCGAAGCAATCGCGGCAACGTCATGCCGGCGAACAACGACAACCCGCCAACTCGCATCGCTTCACGGCGAGTCACTCCGTCACACAGTTTTCCCGATTGGCCAAGTATGTGCAGCATGACGCGACCTCCTGGAGTTGCAATTCGTCCGCCACTCTAGCTCATCGACTGTACGCAACCAAAGCCTAAAACTTCGCGCACTGGTTGCATTTGCGAGACGCCGATATCTGCAATCGCAGATTGCGTCCATCGAATACCTCGCCGAGTTTGGCTGGCTGGAACACACCGAGGCGCTGGCGGCGGTCACGTCGACTAGCCGTTCATAAGATGTGCTGACCGCCGTCGTGCGGTTGCTCGCGACCTGGCAGATTCACACAACGGTTATGACACAGGTCTGGTCGATCCCACGCCGAGAGACGGCGACCTCACTTATCTGGGCATTCTGCGAATTGGCGCCGTCTTGGCGCGTCGGGTTATTGCGAGTCCGAATCCGTGCGGACAAATGCGGCCAGTCCCGGCACCTTCTCGCTGTTCACCGGTGTGGCGCTCAAACCCGATAGTAGTTCGTCGCGACGAACGGCGACTTCGGCATCAAAGCTCGCCAGCACGTCCAGCGCGCGGTCGCGCGACGTGACTAAGCCAATCACTAGATATTGAAAGATTGCCAAGCCGTAACAAACCCAGCCCACCGTGCCGATTTGAAACACCGTGATGATCGCGAACACCGGCGACGAGCGGCTCAAATGGATACAGGACACGCCCCACAGCCAACTGCGCCAATCGCGACGCACGGTCGCCAATGCCTCGCGGACTCGCTTGGCCTTCAGTCGCGGCGGGCCGGGATGAATCAAACGAAACAATTCTTGATCCGGCATCCCTTCGATACAGCCGATCGCCAGCATCAACCGCAAGCCAAACAGTACCGCGTCAATCAGCGATTCGTGTTTGAACTCGCGCGTGCTCGTTTGAAACAGCAGCTCTTCCATGTTGTGCGTGGCGAACAGCAACAATAGCGACGAGCGAAACCACTGCGTCAGGTCTTTCTCGAGTTCTTGGCTAATGACCTCGACCCGCAGCAAATACTTGAGTGCGAATCGAAACAGCGGGATCGCGATCAGCTTCAGCAACATCCGCGTCACTGGCTTCGTAATCAGCCGCAAGCCAGGCAGATTGAAGATCAAATGCACCAAGTTGCCCACAGATCACCTCGGCAGAACGGGTCAGGCCCAATAGTGTTCGGCACGACGCTTGATAGCATCGGCCAGTCAGTAAACACAAGCACACTGGCGGTCGATTCGGGTTGAGCGCCGCCCGTCTGAGTGCGCGAGCCGGACGCGAGTGGCTGGCGTGCGCAACTGGGTGCGCAGCACAAAGTGGCACTGACGTTGTTCACGCACTGATCCTCAAAACGAGATCAGCGATTTTTCGCGGCGTCGTGATGTTGCAGTTTGGCGATGTGAGCGGTCAGCGTGGCTTCGTCGGCCCAGCCCATCAGGTAGTAGCAGATCATTTCATACGTTCGCAGCGTCGGCTTGCGGCCGGTCCACAGGCTGATCAGCAGGCACGCGATGATCGCGCAGTACGTTTGAATCTGGATGCCGTTGGGGCTGTGGCTGATGAGATGCCGACAACCCAGCATCTGTTTGAACGTGCGAAAGAAAATCTCGATCGTCCAGCGATAGTGATACAGCAGCGCGATGATTTCGGCGGGAACGTCCAGCAAGTTCGTGGCAAGCCGCAGGTGACCATCGGAGTCCACGCCGCTGGAACCACCGCCATATTTTCCAGCCGAGACATGGGGCTTGATCTTCACAATCACCAGCCGCATTTTGTGATCCGGCCGATCGCTCTTCTTCGAGCTTTGCCCCAGCGAAACGAGTTGATCCGAGAGCACGTTCGCCGCGCGATCCGCGTCGGTCAGCGGCTGGTC
>JANMIF010000417.1:0-41543 GCA_031375695.1 Planctomyces sp.
TCGCCGCAACCGCATCAACCCACGCGTCATCAAACGCAAGATGAGCAACTGGTTGAAAAAACGGGACAAACACCGCAATTCCCCGCAGCCAACCAAGACTTTTCGAAAGGCGATCGTCATGCTCGATTGAACGGTATTGGATCTAGGCGGCTTTATGTTCGTCCCATTGATCGGCCGTTACGGGCACTGAACCGAGCCAACAAAACTTGTGCGACTATATCAACAAAGAAGCCGAAGGAATTCGGAATTCCTTCGGCTTTCGAGTGACATCGGTGCGACGAAAAACTTAGCGACGGCCATATCCGCCACGACCGCCGCCACCGCCGCCGCCACCACCACCGGTGCGTTCTTCGCGCGGACGGGCTTCGTTGACTGCCAGTTTGCGACCGCCGTGGTCTTTCTCGTTCAGTCCGCGAATCGCTGCCTCGGCGGAATTACTGTCTTCCATTTCCACGAAACCAAAACCTTTGCTGCGGCCGGTGTCACGGTCTTGAATGACCTGAGCACTCCGCACGGTTCCGAACTCACCGAACATCTCTTCCAGAGTGGAGTCGGTGACTTCGTAGCTCAGATTTCCCACGTACAATTTCTTACTCATGTTCTTGCCTCCTAAAAAGCATTGTCGGCCCTTTGTGACTTTCTGGACCGAGTCGAAAGAGGCCAGACTGGTGACCCGCCAAGTGGTACGGCGAGTGGACTAGCAGCGAGTGGATTCCAAGGAATCAACACCACGATTTTCCGTCGTCAAAACCAACTGGCGGAAACTATAAACTTCCTGAGCGAGTTCGGCGAGAGGAAAACGCGATGGCCGGCGGAGATTTTTTAAATCGCATTCCGTGACAAACGCTCACCGAATGTGACTTTCCCGAACTCATTGGCTCCAATTTTCCTGACACGAACGGGGTCGGTGATTGCCTTTTCTCCATCAAAGATTGAACTATTCGCGACCTTCTGTTCGGAACACCACTTGATTTTGGACAACGCGTTCTCAGCAAAGCGATTCTGCAATCGGAACTCCTTCGTGTCAGCATTTGTCGGTGTGCCCGAATGGCGAATTGCGTGCGGTTAAACGATGTTCAATGTTGGCCGACTCAATTGTTGCAGTGTGCGGCACCCGCCCAGGGCGCGCGATGTCGCCCAGTTGAGCGGCCGTGAATTCGGAATCGCACAGCGTCAGAAGCTGGTTAGGCAACTTTGTTCGACGTGGAACACCGTTTGCCAACGCTCTTCGAGCGTGCGTGGTGACTCAACTTTCTTGAAGGAGACTTGTGATGAAGGCATCTCGATGGGGTTGGAGCGCGTTGGCCGTTGCGTTGATCGGCGTAGGTGGTCTGACAATGACTCAGTTCGCTGCGACTCAGGAGACTCAGCCTGAAAAGAAGGCCGACTCGAAGCGGAAAGACGATGCAAAGCCCCCGAAAAAAGACACGAAGGAGACTCCCGTGCGTAAGGGAGTTTCGGTGTTCATGCGCATGAAGTTGGAGGCCTCGCAGAAAATACTCGCGGGATTGGCTCTGGAAGATTTTGAGTTGATCCAAGAGGGAGCCACCAAGTTGGAAGAGATGAGCACTGCGGAGCAATGGCGTGTGACTAATGACCCTTTGTTTCGCGAACACAGCGCGGATTTTCAAAAGATTACCAAACGGCTCGCCAAGAACGCCAAGGAGGGAAAACTGGAAGGCTCCGCGTTGACTTGGCTGGAAGTGACCATGCAGTGCATCGAGTGCCACAAATGGACCCGGGCTAATTTGATTGCCGGACAGCCATAACGGTAACAATCGAAACAGGTCCAATCCCCACAGATAAACATCACTTGAGGAGGTGTTCGTCATGCTCAAGTTGCACAGCCTTCTTTGTCCCACGGATTTCAGTGAATTCAGCGAAAACGCGATCCGCTATGCTTGCGAGTTAGCGGAAAAGTTTGGTGCCGAACTGCATTTGCTGAACGTGCTTCAAGACTACAACGCGGTCGCGCCGGGGACCGGAGAGATGTTTGCGCCATTCACCGACTGGTTGCCGGAGCTGCGGAAACAATCGCAAGAACAGCTCGCCAAGCAGCCGGGTCCGGAATGGTCTGCGAAGGTGAAAGTCCACCGCACGACACGAGTCGGGGCACCGATCGACGAGATCACGAAGTACGCCAAAGAGAACAACGTTGACCTCATCGTCCAGGGGACTCATGGCCGCAAGGGAGTCAAGCACATGCTGCTGGGTAGTGTGGCCGAGAACATTGTCCGGTATGCCCCCTGTCCAGTGCTCACTGTGAGAAACTAAGCTGACTCGTAGCCGAAGCCGTTTACGACTTCGGCTATGGAGCCGGTTGCCATCGCATACGAGCGTCGAGCGCAATCGGTCGGTCAGCGGTGACGAGCGGTGGGTTGAGATCGATCTCGCTGAGTTCCGGCCAATCGGTCACGGGAACCGAGAATCGAATCAAGGACTCGATCAACCGCCGTGAACATTCGTGCCAACGATGATCCGAGATCGCACGGCACCGCACACTTGGCAGTCGATTCTCGCACGATTTGTAGCTGGTTCCCGCTCTACCAAGGGTTTTACGCGTCGGCACAAAAATTGATTCTGCGGGGAAACCTCCACTTCGGCGTAGCGTTCGCCGAACCATGCAGATCATTCTCTATTGAATGTGAAAGGCCTCTTTATGTGTACGCGAATTTGGAACTCAGGACGACTGTTGGTCAAAGGAACCGCTGCTTTTCTCGCCGTCGTCGTCTTAAGCCTGAGCTGGATGGCCTGGACCGTCGATGCTCGCGACAAGCCAAAAAGAAAAAGTGATGCCTTGAGTTTAAAGATGCGACTGAAGCTGGAGGCTTCCTCCAAGGTACTGGAAGGGCTAGCGGTCGAAGACGCAGAGTTGATTCGTGAGGGTGCGAACTCGATGGCCGAGCAAAGCCAAGCCGAGTTCTGGCACGTCCTGACCGATGCCGACTATCGTGACTTCACGCGGGATTTCCGCAACTCAATGCACCGGCTTAAGGCAGCCGCCGAAAAAGAAAATTTTGATGCGGCTGCCTTGGAATGGATGGATGCCACTAAGTGCTGTTTGGACTGCCACAGGCATGTCCGCAGTACAAAAGTCGATCTGAAGAAATGATGTTTTCGGACTGGCTCCTCCACCTACTGGCTCGGCGTGTTTCTCAGCGGCACTGCCCATCATAAGGAGCCTGAATCCGGTTCAGTCGCCGTGAGTTGCTTAAGAGTCAAGCTCCGACGAAATGCGGCACGTTTCAGCAAGCGCGAATGCGGCATAAAGCCACGCACCATCATTCGACGACCAAGTTTGCGATGTTGGCGTTAGCCGCACAATCCTGGCGAAAGGGGCAAGATTGGTTGGCCGGCTGGCTACGGATCATTATTACACTGATCAAGCGTCGATGCCAAGAAATGTCGTATCGTCGAATTGGTTTCGGCAACGCGACGATTTCAACTCCACCGGCACAAGGACGGGCCGTGATCCGAGGGTTGTACAGTGCGGCTGGCGGTATGCTCGCGACGTCACATCAACAGGACGTCTCCGCACAGAATCTTGCGCACGCCAGCAAGCCGGGCTATCGGCGTGAAGTTGTGCGATTTGAAGCCACTGGCGGCGTGGAAGACTTTGTTGCACCGAGCGCCAGCGTCCACGCAGACCAAACTCCGGGAGGCCTTGAGGCGACCGGGAATCCGTTGGATGTCGCGATCAGCGGCCCGGGCATGTTCGTGCTGGAAGGGCCGAGTGGGCCGATGTATTCGCGGTGTGGGGTCTTTCAGCTCAATGGCGAACGGCAATTGGTGACTCCGGAGGGTTTTCCCGTTCAGGGGATCGCGGGACCGATTTCTCTGCCGGCCGATGCGAAGGGAATTGAGATCGTCGACGACGGGACCGTGGTGGCGGACGGACAGGAGGTGGACCAACTTCGCATCGTCGAGTTTGCCGACCCGTCGCAATTGCAGCGGATCAGCAATTGTGGATTCGCGGCTCCGCCGGGTGTCGAGCCCACGAAAAGTGATCAGTCTCACGTTCGGCAGGGCGTGCGCGAAATGCCCAACACTTCGGCCGTCAACGAGATGGTCCAGATGACGACTGGTCTGCGGCAGTTTGAAGCCACGCAACGAGCCTTGCGGGCCATCGGTGATGCCCTGGCTCTCGCCACGCGGCCAACGGGGAGATAACGACTATGATCAAAGCTCTGTTCACAAGTGCGTCCGGAATGCTGGCGCAGCAGACCGTTGTGGACACGACGGCCAACAACTTGGCGAACGTGGACACAACTGGCTTCAAGCGGAGCCAAGTCGAGTTCCAAGATTTGCTGTATCAGACTGTGCGCAATCCCGGCACGCAGGGTGCCACGGGATACGAAGTTCCAACCGGCATCCAGATCGGCAGCGGCGTGCGGACGTCGGGCATCACCAAAATCTTTTCCGAGGGGAACCTGGAAAACACCAGTAATACCCTCGACATGGCCATTGAAGGACAAGGCTTCTTCCAAGTGCTGATGCCCAGTGGTGAGTTCCGCTACACGCGTGACGGCTCGTTCCGTACGAACTCCACGGGGCAACTTGTGACGGCCGACGGTTTTCTGCTGCAACCGCCCGTCTCGATTCCGACGGACACGCTGTCGATCACGATCGGCACGGATGGCACGGTTTCGGTCACCACGGCCGGATCACCGAGTCAGTCTCAGACCGTGGGGAATATCGCCACGACGCGATTCTCGAATCCTGGCGGACTTCGCGCCGAAGGCCGCAATCTATTCAGCGAGTCGTCCGCATCAGGCGCACCGCAGCAAGGGGCACCCGGCGAAAACGGACTAGGAATGCTGCAACAAGGATTTCTGGAGCGATCGAATGTGCAGGTCGTGACCGAGATGATTCGGCTCATCACCGCGCAGCGCGCGTTTGAGGCCAGTCAGCGAGCGGTCTTGACCAGCGATCAAATGCTACAAGCCACGAACGGAATGGTGAGGTAACATGATGAACTCTCGCTTCATTTCGGCTCAAACACGACGACCGGCCGGATCTCTTGTCGTCTGGCTGGCCTTCGGCCTTCTCGTCAATCAAACGAGCGAGTGCGAAGCCGCGCCGCCCGACACAACGATTGACTCGAATCGGATCGTGATTACGTTGCGCGATCCGGGACGGATCGGATCGTCGATCCTTTGCGTTGCGGATGTTGCGGACCTCCGCGGTGGCGATGAAACGCTGCGGCGGCGGATCGGAGAACTCGATCTCGAAGACACTCCTTTGGCTGGAATGCAAACCGAGATCACTTCGCGGCAAATCGAATTTCGGCTGCGTGTCGCGGGAGTTGATCCGCAGCGAGTGACGGTTCGTGGTTCCGTAGTGCGAGTTGCGATCCCGCAAGCCGCTATGGGATCGAGAATCAGTGATCGTCAAGTGGTCCCGCCGTCTAGGAACGCTTTGTTCGCGTCGCGGTCAAGAGTGCGAGCGGACATTGAGCAAGAGTTGGACATTGAGCAAACTGTGCTCACCGCAGTTCGGAAGTGTCTGTCGAAGCAGTTACCTTGGCCCGAGAACAACGTCGATATTCAACTGGCTCAGCCGCTTCCGCGCGAGCTTCTTGAGCGAACTCTTACGGCCGAGACGACCTGCTTGGCGGAGTTGCGAACTGCCGGAGCGCCGCTGGGGCGTGTGCCTGTGCGTATCGTGCTCAAGGCTCCCGGACAACGACCACTGGAAGTGCCGCTGCAATTGAATGTACGTCACTTCGAGGATGTCGTTGTGACGACGAAGCCATTGGCTCGCGGGCATCGGTTCTTGCCGGCCGATTTGGAACTTGGCCGGCAGGACGTGACGCAGCTCGCAGGATATTGCACTTCGGCGGAGCTACTCATTGGACAACAAGCCAAACGCATCTTGCCTGCTGCGCAAGCCATCCGAACGGTCGATCTCGAACCCGTCTCTCGCACGGCCGAACCGCCGCTCGTGAAGCGGCGAGATCGCGTGAAGGCGACTGGAAGCAGCGGAGTCTTGTCAGTCACGGTCGTTGGTGAGGCGATGCAAGATGGCCGCGTGGGAGAGATCATCAAAGTCAGAAATATTGATTCCAATACCCTCCTCCAAGGTCGCGTTGTGAACGCGAACGAAGTGCAGATCACCGAATAACAATTCTCAGGCGGTCCGGGAACTAAAGCCCTCCGGCTCGCTTGGGCTGGCGTCAAGTTTTGAGTGTCCGTTTTCGAAAGGAGTCTCGCGATGAATCGTCGCGTTGGAAGATATGTGCTGTTGGCTGTCAGCAGCGTGGCGTCCTTATTACTCGTGAAGAGCGGGCAGGCCGATTCGATTTGGGATCGGCGTGATCAGCGCTCCGGATATCTGTTCATGGACAATCGCGCTCGGCGAGTCGGCGACTTGTTGACCGTCGTCGTGCGTGAAGTGACCGGAGCCTCGAACTCCGAAGCACGGAAGATGGACAAAAGCAGCGCCGAATCCGGCAAGTTCAACTTCTCGGGAAAGACCTCCGCGAACGGAACCTCGCGCGACGCGGCGGCAGAATTCAATTCGAATCGGTCGTCCGATCGAACGTTCAATGGCAAGTCGGAATATGATAACGATCGAAAGTTTCTCGATCAGATGACGGTCACCGTCGTGGATGTGATGCCGAACGGCAATCTGATGATCGAAGGCTATCGGAAACGAGTCGTGTCGGACGAGACGCGGCTGCTGCGAATTTCTGGAGTCGTTCGAGCCAACGATGTTGACCTGAAGAACAGTGTGGAATCTCGTCTGATTGCTAACTTCAACGTCTCCTACGAAGGCAAAGGTGTGGAGTCGCGATTCACCAACCAGGGCTGGTTGGGGCGCATCGGAAACAAAGTCTGGCCGTGGTAGTCGTGGCCCAGAAGGAGCGAATGATGACTGGCCTCAAGCGACTGTTGATTACGGTTTTCTCGCTGTTCGTTTTTGGTTCGACCAGCCAAGCGGAAGTGCGCATCAAAGACATTACGTCGGTCGAAGGGGCACGCGGCAATCAGTTGTACGGAGTCGGCTTGGTCGTGGGCTTGAACAACACCGGAGCACGCAATTTGTCCACACAACAAATGGCGATCGACATGCTCCGCAAAATGGAAATGTCCACGACGATCGCTCGGCAGTCGTTGCTGGATAACGTGTTTAAATCGACGAGCATCTCGAAAGTCTGGGTCACGGCCGAACTGCCGGAGTTCGCTCGCAAAGGGAGCAAGCTGGATATCACTGTCTCGGTACTCGACGACGCAACGAGCTTGGAAGGTGGCACGCTAGTGCTCACGCCGCTACGTGGTGTGGACGGCGAGGTGTATGCGGTCTCACAAGGACAAGTTTCGATCGGCGGCTTCCGCGTACGTGGTGCGAACAACGGCCAATTGAATCACCCGACCGTCGCCCGCATCCAAGGCGGAGCGTTTGTGGAACGCGAAGTCTTGGGGGAGGTCAACCAGAATGGAGTGGTCCGATTGCTTCTCCGCGATCCCGATTTTGCCACGAGTGCCAATATCAGCCATGCGATCAACGAGCGATTCCCTGGAACCTCGAAAACCGTCGATCCAGGAACTGTGCAGATTCGTATTCCCGTCGGGCTGACGCGTCGCGTCACCGAGTTTGTCGGCGAGATTGGTTTGCTTTCCGTTAACGCTGACGCATCTGCCAAGGTCATCATCAACGAGCGAACTGGGACGGTGATTGTCGGACACAACGTGCGCGTGTCGGCGGTCGCGATCGCGCATGGCAACTTGGTCATCAAGCCCAACCTGTCAGTCGTGTCCCCCCCGTCGGTAGGAGACTCGCCGTTTCCGCTGGCCAATCCGCCCTCGTTGAGGTCGCCTCCGAACGATGAGGACGATCGTTCGGAACGGCTGCCGATTCTTCCGCCGGCACCGGATGACAAGCCGCAGACGTTCCATCGAATCGAACCGACTTACACCGTCGCGGAATTGGCTCGTATCTTGAACGCCTTAGGAGTCACACCGCGCGACTTGATCGCGATCTCTCAAGCCTTGAAACACTCCGGCGCGCTGCACGCCGAGTTGGTGATTATGTGAGTTTTCACAATCTGGAGTTGCTATGTCATCCGTTACCTCAATTCCGATGCTGACCACGAGTTCGCCTGACGGTGCGCGCACTCGCTCAGCAAATCAAGACGAGATTGGACGGGTCGCGAAGGACTTCGAGAGCTTGTTCGCATCCCAAATGTTGAAAGAGATGCGGAAGACGCTCGACCCGGAGACAATGTTCGGCAGCGACTCCGGTGACGTATACGGCGGCCTCTTCGATCAGTTCGTCGGCCAGCAGATGGCCCAAGGTGGCGGCTTCGGATTGGCCAAGATGTTGCGTGAGACGCTGCGGCACGAGAAACAAACGTCCGCACCGCCAGGCGAGCCGGAGGGTGCTGGCCCCCGAACAATCGGTCGCGGTCTACGGTGACAATCGGACGGATCCGGGGGCTAACGCCTTTCGGCTCGCTTGGGAGATTGAATAATGGACAACACATCGCTGACAGAACCTACAGAGACAGAACCTACAGAGCACGATGCTCGGCTGCTAGCGCATCTGCGTGAGGAAGAGCAGACGCTGGCGATATTGCTTGTCGCCGTGCGAGAGATTCGGCAATCGCTGATCACTCGCGACGGCGAACGACTGACCCAGGCTCTGCAAACGGAGGCGGACGGTTTGGAAATGGGCCAAGCCATGCGAACCAAACGCATGCTGTTCCGCCAAGAAATGGCCGCACGTCTGCAAATCGCTCCAGAAGAAATCACGCTGTCGCGACTGGGCGAATGCGCATCTGCCGAGACTCGCAGCGAGCTAGCGCCCTGTCGCCAGCGGCTGCAAGAGATGTCCGAGGAATTGGCGCGGCTGAATCGTCAGAACGCGGCGATGGTCCAGCAGACACTCAACCTGACCGCGAGGATTGTCGGCCAACTGACCGGCAGCGAACCGCACTTCACGAGCTACAACGCGACTGGTGAAAGTGAGTCGGCTCACGTCGGTCCCGTCTTGCAGTGGGGAGGCTGAGCCATGTTGCAATTCTCGATTGGCGTCTCGGCCTTGCAGGCCAGTCAGCGTGCGTTGGATGTGACCGGCCAAAACATCGCGAACGCGAACACGCCGGGCTATCACCGGCAAGTCGTGCAACTCAGCACCGTGAGACCGTTGCGAGTGGACAAGCTGTCGATCGGCAGGGGCGTGGAGGTGTCCGGCATCCAGCGAATCGTCAACGACCACATCGAAGAATCTCAAGTCCGCCAAATCGCAGCGACCGGCGCGTCGGAGTCGCAACTCACTGAGGCAACGCAGTTGGAAAGCCGGCTGTCCAACGAAAAGGCGTCGCCCGGAGCGCGGTTGGAAACACTGTTCAATCGGCTGGAGCAACTGTCGTCGCAATTGAACAGCAGTTCGACGCGGAAGTGGGTTGTCGCTTCGGCCGATCAGTTGGCTCGCGAATTCAATTCGGTCTCCAACGATTTGCTCCGTCAGCGCGATGACGTGGATCAATCCATCGACGCCACCGTCGTCGAGATCAATTCCATGACAGCGCAGATCGGCCACCTCAATGCTGAGATTGCTAGACAATCCGTAGTCGGCATCTCGCCAAATGACCTGATCGATCAGCGGTCACTGGCGATTCAACAACTGGGCCGGCGCATCGGCATCGAAGTTCAGCCGGGCAATCAAGGCCAGATGACGGTTCTTTCGGATGGTGTTCCGTTGGTGATGTCGGAACGAGCCATTTCTTTGGACGTGATCCGCGATGAAACCGATCACGTTGTCATTCGGCCGCACGCGACCGCAGTCGATATGTCGATCAGCGGTGGCCAGCTTGGCGGATTGCTCACCGTGCGAGGCGATATGCTGCCGCGCTATCAATCGCGAATGAATGATCTCGCGCGCGAAGTGGCTCGTGCGTTCAACTCCGTGCAGACGACCGGTGTTGGGGTCGCCGGAGCGTTCACTCAACTGACCAGCCAGCAGCGGGTGCGCAATGTGACGCAACCGTTGAACTCAACCGGATTGCCGTTGCCGCCGACGGCCGGTTCGCTGACGGTGGCCCTGACCGACACGGCGACCGGACAGCGAACATTGACCACGATCGACATCGACCCCGAGCAACAAAGTTTGAACGACGTGGCCAATGCGCTCGGCGCGATTCCCCAACTGCAAACCTTTGTGAATTCGCTGACAGGCACGCTCTCTGTAATGTCCGCGCCGGGCTTCACGTTCGATTTTCGTGGCGACGGCGTGTCTCCTTCCGACACGGCTGGCGTGTTGAGCGGATTGGGACTCAACACCTTCTTCACCGGAGCGGATGCGGCGACGCTGAAAGTCAGTGACGATTTGCTCGGCAATGCCGATCGACTAGCGACATCGCAGAGCGGACAACCCGGGGACAGCTCCAATTTGCAGCGTCTAGTCGCTCTGCGTGACGCCCCGCTGATGCCTGGTCAAACCACGCTGTCGAACGACTTCATCCAAACCGTCGCGGACATCGGGGCCGACGTGCAAAATCTGACCGACCAAACTGAAACCAATAAACTCTTGTTTGATCGACTGGAGGAACAACGCCAAAGCCTCTCCGGCGTCGATCTAAACGAGGAAATGGTCAACCTGCTGAAGTACCAGCGGATGTTTCAGATCGCATCGAAGTACATCAACATTTTGAATGAGTCGTACAACGAGTTGTTGGCAATTCGGTAATCGGAGATCGCCATGCGAGTGACTAACGACATGCAGTTTCGAGGACTTCTCCGCAATACCCAGCGGACGCAGGCGAGTATGGCCAAGTTGCAGGATCAACTCTCGTCAGGGTTGCGTTTGCAGCGTCCGTCCGACGGGCCGGGTGAGATGGTGCACGTGCTGAAGAACCGTCAGGCCGACACTCGGATGTCGGCACATTTAGCGACCATCCGCGATGCGACCGTCGCGCTCGACGCATCCTCGACGGCGCTCACTGATGCGAAAAACGTGCTGACCCGCGCCAAAGATCTCGCACTGCAGGCAGCGAATACCGCCACCTCGGACCCGTCCGCCGATGAAGCGCTCGCGAAAGAAATCGACGGGGCACTCAGTTCGCTGCTGCGAATCGCCAACCGACAACTGCCAGATGGACAATTCCTGTTTTCCGGAACGGCCAACCAAACCACACCGTTTGTGATTGCCGCTACCGACAGCGCGGGACGACCGACGCAGATCAACTATCAGGGAACCGCTGACAGCTCGCAGGTGTTGATCGGCCCTGGGGAGACGCTCGACACACTGATTCCGGGAGACGTGTTCCGTCTGCCGCAGTCCGGTAACAACTCTGGGACGACAGATGCGTTTCAGATTCTTATGAACCTGCGTGACGACATCCGCAACACGCACGGCTTGTCGTCGACCGATCGCAATGCCGCACTGTCGCAGCATCTCGAAAAACTGGACGACATGACGACCGGAGTGCTCGACGCGCTGGTAACTCAGGGGGTGCAATCCGAACTACTGTCCCAATGGCAAGAACGTGTCTCGGATTTGCAAATCTCGCTGCAAAAGCAGAATGACGAACTGGAATCCGTCGATGTGGCCGCCACGATTACCGACCTGACTCAGTACCAGAATCTTTACCAGGTCAGCCTGTCGCTGATTCAGCAAGTCAATTCGCTGAGCCTGTCGGACTTTCTGAGATGACGTAGGGTGGCCACCATACAACACTTCTTCGACCGTCACGATTCCAGCCAGACCAGCGTCCCTTCTTTGTCCTGGTTGCGGATGATCGCGGTGATGTCTTTGCGCGCGGCCTCGGCCTTCGCATTGGAGACTTCGCTGAGGAATTCCATTTCCTCGGCGAGCGCGGCTCGCACGCGTTCGGACATATTCTTCATCACTTTGTCGCGAATCGCCTCCGGAGCGGTCTTGAGCGCCATCGCCAATGTTTTTTGATCGGTCTGCGTAAGAACCTTTTGCAGCGAGCGATCGCCGATCCTCAGCAAGTCCGTGTAGTCGTACATGCAATCGTCGATCTTCGCGGCGACCGCTTCGTTCTGCTCGCTTAACAGATTCATCAGCCGCAAACGTTCTTCACGATCGACCATTTGCAGAATGCCAACCAGCCGTCTGACCTGCGCGTCTTCGTCCGGTGCCGTATCATCCATTGGACCGATGACGGAGCACTGCTTCAGGACGGTCCGCAGAACACATTCGCTGACCGGTTCTGGAACATTCAGCCCCGCAGCCATCATCGAAATGGCGGCTCCCCGACCGTCCGGCGGAAGGATCTTCAATACTGCGGCGGCTTGGTCGGACGGTAACGCCTGCAAGACCAACACGAAAACTCGCGGCGGTTCCGATTGTACCACGCGAGCCAAGACCGGCGCGGACACGTTCGCGAGCTGTGTCGCAACCAAGGCCGACTCGATTTCGGAAGGTACAGACTCTTCGTTAGGGCGGGCCGAGTCGGCCGACTCGCTGTATTGGCGAGCGACCCAGTCGGCGGCCAAGTGCGGAGCATCGACTGCGGAGGCTCTCGCTGATCCGGCATGGCGGCGGAGTTCTTGAAACTCGCGCAGAACGTCCTGAGTGACCTGCTTCAAATCCGGCCGTTTGGCAACATTCGCCATGACGTTTCGCAACTGCTTGGCCTGAGCCGGGTCGAGCTGACTCATCACGGATTGATTCGGCTCGGGCATCAACGCACGCAGCAGAATCGCCGCCTTGTCCCAATTCGTGAGAGTTGCCTGCGTCACGGCTGTATTCCTTGTCATGTGGCGCGACGCTCCGCGTCGCGACTTACGATACGGAACCTCGTGCCACAAAGTTTCAATTCGCTACGTCGGTTGTGCGTTGCGGTTCGAGTCTTCCAGCCACGATTTCAGAATGCTGACAACGGCTCCCACATCTAAGAGTTCAGAGGACGCCGCAGGCTCGTTGGGCTTGACCTCGGGCGCGGCAGGCACGGGGTTGCGTCGGAACCGCAAGGCGAGCATCACCAATCCCGCCAGCGCTGCGATCGCCAGCGCTGAGACCTTTACGAGGCTGATATAGTTCTGCCATTGCAGAGCGGCAGCGACCGCCGGTTCGTCCGCCACGTCGGACTCGGGTGCCGAGAGCTTACCGAGGCTGACCTGGATTTGATCGCGGCCTTCCTTGAAACCGACCGCTTGTTTGACAAGTTCTTTGGCTTCGGCGGCGGTGATGCCAAGCGCCTCCTCTGGATCGGCATCGGGATCGGAGTCGGTCGGCATCAGGATGACCGCGACCGTCAACCGATCAACCATTCCCTGATCCTCCACGAGTTGCCGCGCCGTGTGTGACACGTCGTACTTGCTTTCATTAGTCGCGTCCTGTTTGAGTGGAACGTTGACATTCGGAGTTGCACGTTCCGCATTTGGAACGTTGGCGATGGCTCCGGTTGTTCCGCGCGGAGTCGGTGGTGTCGAGGATTTGGACGAGGTAGCCGATTCGTGAGTCGCGACCCGGGCTTCGGGATCGACCTTGACGCTTTGTTCTGTCACATGCCGAAAGCTCATCTCGGCAGTCACGCGGACGACCGCTTGGCCCGGTCCCAGCAAGCGAGTCAGAATTTCTTGAGCTTTTGAGGCGAGGTCGGCTTCGACTTCGCGTTGGTATTCATGTTGATCGGCGGAAGCCAATCCCGCGCGAGAATCGCGCCGCTCGGACAACACACGGCCTTCGGAATCGAGCACGGCGACATTGTTGGGAGTCAGACCTTTCACGCTGCCGGCAACCAACGCCACGATTCCGGCCGTGGCTCCGCGAGTCAACGTCTGGCCGGCTTTGGTACGGATCACCACGCTGGCAGTCACGGGTTTTTCTTCACGAACAAATGGCGTCGGATCGGGTTGCACGATGTGGACTCGCGCGTGAGCCACCGGTTCCAACTGCATGATCGTGCGTGCCAATTCCCCTTGAATGGCTCGGACGTAGTTCATGTTCTGCACAAACGGCGTCGTACCCATCGACATCTCGTCGAACAGCTCAAAGCCCTTGCCGGCTCCCTGGGGCAAGCCGGCAACGGCGAGACCCATGCGAACCTTAAGCACACGCTCGGCTGGAACCAGCACGGTGGTTCCATTTCCCGATAGTTCGTAGGGGACGCGATCCGCATCAAGTTTTTGTGCAATGGCCGCCGCGTCTTCCGGGCGTAAACCGCTGATCAGAACGGCGTACTTCGTCGTCGAGGCCCAGAAGCCAACCCACACGATCAACGCCAACGACACGGCGCCAGCACCACTGAATGCGACTCGTCCCGTGGGACTGAGACGTTTCCAGACCTGCGACCATTCCTGCGTGAATCGTTGCCAAGCACTCATCGCGCGACTTCCGCCAAAGGAGCCAATTGGGGAAAGGTGTCGGTAGCGCGGCAATTTGGGCCGACTGGATCGAAACGGCTCCCGCTTCCCAACCGTTGTCAATTGGTAGCGGTTGTATCGGTTGTTCAGTTGTGAACAATACATCCAAAATCACACGAACTCTGAACACAGCGACTCCGCTAAGGCAGAGTCGCTGGTGTTAAGGCTCGCAGTGGCTTACGTCCGCCGACTCGGCTTACCGCAGCAGATTGGCCGTCTCTTCCAGTAGTTGGTTGGCGATGCTGAAGGCTCGCGCGTTGACTTGGAAGCCACGCTGGGCGGCGATGAGCTGCGTGAATTCAACACCGACATCCACGTTGGAACTTTCGAGCACGCCGCTCTGGATCGATCCAGCTCCGCCCGCCTGAGCCGTTGTGATGACAGGCGAACCGGAACTTGGATTCGGCGCGAAATAGTTGTTGCCTACGCGTTCCAAGCCTTGGGGATTGGCGAACGTGGCCACCGCGAGCTGAGCCAGCGCTTCTGACCGACCGTTGCTGAATTGTCCGATGATGACACCATTCTGCTGCACCTCTTCATCCACGAGCGTCCCCTGAGCGAAGCCGTCTTGATCGGTCGAGGCCGCCGAATTGAAGCCGCCGAATTGCGTCAGGCCGTCAAAGCCACCTTCTGCTCCGAATGTCAATTGAATGGTCTGCTTTGAACCAAATCCGGCGACGTTGGTGATCTCGAAGGTGATGTTGTCATCCCCGTCGCTACCGCGAACGGCTTCGCTGAAGCTGCCAAACAGTGTCTGACCGACGTTCGAGGAGTTATCCTTGAGTTTCAATGACAGCTCACTTTGCCCTGCGGAGTCGGAGCTCAATTGGATGTTGCCGGACCCGTCGAGCGACGCCGTCGCGGTTGGAAATGCGTCGTTGATGGCCGTGAGAAGATCTTCCACTGTCTTGCCGAACGGCGAGAAACTCACGGAGGTGATCGCCCGGCCGTTTCGTTCGGTGCCAGAAATTGTCAAAACGTCGGTGACCTCGTAGGCCGCTCCCGTGTGTTGATCGAGGACATCCAGCGGCGTCGCTAGCGTCGCGGGAGCCTGTCCGACCGTGAGCGCCTTATTCAGTGCCAGCGTCTGAGCAGTGGCAGACCCATCGATCCCCGCCAAGGAACCGTTCTCGTTGAACCGCAGTCCGGTGACGGAGTTGTCTTCGCCGAACCGCGTGATGGATCCCTCGCCCCCATCCAGCGATGCGGTCAGTTTCCAATTGTTGAAGGCCTCCTTGCTGAAGGTGAAGGAGATATTGTGAGCGGCGAACTGCCGATCGAAAATTTCCATGACGGTTGTGGTCGTGCCCCCGTGTTTGCCTTCGACCGTCCGCTGGAAGCTCGCGAAATCCGTGATTCCGGACCCAGCGGGATCACTACTAAGAGTCAGCTTCAACTTCGAGGTTCCTGGCTGATTCGCGGTCAATTGCAGCCGCCCGTCGTTGCCCAAGGAGGACGTGGCTCCGAGGCCCGGCGTCGCCGACAGGAACGCGGAGTTGATCGAGGTCAGTAGCGCTGCAACCGTATCGGTCGCGGTTCCTGTCGCGACAAATGCGGAATCCACAACAGAGCCATCCACGCGAGAACCTTGAATTAGAATCCGATCGCCCGCCACATATGCCGGCGCCGTCTGGTCCAGGTCGCTGAGCAGAGTGTCCGCGGTAGCCGGATCCCCCGCAGTCGTGAGCGGTTGCCCCAAAGTCAGTACGGTCGAAACCGGCAAGTCTGCGCGAGCATCCAAGTTGCCTCGAAAGGCGATGCTCCCCGTAGCCTTTCCGGGGATCGTCATGCCATGTCGGATCGAGATGTCATTGTTTCCCGGAATCTGAAACGCCGGCGCAGTCGGGCTGCCTTCGCCCACCGTACCCACACGCTGTACTCGGTTTCCGGTCGACGAATCGACTAAGTAGTTCTTCGCATCCACTGAGAAAGTTCCCGCCCGTGTGGCGAGGAAGCCTTTCGCGTCGCGCACTAGGAAGAAGCCGTTGTCTTGAATGGCGAGGTCGAGCTTATTGCCGGTTGACTCGGTGGTCCCTTGGGCGAAGCGTGTATCGATGCCCGCGACTTGGACTCCCAGTCCGATTTCCACGGGGTTCTTTCCGCCCCCGGTGTCCGTCGGTCCGCTGGCGGATTCCAGCAAGGCCGAGAACTGATTGGAAAAGCGAATGCGTTGGCTCTTGTAGCCCGGCGTGTTGACGTTGGCCAAGTTGTTGCCGACAACATCCAGCATCTGCTGGTGAATCCGGAGACCAGACGAACTGGCCGTGAGTGAGTTGCTCATGAGTGACAGATCATTCGTGCGAGGGGCGAAATTCCGCGCGTCCGTGCCCCACGTGATCCATCACGTCTCCTGATTGACTCCGTTTTCTGTGGCACAGTTTTCCAAACTGTGCCGTCCTAAATGACAACTACCTAAATTCTCCAGGCGAGAACTAAGCGGCTGCCGTCATGCCTTGAACTTGTCCGATGGGCACTTCGAGCCCGTCCACTCTCAGTTGCAAGTGGCCATCGGCGATCGAGAAACCTTCAACATTGCCTGTGTGTGAAGTCTTGTCGGCAGCGTTGTAGGTCACGCTCTTGCCGATCAACCCAGCTCCTTGCGTGATCTGCTGCAACGACAACAGATCTCCAAAGTTGGCGTTGAGTTTTTCAATTCCGGCCAGCGTTGAAAACTGTGCCAACTGTGCGGTGAATTCCTGATCCTTGATCGGTTCCAGCGGGTCTTGGGCCTGGAGTTGAGCCACCAACAGCTTCAAAAACTGATCACGACTTACGTCGGACGTGTTCTCGACTGCAGCCATCCTGAATGCTCCTTGAACACAGTTCTTCGCAAACGGCACCGCTCGCCAGTTCAAACGGAGCCCACAGGTCTTCTTCGATCATCTTCGATCATTGAACCATGTGTTCACTAGCCGATCTGGTGATTATTGCACAGACCATGCATTCGGCCGAGTCGGGGGCCATTGAGCGGCGAAAAGTGCCAGTTGCTCGGCGTGAGGCCAACGCCAACCAAGTCAAGAACGCCCTGATCAGGAAGAGAGCCTTCAATGCTCCCTCAGTCAAAACCTTGACTCAGACCAAGACATCTACGCGACCGGCGCGAGTCGCGACTGACCGAGTTGCTAACAACGACTGTTGTCGCAACGAACCTTTGAACTGAATTTGGGCCAAGGACATTTCGTCAGACTCAGGAGCGAACGCAGATTGCTGTCTCTGACCGGAATCGCAACTGACGTCGCAATGAGCGAACACCAGACCTCGTTCGGCCAATGACTGCCGCAAATCGGGAAGTTGGCTTTCGAGTATCCGCGTGACTGCTTCATCACCAGCGATGAAGCGCACGGAAACGGCCTCGTCGGTCATTCGCAGATGAACACGAACCAAGCCAAGTTCCGGCGGATCAAGCTGCAGACGCAGTTCGATCGGCTTTCCCGCCGAGAGATCGTTCCCGTGAGTCTGCACGGCAGCGGAAAGTTGCTCTGTCAATGAATGCGCGTTGAGTTGGATCGGCCCGCGAACGGCCGGTTCGACCGCCAAACCGATGGGAGCCGTGTATTCCGCAGTTGGCCGTCCCTCGAACGTGTGTCGGTGGCGAACGGGTTTTTCGTCTAAAGCCGCCAGTCGAGGCTCCGACAATCGCCGGGCCATCGTCGTGGTTTCAGCATGCGACGTGAACTCGGAAACCACAACCGGCCTTCCGAAAATCGTCGTCGACTTTTCGCTGGCCAGCGATTTCGATTCCGCTTCAGGCTCGTCGGACGAATGCTGCAGACCGAGATCAGTCGGCGGGGTCTCGGATCGCAGAGGTGAAGCAGAAGTCTCCGCGCTAGCCGCTGCCAGCGACGGCGATCCAACAGAGATCGTCGGACTGACTTCATCGACATCTGGCAAGGTTGCGATTGATGTCGGCAAAATTTGCGGTGAGTCAAAGACCGGTTCGACCGCCTTAGGATCGTCTGTAGTAGGGGTTGTTGGGCCAGACGTTGTCGGCGCAAATAAGGTTGGTTCAACAGGTTCGACGACTGACGCGACCGACTGAATTTGGGGCAACAACTCCAAACCAAGTCCGGGTCGTGAAGTCACTTCAATATTCGAGGCACCCTGAAGCCTCTGCGAGGAATCGAGACAACCGGTGATTTTCGAACTTCCGCTGGTGGGTGTGCCGATGCTGAGTTCGCTTGGCAGTGAAGGCAAGGGCAGATTCTGTGAGAGAACAAACATCGCCAAGACCGCATCAAACGACGAAACAGAATCGGCCGGCGGCGAATCGGCGACCGGCGCGGCTTCGGGCAAAGTGGGGACGTTGGGAAACGACAACAACAAATCCGCCTCGGAATTGAGCAAGCTGGGCAAGCCTGTGGCGTCGGTTATCGCGTTTGTGGATGTGGCGGTGACTTTCATAAAAACTATTGTGATCCTTTGTACCGACTAATCGAGAGTCGGAATGTCATCACATGACGATGGCTCCGCGTGCGCCGTGAAATTCGCGAATCGTCGCCGGGATGGAACTTCGATGACCGAAACGACAATCGCCTTGACCTTCCCGATTCGTCACGTTGTGCTGGGAACCCCGTCCTTGCCGCCGCCCGAATGGTTGCAATTGCAGCATCGCCGCCAGGCTCAGTTGATTGAGCCGTTGGGCAAACGATCGGCAAATTCTGCCGCGAACAACGAAATCGCCGCGCTGGAGCTGGCGACCGATCAGTTGCAACATGCGGCGAAAGCGATGCAGGTGCATTGGCAACAGATCGTGCTGCCAGAATTGATGCAGACGACCATCGAACTGGCTCATGCGATCGCCGCAAAGCTGGTGCTTGACCGAGTACTGAGCGATCAGTTTCCGATTGAGAATCTCGTGCGAGAAGTGATCGACCGACTGAACACGGATCAGCCGATTGTCGTGAAGCTGCATCCGGCGGATCTAGCCGTCTGGGAGCAACACGTCGAATCGCACGTTTCGGCGACGACCCTCGGCGATCAAATCCGCATCCAGGCCGACGCGGGATTGGCTCGCGGCGATTGCCAAGCCTCGTCGGGCGAAGTGTCGATCGTCTACGAGTTGCGTCGGCAGATTGACGAACTGCGGCAGCAGCTCGTTTCGTAGGCACAAAATTCAGAGGACTGTTGATGTTCACCGTGAATTTGGAACGTCTGAAGCGTGAGGTCGATGCTCATGACGGCTTTCGTGTGCAAAGCCGGCTGCGGATCGCGGAAGATGGACTAGCGTGCGCGTTGCCGGCGGCGGTCGGCGATCAGTGCCGGATTCTCGAACCGAATGGCCGCGAAGTTGCGGCCGAGGTCGTGGGCTTCACGCGCGGACTAGCACGACTCGCGCCGTTTGAGTTCGCCGAAGAGTTGCGGTCCGGAATGCCGGTCGTGCGACTTCCGGAACGACGTATGGTGCCCACTGGATCGGGCGTGTTGGGACGCGTGCTGGACGGACTTGGGCGACCGTTAGACGGTCGCGGATCGATTCGTCCCTCCGAGAAACGCCTGGTTCGCAACACTCCGCCGTCACCGCTGGAACGCGAACGGATCGAGCGGCCGTTCGTCACCGGTCAGAAGGCGATCGACAGCTTTTTGCTGTGTGGTCGTGGTCAGCGACTGGGCATCTTCGCTGGCAGCGGAGTCGGTAAGAGTACGCTGCTGGGCAACATTGCCAAGACCGCTGAAGCGGACCTTAACGTGATCTGTTTGGTCGGCGAGCGCGGCTGCGAACTCCGTCCGTTCCTCGAAGACAGCTTGGGCGAAGAAGGCTTGAAGAAGTCCGTTGTCGTGATTTCTAGTTCGGAGCAACTGCCAATGATGCGGATTCGCGCTGTCGAGACGGCGATCAGCATTGCCGACTCGTTTCGCAGTCGCGGCGCGAACGTGTTGTTCTTTTTAGACAGTCTGACGCGGCTGGCGATGGCCCAACGAGAACTCGGCCTGAGTCTCGGCGAACCCCCCAGCGCGCGGGGCTACACGCCATCCGTGTTTCAATTGTTAGCGAATACGGTCGAGCAACTCGGCAACGGAGCGACCGGCAGCATCACCGGTTTTTTGACTGTGCTCGTCGAAGGCGATGACCTTGCGGAACCGGTCGCGGATTCAGCTCGCTCGTTGCTCGACGGTCATATCGTGCTGGATCGCAAACTCGCGGAGGCGGGGCACTTTCCGGCGATCAACATTTCCCAAAGTGTTAGTCGAGCGTTTCTCAGCGTGACCGATCCCGCGCATCAAGCGGCTGCGCGGAAACTGCGTGCGGTCATGGCCATGCACGCGGAAGTCCAAGACTTGATCCGCATCGGGGCGTATCAAAAAGGAACCAGCCCGCAAGTTGACAAGGTCATCGAGCTGCTGCCCGCAATCACGTCGTTCCTCAGGCAAGTCACTGGCGAGCAGTTTTCGTTTGCCGAGACTCGCGCCGCCATGGAGCAAATCGCGGCTCGTTGGCCGTTTTGAAAGTCACCCGAAGCGTCCGCGAGGGCGGGCTCTCCGATCGAAGGTGATTCTGAAATCGAAGTTCCCTGAAGCGTCCCCCTCGCGGACGCTTCGGGTTAGTGTCACACCATGAATCGCTTCCACTTTCAACTCGAAAAACTGTTGCGATATCACCAGCAGCGGCAGAAGCAGGCCGAATTGATGATGGCCCGCGTTGGCCGCGAGCAAGAAGCCGCACGAGCAGTCGTGCAGGATTTGGAACGGCGGATCGATACGGCCTGCGGCCTTTCTGAGCGTGTCGGCCGAGCGTTTGTGCCAGCACTTCGCGAACAATCGGTGCAATATGTCCAGTACATGGGTCCGGTTCTGCGACAAGCTCAAGAAAACCTCAAGAGTGTGGGATGCAGGTTTCGAGAAGCTCAATGCCAACACACGGCCGTGACACAGCAGGTCGAGGCGCTGCTGCACTTGCGATCGCAACGCTGGCAAGAGCATCAGGATGAAACGGCTCGACAACAGCAGATCGAACTGGACGACGTGGTGATGAAGCGATGGTCGCGAAAGACGGTGATTGAGGACGACAAAGCATGAAGACAGTGATGCAAATCCTGCTGGTCATGCTTGCGTTCGGCGGAGTCTCCGCCGTTGCAACCCTGTTTTGGCAGAAGCAGCAATCCGAATTGCAGACCGCCGTCCAGCGTGCTGAAACGGCGGAGTCCAAAGTTGCCCAGAATCCGTTGGCTGGCATGGAAAAACCTGCCGAGCCAGCGGATATCCTGGATAAGACCGAAGCGGAACTTCCCGAACCCCCCGTTGCCATTCGGCCCCCCTACGTCGAAGGGGTTGATGAGACCAGTCCGCTAGTCGTCTCGCTCAATCAGCGACTGCGAGCCACCCACGAGAAGGAACGCAAACTCGACGAGCGACAGGAAGCACTGAAGCTGATCTTTTACGACATTCGGACTGAGCAAACGAAAATCAGCCAACTGCGGAAACGGCTCAGCGAGGAGGTTGGCAAATCGTCGCAGTCCGTGCGTGAGTCGATGAAGGCCGCTCAAGACGAGCGTGAGTTGCTGCGCCAGGAACTTGATTTGTTGCGATCACCATCAAAGGCCGATGCGGACGTCACACCCAGCGAGAAATCGACATCGCCAATCCCGTCTGCGCAGCTCGACAAGCCCACGTCCTTAGTCCGACCCTGAGGCAAACACTGGGACCGACTAATATCAACAGGCCACGTGGGATCGAGTTATCGCGATCATCGAATCAAAAAAAGATCGGCCAAGAGATGGCCTAAACAAGTCAACGGTTTTCATTCGCAGTCCGACGTTCGGATGCACTGTTAATCAGCAACTTTCAATTGCACGCCGCGCTGCTTGAGAGCCATTTCGATTGCTAGCCGGTCGATCTTTTCCGGGTCGATCACGGCCGTGGCTTTTCCTTCCTTGAAGCTTGCGGTCGCCAGTTCGACTCCTTTCAACTGGTAAATGGACTCGTACACGGCAAGTGAGCACGCCTTGCAGTCGAGACCAATGATCGGGAATTCGACCAGCTTCAGTTTGTCTTTCGGAGTCGTTCGCAGCGGCTTCGCACCGAACGTATGTCGCGACGCGTTTCGTAGTTCGTTGTCGAAGCGTTCGACAATCTGCTCCGGCTTCGCTCCGGGAAATACTTTTGTTGGGTCGTAATCAAAGGCGGCCTCGGCGTTGTCGTAGTCGACACTCATGAGTTTGAACTGCGGCAGCCTTCGAGCAAAAAGTTCACGCAAATCAGTTTCGCGTTCGGGACAGAACAGGCCGGTGATTTGATGCTTGATGCGTTGTGGCTCGGCAGGCTTGTCGTCAGCTCGCGCATCGCGAGAAGTGGTGACAAAGCGCAGGGGTGAAGAGATGAAAACGCACAGAAGGAACGCCCACCACCATTTTGGCTTCGATTTCATGCCCAAATCTCCCTTTAATCAATCGATCAACAACTCAACTTCCGCTGACACTTCAGAATTCAAACACTTCTGAGTCACTGGCGCCAAACGATTCGAGGACTCCACTCCGAGTCATGCCGTAACATCCATATTTCCTCAAATTGTGAAAATGGCACTTCAATCGAAAAGACGATGCGATCCTGTCGAAGAAGAATTGCTGTGAATTCGGTCATGTTTATCTCGCCACGAATAGTTCACTACGTATAACTTCCTGGATCATCGTTCGTAATCCGCCGCCGCGTTGCTTGGTGGTCGCGACGACAGCGGCCAGTCCATCACGATCGCTGAAGATCGTGTCGCGGCCGGTTGAATAGACCAGGAGGCGTTGGGCGAGGTTTCGTAACAACTGGGTTGTGTCGACGGCAACGAGAGATTGAAACTCCAGGACGTCTTGGAAGGTTCGTTCGTCGGGCAGGATGCCGGTCGAATCGACTGGCTGGCCAAGCTTGAAGCTGATGCCAATGAACGGATCAATCGAACCGCGCGGCGCGGAATCGCCGTCGCCGATCGAGCGGTATCGCGAGCGTTGACCGCCGATGACGTCGAACGCCTCGAGCGCGAAACCGGGCGGGTCCATCCTGGCATGACACGACGCACACAGGCTGTTGTCGCGATGTTTGGCAAGCTGTTCGCGGATCGTGGTTGCTCCGCGGACGTCCGGTTCGACGGCGGCAATGTTTGCGGGCGGCGGATCGGGCGGTTGGCCGAGCAACCGGTCCATGACAAACGCACCGCGCGGAACCGGCGATGTCGTTGTTCCATTGGCCGTGATCTTGAGGATCGCCGCTTGCGTCAAGAACGGGCCACGCGGGCAATCCGCTGGGACAGAGACTCGGCGGATTTGCGAGCCATTCACGTCCTGGATGCCATAATGCACCGCCAGCTTTTCGTTGAGCATCGCGAAGTCTGACTTCACGAGATGGCCGGCACTGAGGTTCTTGTCGAGCAACTCTCGAAAGTACGCCTTCGTTTCAGCAACCATTGAATCCTGCAAGTAGACATTGAATTCGGGATATAGCTTTTTGTCCGGATCGGTGGCCGCGATCGATCGCAGCTTCAGCCATTGGCCCAGAAAGTCGTCGATGAATCGCTGTGACTTCGGGGCTTGAAGCAAGCGTTCGATCTCGGCGTTCAGCATGTCTGGTTGATGCAACTTGTTTGCGGCGGCGAGATCGAACAGTTGATCATCGGGCATCGAATTCCACAAAAAATACGACAAGCGGGAGGCCAGAGCATGGTCGTCGATCCGTAGGCGAGTCGTTTCACGACTCGCATTTACGTTGGTCGTTGGGTCGGGTTGACCGTTCGGCTTGGCATCGGGAGTCAAACGCGAGGAATCCGAGTCGCGGAGCGACTCGGCTACATCTTCAACGTGATACAGAAAATCCGGCGAGCATAAGGCCGCGCGATAGGCCCAGCGCATCGCCGTCTCGAAGCAATCGCCAGCTTTCAAACGATCGTCAACTTGTGCGACGTACGCTTTTCGAATGTCGTCCGTAACAGGTCGGCGAAACGCTTTTGGCAGGAAGCTGGCCATCAGCCTGTCGGCGTCCACTAGCGGCTGTTCGCTTTTCACGGTCCAGATGCCAGCGATCGGATCGGAGGTGTTCTTGCCCATGAACATCTTCTGCCGATGCGGCTCATGCTTCGGCGGACGGACATTCGGATGCTCAGCCGGCTTGAATTCGACGAGCGGCAAATCGCCAAACAATCGCTTGTGACTCGGCGGCGGCCAGGAGTCGAACAAAGGCCCCTCGACATCAAGGTAATCGCACACGATGCCCGGCCCTGTGAATTCCATCGCCCGCTTCTTTTTGAAGTTGTTTGCGGCCCGGGCGAGCGACGCGGTGTTGAAGCCGATCGTGTCGTTCTGATTCAGCCAGGTGGTCAATTCATGTTCTTGAGGCCCTGCGGCCGGCGCGTCGAGATGCGTCAGCAATGTGCTCGGATGTCCGCCGCCGCGACCGTCTCCCGTCAGCGTTACAATCGAAAGCCGCGCGGCTTCGGTGCCTCGGCCAGCCAGGATCGTTCCCTTGTCCCACGAGAAACTCCACAGCGAGGTCTTCAGGCGATACTTCGCCGGATAGATCGCCACGAACTCATTGAAGTAGGGATGAAACGATTCATCCTCGTGCCGAAACAACCCGACGCTCGCCCCATTGTGGAACGAACCCATCCGCTCGTGAGCCCCCTGGTCGAGATGATTCTGCTCGGCAGCAGCGGGGAATTCGGGGTCGACTTGCTTGTTCTTGATCAACACTCCGTCGCCGTTCATCAACACATGAGCCACAAACCCCTGAGGATTAGCCAGCGAAATCCGCTGCGTCTTGACCGTTGGCGACTGCGGTTGAATCGCGATCGCGATGTTGAGCACATGCTCGGCCGCTTCAATGTACTTCGACAGGTTGACGTGCGAAATATCGAGCGCATCGCTGTTCTTGTCGAACCCATGAGCCGACCCATCTGGCGGCAGTTCGCTCTGCAACGCGATCCCCGACAGATCGAACAAATCGCGAATCGTGTTCTCATACTCCGCCCGCGTCAGCCGCCGCACACCAGTTCGCGGTTCATTCGCAAGGTTGACCTGCTCGGCCTTAATGAGCGATGACTTCAGCCACTTCGTGACTTCGTCCTTGTCGGCGGTCGCTGGGCGAGGCTGTCCCTTCGGCGGCATCTCTCCCGACTCGATCCGGTCGTGAACCTTGACCCACTTCGCAAAATTGTCGGTGTTCGACAGCTCAACTTTCAGCGCTGTCAGATCGAACCCGCCTTGCTTGGCATCGACGGTGTGGCACTCGTAGCAGTGTTTTTCGAGAAACGGAGCGAGTTGTGCTTCGGCTGGGCACGAGGAACACAGAATCATGACGCACAGAACCATGAAACAGTGAATGCGATTGAGGGTGAAATTCGAGGTCATTGGGGATCGTCCGCAGGTCGATGTGATGATGGTTGAGGTCGAACCAGTGAAAGGAATTCAGCGTGGTGTGCTTGAGAATGCGGCGTTGGTGCGCGAAGACGGAATCGGAACGGTGCGTTAACGCGGTCACCGAGAAGGCCACGTCGCCGTTGATCAGCCTCATGCTCTCTATCTTTAGTGTTCCCAACTTAACCACGAAATTTTTGCGGAATATGACGAGCCAATCCGTGTTTTGCGTTCGGCACTTAGTGTTTCATAATCTTGTGCTTCATGATTCTGTGATTTCGTCAAACTGTCTCCAGCCCACGAAACGTTCCTTTGCCAGTCGAGAACTGATCGGTTTCGATGTCCAGCCGTTGTAGCATCGAGACGAACAGGTTGGTCAACGGGTAGTTGTTCTGCTGGTCGAAGGCGAGGTGCTGGCCGTGCTTGAAGCCACCGCCAGCGAGCAGGGCCGGGAGGTTCACGTTCGAGTGCGAGTTCGCGCTCCCCATGCAGGTGCCGTAGAGGATCATCGTGCGGTCGAGCAGCGATTGGCCTTCTTCTTTTGTGTCGCTCAGCAGCTTGAGAAAGTCGCCCAACGCCCCGAATTGGCCTTCTTCATGGCCTCGGAGTTCACCCAGCACTTCCGGGCGGTTGCCGTGATGCGTGATGTTGTGAATCACCGTGGTGTCGATGAAGAACGAGAAGACTCGCGACGAATCCGTTTCAAGCGCCAGCTTGATGACATCGAAGAACAGCCGCGTGCGCTGGACGAAGGCTTTCGCGTCGTCGATGTCTTCGGGCGGCTTCGCGTCCACGACCGGCTTCGGTTTGTGTTCCCAAGATTCGGATGTCGCCAGCCGCTGCTCCAGATCGCGGACCGCCGTGAAGTACTGGTCCATGCGATTCTGGTCGCTCTTCGACAGCGAACGGTTGAGCCGCTTGGATTGCTCGCCGACAAAGTCCAGCAAGCTGCGACCGTGCTTCAGGGCCTCGACGTTGGCGGCGACCTCTTCCGGCTTCCCCTGCACAAACAGCTTCTGAAACAGCCGCTTCGGACTTTTCTCGGACGGAATCGGCGCACCGCTGCGGGTATAGCTGAGTGTTGAGCCTTCGTTGCTGTTGGCCAATACGAGCGACGGATACCGCGTTCGATTGCCGATCAACTCGGCGGCGAATTGATCGAGCGACACCCAATTGCGAAAGCCACCTCGTTCGGGATGTGGCGTTCCCGTGAGAAAGCATTTCTCGGCCGCGTGCCCGCCCGTGACGCCCGGATGACTCGTGCCGGAGAAGATCGTGAACTGCTCTCGCTGATCGGCGAGTTTTTGCAGATACGGAGTCAACTCGTAATCGCGGCCCGATTTCTCCGGGAAGAAGAACTGCGGCAGGATGCCCATGTTAGTTTCGATGCAGATCATCCGACGCGGGACAGATTTCGCATCGTCCGCCGCAAACGCCGGCCGCATGGCATCGAGAAATGGCAAGGCCAAGGCGACACCGGTCCCGCGCAAAAAGGTGCGACGCGACAACGGGCCGAGTCGGTGTGTGGAGACGTTTAACATGAGGGAGATCCTGACGTTCGGTACGACGAAATCTGCTCGAGGCTGGATTAGAGCTTACTCGCCGCGAGATTCAAACTGTCGTTCGACGAACCGCCGCAGGCTAACCCACAACCCCTCCGCCAACGAGCCAAAGGCTCGCGACTCAACCGCCACAAAGCCGGCTTGGCCGGTCGAACGCTTCAACGCTTCCACGTTTTCGGCCAGAGTGAAATGAGCGGTCACACGCGGTTCGGGGAATTCGACTTCCGCATCTCGCGTGGATGTTTGTGCCTCACGAGCGGCTCCTCGCACGGCCAACGATCCGCCGCCGACGGCCGTCACAGCCAGATGGGGCGGAGTCCGGCTGGCTCGCGGGTTGACCAATCGCAATTGAGTGATCGTGTTTCCGATGCTCGACAATCGCACGCGGAAGTCGCCAGTTCGCGGCATCGAGCGCGCGTCGTCTTGAGACAAACTGGCGACGAACTCCGTTTGCGATTCGTCGCCGATCGTCAGCAGTTCTTCTCCCTCGGCCGCGTACGCACAAATTCGGTTGGCCAACTGACGCGACATCACCCGGCCGGCCGTTGGGGCGCGGAGAGTCAACGATTCGGATTGTTCGCGTTTCTCACTGAGCCGTCGTTCGAGGGCGGCTTGTTGTTCCGCTTCAACTTGCATGTCCGCCGTCTTTTGAGCTTGTCGATGTTGCTGCTGTTTCAACTGCGATTGCTTGATCGCCAATTCCAAATCGGCGACTTCGTTCGACAACCCTTCGTTTTCCAGTTCGATCAGAATTTGATCGGACTCAACGAGTTCTCCGTCGGCAACGTGAATCGCTCGCAGGAATCCGGGGCTTTTGGCGCGGATGCTCGACAGCTCGCGGAACTCGACAAACCCTGGAGCCGTTCTCGCGGCAGGCCACGGTGTCAGTAGCAGGATCGCGAGCAATGTCGCCGAGCCGAGCAGCGACAACGCCACCGCGCGAACCAACCTTCGCGGCTGAGTCTCGGCCAGTTGCCACGCCGTGCGGATCAGACCGAAAAGCGGCTTCCCGAGCCAGGTGACTCCGGCCAACACGGCGATGACGACTCCCGCGCCATGAAACATCACGGACGCGGCCGCCATCATGCCGATGCTGACAAAACCGCGCCACACAAACGCACCGATCCCGTAGGCCGTGATCAGCCAGCGTCGCGCGGTTGTTTCGTGCGGCGGTTCGGTTGCTCGGCCAAGCAGCACGCGATGCGCGATGCGCGACAGCGATTCTGAGCCGCGTCCCGCGAGGTTTGGCAACTCCAGCCAATCGGCCAGCATGTAGTAGCCGTCGAACTTCATCAGCGGGTTTGCGTTGAATAGAACCGTCGTGACGCTTGCGGTCCAGATCACATTGACCAGCAGGTGCGAGATCATGGGCGAATCGGCGCGAGTCCAAATCAATGCGGCGATGGCGGCCAGCGTGATCTCGGCGAACATGCCGGCCGCCGCCGTGTGAATCCGCTGCCATTTCGATCGAAACGCAAGCGAACTCGTCACATCGACGTAGGCCACCGGCGCGAGCAAGATGAAAATCACGCCGGTCTCGCGAACGGCTCCGCCGTACTTGCGGCAGACGATTGCATGAGACAGTTCGTGAACGATCTTCAAGCCGAACCAGACCGCTCCCAGCCATAGCCAGTTGTCGCGATGAAAGATCATGTCGAATGATGCGGCGAAGCGCGGCCATTCGGTTGCGAGCGTCATCGCCGCCAGCAACCAAACAACTCCCGCCAACAACATCGCTGGCACCGAATGCATCCAGCCGAACAGCGGCAACAGCCCCGAAACGATACGATCCGGACAGCCGAGCGGCAGCTTCAGCCATAACGGATTCATTCGTTCTTTGAGCTTCCGGTCCTCTGCGCGGCGAACGATCTCGCCCGCCGTGAAGGCTTCCGTCCCGTCTCCTTCAGCCAGTTGATTCTCGAACAACCAGCGAATCATCGCGTCACCTTGCTGTTCGGTGAACGCCTCTGGCCCCAAGTCTCGTGCGGTCAGACTGAGTGCCTCGGCCAGAGTCGTGTGTCCGTCAAGCAATGCGAGAAATGTGTACTCGGCCAATCCAACGCGAAAGAAACGTCCGCTCACAGGCGACTCAATCTGATACCACGTCCCGCTCGTTGACCGTTGTGGGGTCACGACCAAATCCGGCCGCAACCGAATCCGGCTGTGCATCAGTTCGCGAGTCGAATGATCGAGCGACATGACAAATCACCTTGACTGCATCTCATCTGTTGTCTTGCCAAATTCGTTGGGACTGTTCGGAAGTTCGACCACAAATTGGTCCCAACGAATTTAGGAATGCAACCAATGGGGAACTCACCAGCCCATCCAGAACACGAGCGCTTCGACCGGCCGATGAAACAACAGCCAACCGACTGACCGCCAGCCAGACGCTAGTCGTGCGTGACCATGCAGACCGGGGAGCAAACGGTTGCCGACGTTTTCCAATTCCACTTCGCCGATGAAGACGTTTTCCTGATCTCGGATTTCAGAGCGAGGATGAATGCGGACGACCTTGCCCGACCAGTGTTCGCCCGAAAAGCCTTCGAGCGTGATGTCCACGTCTTGGCCGATGTCGGCGTGGATGCGGTCTCGTTCGGGGATCGCGACTTCGACGACCATGCGATCCAGCGGTGCAATCTCGAACAGGTTCTTACCCGTCGTCAGCGGCACCCCTTCAGATTTCTTCAGGTCACCGACGATGACCAGTCCCGCGATCGGCGAGCGGATTTCGAGATGTTCGCCTCGATGCGACAGCAATCGTCGCCGCAGTTCGAGACGTTCGACTTCGTACTTCGCCAATTGCGATTCAGCAATCTTGTGATTCGCCAGTTTACTGTCGCGCTCTTTGGCGGCTCGTTGCTGCTCGGCATCGACGCCAGCCTTTTCCCAATTGATCTCGCGGTCATCCATCTGGGCCAGCAGTTCCCCCGCTTCGACCACTTGCCCCGGTTCGACAAACGCCTTTTCGAGCGTCCCGTCAAATGGCGCGGCGACGAACCGGCGAGTCACCGGCTCCAACTGGCAGTCGCATTTCACTCGATGCGGCCAAGGCACCGCCATCAGCGCCGCTACGGCAACACTCCCGCCGACAATGACCTTCGTCAGCGATCCGCCAACTTTCTTGCGACATCGGTCGAGCAACCGCCGCAGTCGCGATCGTTCGGCTCGACGCAACAACTTGATCGTGTCACCCAGCCGGAACTCGCACGCTCTGAGAAAATCAATTGCCGCTTCATTCGCCGTGAGTTGCTCGTCGCCAAGACAAACCCACGCACCTAGCAACTGCCCGTCCCGATCCTTGAGCGGCACACCAATTACGCTGTGACAGATTCCGTCCGCAACAAGCCGTTGATGTGTCAGCAAACCCGTTTGTTGAAATGGCTTCCGTTGCGTCTCTGCGTTCTCCACGCCTCGGAGTTGAAAAGAACCCCCCGATTGATTTTCAAAACCGAGGGGAGGAGATCGCAGAGACGCAGAGAAGCAAGTCACTCGATCATGAACAAGAACTTCGTCAATCGCTGCTGAGATCAGCCGCGAGCGAGGCGAATCGGTGTCGACGCCGGCGGTGCCAGAGATCGCTTGTAGCTTTGAATGACTCGTCGGTGTCGGCACGAGGCCGAGAGCGACAGTCACCGACAGATACTGACCGACCTCTTCGACCAACATCTGACACGCGGCTTCCAGCGATTCAGCCGCTTCGATTCGGGTCGCCAGTTCGATCACCGCCGCGCTGCTGCTCAATTCGATCCGAACCTGAGTCAACGATTTAGCCGCGAGTCGCGAGGCCAATTCGGCGGCGGCGTGATCTAACTGCGAGACGAACCAATCGTCCGGTTCGCTATGTTGCTGAAATGTCGCCGCGAGACAACCGGCCGTGCCAACCGGCATCGCGACCGCAAACCAAGTGGTCTTACGAGCATCAACGACTCGCGTGGTGGCCGGACCAGACTCGGCGGCTCGACCGGCAAGTTGGCAGAGTTCTTGCAAGACCGCTGGATCGGCGTCGCGACTACTGACCAACGGCGCGGACCAACCGGATTCCGTTCGTTCATACCAAACCAACACGCCGAGTGACCCGATCGAACCGAGCACCTTCGCCGCTTGAGTCAACCAGCCAGTAGTAGTTTCGCTGTCGCTGATCCGTTTCAGTCCGGCTTGCACCGACCTCAATTGAGCCGCAATCGCCGCCCACGGAAACGCCGGCGCGGGTGCGATCGCCGCTTTCGCGTCGAGCATGAACTCGGTGAATCCGGTGGAGTTCGTCATGAGTCAGAGCTTTGAAGTGGCCAGCTTGATATGTCTTCAATCGAGGTCGTCATCGCGGCACACTCATCGCGAATGGCCCGTCCACCGTCGCTTACGCTTCGGGTTACTTCCGTTGCTTGGTCTCACTTGGCTTCGTCGGTTTTTCGGCGACGTTCTTCGGGGCTTCCGGGGCATTAGCGAGAGTCAGATAGCACTTCACGCCACTACGAAGTTCGTACTTGGGGTTCGGGAGTTTGGCTTTCACTCGGACGGTTTGGCTCTCGGCGTTGATGACTTGGCTAACGAGTTCGATCTCGGCTTCTCGCGGCTGCTTTTGGCCATCGATACGGAGCGGAAGTTTTTGACCGGTTTTCAATTCTTCGACTGCTGAAGCAGGAACCGAAAAGATCACGGTCAGCGGGTCAAGCTGCACGACGGTGACCACAATCGGATCGGTTGGTGACAAGAACTCGCCGACGTCTTTGTGAACGAAGGTCACAACACCTTTGATCGGAGATTTCACCGAACGTTGATCGAGTTGCAGTTGTGATCGGTCGAATTCCAGCTTGCGGACTTCGTGTTGTTCCTGAGCTTGCAGCAGCCGCGATTGAGCGAGTTCAAATTCGAGTTCGGCCTTGTTGACCTCTTCCTCGCTGGCGTTATCACTCTTGCGGAGTTCCTTGAGCTTGCCGAGTTGCGATTGTCGCAACCGGACTTCGGCGTCGGCGGCTCGGATCGGACTCAAGCTGTCTCGCTGAGCACGGGCGATTTCGAGCGAGGCTTTGAGCACATCTTGATGCAGGTCGGCGATCGGCTGATGTTTCTCGACGAGCGCTCCTTCTTCGACGAGCAACGCGACGAGCAGGCCGGGTTCAACCGCGGCCACGTCGATTGTTTTGTACGGCTCGGCAAAGCCCTCGATTTCGCCGGCCGTCAGCGGGGCTACGGCGAAAGCCAGAATGATGTAGGCCAGAAAGATTTTCATGAGCTTGGTCCTTCGGGTTAGTGGGGGGCTCCCGCGAGGCGGTCCATCAGGATGTCTCGCGTTTTGTCTTGTTGGAACAATTGGCGGCGGGCGAGTTCCGCGTCGCGTTCAGCTCGTTGTTGCACCTTGCGGATCGCGGCGGTCCAGTCTCCGTCGAGTTCACCGGTGCGTGTGGTGGATCGCTTCATGGTAGTACGAAGCGACTCACCGAACCGAACGAGCAGATCGTCGTCGGCAGAGACAAAAAAGCTGGCCGCTCCGGGCTCCCCTTGACGACCGGAGCGGCCGATGAGTTGTCGGTCGATGCGTGCGGCATCGTGATGTTCGGTGGCGATGACTCGCAGACCGCCCGCATTGATCGCGGCTTCGTCGGGACGGATGTCGGTCCCTCGGCCCGCCATGTTGGTTGCGATCGTGACGGCTCCAGCGCGACCGGCTTTCGCAATGATTGCTGCTTCATCGGCGTCTTGCTTGCCGTTGAGCAGTTCAAACGAGATGCCGGCCGCTCGCAGGTGGTCGGCCAGTTGTTCGCTTTTGGCAATCGACCGGGTGCCAATCAAAATCGGTTGGCCTTTCGCGTGGACTTGCGTCACTTCGGCGACGACAGCAGACCACTTCGCTTCGTCATTCGCGAAATACCTTGGCGGCAGCAAGCGGCGTTGCGACGGAAGCCGCAACGGAATCGGCACAACCTTCAGCCGGTAGATATCACGAAACTCGGCGGCACATTCGATTGCGGTCCCGGTCAGCCCGGAGAGCCGTTCATACAGGCGACCGAATCGCTGGCGAGAGACTCGCGCGAGGCCCTGCATCTCGGCAGTGATCGGGACGTTTTCGCGAGCTTCGATCGCTTGATGCAGACCGTCTCGCCAACTGCGTTCTTCGAAGATGCGCCCGGTCGATTGATCGACAATGACGACCTTGTCGTCTCGCACAAGATAATGCACATCGCGGCGGAACAGGTATTTGGCTCGGAGCGCTTGTTCGACGTAGCTGTTCCACGGTCGCAGCAGGATTTTGAGCGGCAGATTATCAGAGTTGGCCCAGATGCGGTCGTGGCCGGTGCGAGTCAGTTGAGTCACGCCGGTTGTGGCTTCGATGCGAAAGTCGGTCTCGGCCACCAGGTTGTCGGCCAATTGCATCGCGGCGCGATGAGCCTCGGCATCGGGAGCGAGACCTTCCGGTTGTCCGCTGATCAAGAGCGGCGATCCGGCGTCGTCGATCATGACATTGTCGATCTCGTCCACGATCGAAGCGATCAATCCACGCTGTAGGGTCGGCGTTCGATTCAGCTCTTGGCCGCGGAGAACTCGCAAAAAGTTGTCGCCCAATCGGCCGACCGGAGCTTGTCTCTTGGCGTATTGATCGCGGAGATAGTCGAACCCGAAGTCGCAACCAGGGCCGTAGGTGATGTCGCATTGATACGCCGCATTTTTCTCATCGACCGGCTGTTGAGTCGCAATGTGAGCGGCTCGCATTCCTAGCCGATCAAATAGCGGCACAAGCTGCGCGCAATCTCGCTCAGCCAAGTAGGCGTTGCTGGTGCTGACGTGAACACCTCGCCCAGCAAGAGCATGAATAATCGCGGGAAACGCAGCGGCGTAGGTCTTTCCCTCGCCGGTCGCCATTTCGGCGACATGTCCACGAGACATCGTCAGGCCGGACAAAATTTGCACGTCATAAAAACTGATGCCGAGCGCTCGCCGACCGGCAACGCAAATCAACGCGGATGTTTCGATGAGCCGATCGTCCGTCAGCTCGAGGGTCGTCGCATTGGTTCTGAGATCGTCAATGCGTGATTGCAGTTCAGAGTCTAACGTGGCGAGAAGTTCTTGTTCGCGAGTCCGAATGCGCACGACCAACGCCGTATCGGTCAACGACCGAGCGGTATTGCGTGAAGTCAGACGTGAGCGAACGGTCAACATATTGTTCGTTGTGTCGGAAGAACGCACCGATCAAACGGAACAGTGGCTCGAAAACAAGGTGGACTCACAAACGAATTGCCCGAAGGGCTGCAACAAATCAGCCCAGGGCAGAGCTGCTCGGCTATCGCCGAGCAGCGCCGCCCTGGGTAACGCGGTCAATTCAAACGTAGCCCTGAAAGGGCGGAACGACGACACAATTCGACGAACAATTCCGATCGTGGCCAATCAATCCCAAACGTACCGTTCATCAAATTCGATCTCGTGACTCCGTAACAACTTTCTTACCTCGTCCTGGAACGCCATCCTTTTGTGATGTTCGGCCTGATTGCGGATGTAAGTTTCAACTTTCTCGATATTGGACTGACTCACCGAAAACCCGGCGTACCCGGCCTGCCAATAAAACCCTGCAAACCGTTTTCCCTTTGTCTTCAGCCATTTCGAACTTCCCTTCTTCACCTCTTCGACGATCTTTTTGATGGCGTGGTTCTTCGAGAGAGAGACGAGGACGTGGACGTGATCTTCAACTCCGCCTATGACCAGCGCGGGACTGTCCCATTGTTTGAAGATTCCGGATTGATAGGCGTAAAGCTCGTGGTGGATTTCGGGAACGAGCCACGGATTGCGGTGTTTCGTGCTGAACACGAGATGAATGAGATTTTTGACCAACGATTGGGACATGGTCGTCGTCCGGTTGTTTCGCCCTTTCAGGGCTACATCTTGCTTTCACCCGTGACCCAGGGCGGCGCTCATCGGCTATCGCCGATTCACTCTGCCCTGAGCTGGTTTGTTGCTGGCCCTTCGGGCCGAACTGCAAGTTCCTAATTCCAAATTATCCGTAAGAAAACCTGCTCTCCCCGTTTCCAGTTTAGAGTTCTCAGTCCCCGTCACATCACATCGACAGCAGTACGCCCATAGCGCGTTTGACTCGGACGAGACTGAGAACGTAATTGACTTGGGCGGTGACGAAATCTTGTTCTTCGGTGGTGACTCTTTCTTGGGCGTCGAGAACATCTTCCAGCAGGAAGCTCAGCGTTTGGTCGTTGCCGGGGAGCAGTCGCCAACGTTCTTGCAAGTAGCTGGCTTCGGTTTCGGCGGCGATCATTGATTGGAAACGGGCGAGCATTTCGCGATAGCTGGTTTCCATTTCGCGGACGGCGATCTCGACGTCGGTCAGGCTGGTTTCGATCGTCGCTTCAAAATCCTTGAGGGCTTTGGCGACTTCCCATTCGCGGCGATCTTGACGAGCACCGGCGGCACGATTGCCGAGCGGATACTCGAACAACAAGCCGACGCCGAAGCCGGGGCGGCCGTCGGTGAATTGGTTGCCGAACGCGGCGGCGGTGTCTCCTTTGCCTTGCAGTCCGGCGGTGTAAGTGCTGAGAACCAGATCGAGCTTCGGCAGGAATTCGTTCTTGGCCATGTTGAGCTGAACGCTGGTCCCCTTCATCTTTTGGATGGCCGCTTTGATGTCGGGTCGATGCTGCAACGCAGATTCAGCCGACGCTTTCATCGAGATCGGGACAAGCTGGCTTAGTGGCAGATCGGCGGGGAGCAACTCGACTTGAGTCTGTCGTTTGAGGTCGGGCGAATTGACGAGCAGTCGCAGACGCGACTCGGAATTTCGGATGGCCATTTCGGCGCGAGCAATCTCCGCTTTGCGGCTGGCGACGGCGGCTGAGGCCCGCAGAATTTGACGGCGAATCGAATCGACGCCGCGACGGGCTTCCAGTTGCTCTTGAATTTGTTTGGCTCGGCCCAGCAGACGTTCTTTTTGCAAGCGAACCGCGCGGGATTTGTAGATCAGCCAGTAGGTGTCGTAGACTTGGACGAGGTGATCTTGCAGCTTTTCTAGCATTTCCTGTTGCGACAGTCCTTTGTCAACTTCAGCCAGCACGATACGGCTTTGGTTGTAGACGTATCCGGCACCGCGCATCAGCGGCTGCGTGAAGTTCATTTCGAGCCGCGTTTGGCCCTGCGGGTTCGGGACGAAGAAGTTGGAATTGGTTTGTTCCCAGGCGAGCCGTTGAGCGACATCAAACCGGCCGCCGTTGATTGTGCGTTTGCGAAATCCGCCGCGCGAGGCTCCGATTTTGTCAGAGAATCGCGAAGCGCCGCCGGTCGTTAGCGTGTTGCCGACGGGATCATTTTTGTCGTCGTAGGTTGTATCGAGAAATGCGGTCCAATCGAAGAAGGCCTGCTCTTCGCAGATGACCGCTTCGCGAATGGCCGGGTCGATGCGGATCGCGGTGACTTGCGGCGAATGTTCGAGCGCGGCCATGGTCAGCGATTCCACACCGACTTGCTGACTTGTCGCCGTGCCCGCTCGCATCGGCTGATTGATGACGGCATCCCACCACGGAGCGAAGTCGGCGGGAAGTTCCACGAGATCGATTGTGCCGGCGGACATCTCTTGATCGGGATAGGTGCCGGTTCGACCGAAGTACGGCGAAACGTAATCTTCGGCTGGAGAGTCGTCTTGATACGGGTTATCGAAATGCACTCCGGGCAACGGCCCGAGCGATTTTTGACTCGGCCCGGACCAGGAACCGGCTGAAACGCGAGCTCGCGGGGTAACTTCGTATTGAGCGGTGTGGCGACCCGTTTCAAATGAGGCGAGGTCGATCGCTTCGGAACGCTGATCGTTTGGGAGCATCGCCCACGGCGGCGTGATGTTCGGCAGTTGAGCCGGCGGAGTTGATTGGATCGGCGAGTAGTTCGCTTGTTGCGGCTGAGATCCGATCGGTGCGTACGGAATCGGGGCGACTCCGCGGCTGTATTGTCCGGCAGGGTTGCGAGCGGCGTTGTACGGCATCGGATCGTTGCCCGCTCGATATCCGGCATACGGCACGATCGGCATGGCGTAGTTCTGAACGCCGGTGCGAGTTGGCCAGTTGGAAAGTTGCAGTCCCGAATTGGCCGGAGCGTTCCACGTCTGCGGCGGAAGTGGTTGCGCTCCGGGTGGGATCGTGTTTGTCTGTTGAACTCGCGAGCGGCCCCAGTCTTGGGAAGCGGCGTCTTGGGCGGACCACAACAGGCAGACTCCGGCCGCCGTGCCACTGGCGGCAAGAGACAACAGCCATGTTTTCCAGCGAGAGAGTTGCATCAGTCTTGGTCCAGCCGCGCAAGAGACGCGGAATCGAAGGTCGGGAAGTTTCCGACTCACCTATGGTTTTCGACTTGAGTGCCTGAATCGGCACAGTCAATTTGATCGGCACAATTTGTTTTCTGGAAAAAGTCGACCGGGTTTTACTAACCGGACCGTAGTCGAACCCTGACAGCTTCGTTCTCGGGGTGATTGGGGAATCTGGCGAGTCTGCGAAACCGGATTGCTAGGTGCGATCGGACAAAAAGCATGTTGCGAATCGGCAACATCACGTCAATTCCGGGCAAGTTGCTGGCAATGTCACCGCTGTGGGGAAGAGTTACCCAAAGTGCGCAGTTTCACGGGTGGCAGAAAATATGTCCCCATAGTCGAAGTCGTGAGACTTCGGTTTTTCGCGTGCCACCGAAGTCTTATGACTTCGACTACGCAGGACTCGGTGTCGAAATGCCGCTGAATAAAATTCCAAAACGAATCCGACGCAGGCTGTTGTCGGCGATCGACCACGTTCGCTGGCTAATGGCCAGTCGCTGTGAGCTGCGGTCCGGTCGCGCGTTGGATTTGTCGGTGCTCGAAGACCGGGTGTTATTGAGCGCGGCCCCGGCGGTTGCGGTTGCCGCACCAGCTCCGGCAACGGTTGATGTCGCGATGCTGAATCCGATCAGTGCGAATGAAAGCTCGCCGATTGTCGTGCCAATTGATGCGCAGGCCATGGGAGCGGTGTTTGTCGATGCGGGCGGTGCGGCACTCGCGGGTGAAATTCAATTGGAGCATTCGCCCTCGCTCACACTTCCGGTTAGTGACGCGCGGAGTGAGGTGGCGTTTGTTGATGCTGGGGCGGCGGACTATCAGCAGTTTGTGGACGATCTGAACGTGCAGCGCGAGTCAGGGCGGAATATCGACATTGTCGTGCTTGATGCCACGCGGGACGGGATTGAACAGATCACGGAAGCGCTGACTCGATATCGCGACGTGGATGCGGTTCACATTGTGAGTCATGCGACGGATCGCGGTGTGAAGTTGGGTTCGACGTGGTTGACGCTCGACAGCTTGCCGGGGAATGCGGGTCGGATTGCGAACTGGGGCTGGGCGTTGTCGAGCGATGCGGATGTGTTGTTCTACGGCTGCGATCTGGCGGCGACGAACGATGGCCGGGAATTGTTGGAATCCATTGGAGCATTGACCGGAGCGGATGTCGCGGCGAGCAATGACGACACTGGCAGCAAGTCGCTCGGTGGTGATTGGCAGCTTGAGTTCCGCAGTGGCGATGTGACGGAGACGGAACTGTTTTCGAGTGAGCTGCAAGCGGGTTGGGACGGGCTGCTGAATACGTTTGTCGTGACGACGACGGCCGATTCGGGAGCGGGTTCGTTTCGGCAGGCGATTATTGATGCGAATGCTCTGGCGGGAACCGACACGATCACGTTCAACATCACCGGCACAGGAGTGAAGACAATCGCGTTGACGAGCGAGTTGCCGGATGTCATCGGGACCGTGGTGATTGACGCCACAACTCAAACGGGATTCGTAGCGACCCCCTTGATTGAACTCGACGGCCGATTGGCTGGAGCCAGCGCAAGCGGACTGACCTTACGATCAACGACCAGCACGGTGCGCGGGCTGTCGATCTTCGGCTTTGCTGGGAATGGCGTTGAACTTCTTGGTGACGACAACAATTTGTTTCAGAACTTCATCGGCTTGCGATCCGGTGGCACCGTGCTGGCGAATAGCGGCGACGGCGTCTTCGTGCAAAGCGGCTTCAATCAGATCGGCGGATTAGTTGCCTCGGATCGGAATGTGATTTCCGGCAACTTGGGATATGGCGTGACGCTGTCGAGTTTGGCCGCGAGCAGCAACGTTGTGGAGGGAAATTACATTGGGACGAACGTGGCTGGGACGACTGGGCTGGGCAATCAACTGGGCGGTGTGCAGATCAACAACGGGCAGTTCAACTTTATTGGCGGTGTCGCAGTCGGAGCAGGGAATGTGATTTCAGGCAACTCCGGTTCGGGCCTGTTCGTGCATGGTACGACGGGTGACGACAACTACATTTATGGGAACATGATCGGTGTCGCGTCGAACGGCACGACGTCATTGGGTAACAGCGGTCACGGCGTTTCGTTCACGGACGGAGCGTTCCGCAACAACGTGGGCGACGGCACAGCGGCGGGCTCCAACACGATTCGATTCAATGCGGGTCACGGCGTGTCGATCACGAACGGCAGCGGTTCGTCGATCGAAAATTCCGTGCGAAGAAATTCGATCAGTGACAACGGTGGGCAGGGGATTGATCTGGGGAATGATGGAATCGATCTCAGCGATCTGTCGGATGTTGATGCTGGTCCGAACAATCGCCAAAACGCACCGGTGATTACGAACATCCTGACGAATGGTGCGACCACGACGATTTACGGGCGACTGAACAGCACGCTAACGACGAACTTTCAGATCGACTTGTATAGTTCGCCGACAGCCGATCCTTCGGGATATGGCGAAGGTCAGACGTGGCTCGGAACGACAACCGTCGTGACCGACAGCAATAATGGCGATGGCTATTTTCAATTGACGATTGCCACCGTTCTGGCACCCACGTCGGTGGTGACGGCGACGGCAACAGAGCAAGGTGGCGACACGTCGGAATTCAGCGCGGCCATTCCGCCCGATTCGTATGTGCTGCTGACCGATCAAAGCGAGACATTGGTCAACACTTCAGCGGCAAATGTGCAGCAGACGAGTGGCAACAATCGTGGCAGCACTAATGCCGTGGCCGTGGCCGCGGATGGAACGTACTTCGTGGTTTGGTCGGAACAGCCGTCAGCGCAAAACTGGAAGGTGATGCTGCGAAAGTACGACTCGAACGGCACAGCGTTGAGCGGTCCGATTCAAGTGAGTGCCGTGGGTGGGACCGATGCGCAGTGGGCGACCGTGGCGGTCGATGCGTTTGGCCGAGCAGTCGTGACTTGGACGAAGGTCAACAGTGGCAACGACGTTTATGCTAGGCGAGTTCACGCGGATGGCTCGATGAATGGTGCGGAGTTCCAGGTCAACACGACGACGACAAATAATCAGCAAAACTCATCCGTCGCTATGGACTTGGGGGGGAATTTCGTGATCACCTGGGAAGGGGAAGGTACGGGCGACACAACAGGTGTGTTTGCTCGGCGCTACACGGCAAACGGAACGCCCGTCGCTGACGAATTCCTCGTCAACACTGTGACAACGGGCACTCAAGGTGAGCCGACGGTGGCGATGAATGGCAGCGGCCAATTCGTCATTGTTTGGGACGATCCGAACGGGGTGAATGGTCGGCGCTACGATGCGTTTGGTGTCGCTCAAGGTGGGCAATTCAACGTGGATGGCGACGTCACATCGGGCGAGTCATCCGTTGCAATCGGAAGCGATGGTCGATTCGTGGTGGCATGGCGACGGACGACCGATGTGTTCTATGGAATCGGCGTTTACGCACGACGCTACGATGAGTTTGGCGTTGATCAAGGCCCGGCTTTTGTCGTCAATACAGACGTGTTTGGCGATCAGACAAATCCCTCGGTCGCGATGGATGCGGCTGGAAGTTTTGTTGTGGTTTATGAGGGAACTGGAATTGCCGATTCCTCGGGGGTTTACGCTCACAGGTACGATAGCTCCGGAGTTGCTCAAGGAAGTTCGTTCCTGGTCAACTCGACGACCAGCGGCACGCAACAGATGGCGTCCGTCGCGATGCAGGATTTGGACAACTACGTCGTCGTCTGGAGTGGCAACGGAGCGGGAGATTCAAACGGTGTCTTCAGCCGACAGTACGGTGCGATAGTCGCGAATCAGCCGCCAATGATCACGTCAAATGGGGGTGGTGGGAGCGCATCGATCAGCATTGCCGAGAACTCGACAGCCGTCACGACGGTGACCGCCACGGATGCCGATCTACCAACCCAGACACTGAGCTACTCAATCAGCGGTGGTGTCGACGCGGCGAAGTTTTCAATCAACGGTTCGACAGGGGCGTTGAACTTTGCATCGGCACCGAACTTTGAAGCTCCGACGGATGTCGGAGCGAACAACGTTTACGACG